>JBDTMB010000576.1:0-3659 GCA_039934485.1 Vicinamibacterales bacterium
CCGGTGCCGGTGGTCGAAAGCGACGCCAGGTTGGCGCCGCCGCCGCCGGCCGGCGCCTGCTGCGAGCGCTCGAAATTGACCAGCGACTTGCGGTAGTCGGCCAACGTCCGCAGTTCGGTGTTCTGCGCGTCGCGCAAGTCGCGCTGCGCCTGGACGACGAAGAAGTTGGTCGACATGCCGACTTCGAACTTGCTCTGCTCGGCTTCGAGACGCTTCTGCGCGAGCTCGCGCGCCGCGCTGGCCGCGTCCACGCGCTTCAGGTTGCTCTGGACGGTGAGCGCCGCGTTGGCCACTTCCGCCGCGATCTGCACTTCCAGCGCGCGCAGACGCGTCGTGGCCTGCGAGCGCTGAATCTGGGCGCGGGCATACTGCGCTTCCGCTTGTCCGCCGCCGACGGGATAACTCATCACCACCGACAAGTTCCAGGTCGGATAGGTGCGTTGTGACAGGGCCGAGAGGGCGTCGAAATAGCCACCGGGAATGGTGCCGGTGATCTTGCTGTCGACGCCGGTGCCCGAGCGCGTGAACGCCGTGCCGCCGAGACCCTGCGCGCCGTAGGTCGCGTTGAGGTCGAGCGCGGGCAACGACTGGCCCTTGAAGTAGCGCAGGCTCACGTCGTTGGAGTCGAGGTTCTTGCGCGCCGTCAGGACGTCGGTGCGCTCGGCCAGGGCCCGGCGAACGGCGCCTTCGACGTCGGCGGGCGCGGGCTGCAGCGACGGCAGGTCGACCGGACGAATCTGCTGGCGCCACAGCGCATCCTCGGTGCCGCTGACGATATAGCGCTTGAGCGCGAGTTCCGCGGTCTGCGCCGTGGCTTCCGCGGCGGCCAGGTTCTGACGACGGGTCGCGGCTTCAGCCTGCGCCTGTACGATGTCGAGCGGCGCGAGCGTGCCGACCTCGACGCGCGCCTGGTTGTCTTCGACGAGCTTGTCGGCGAGTGTCATCGCCTGCTGGGCGACATCGACCGAACTCTGCGCGAACACCAGATCCCAGTAGGCGTTGCGCACGTTGGCGACCGTCTGGATGACGGTGGCCTTCGTGGATTCTTCAGCGATGTCGCGGTTGATCAAGTTGACCTGCAGCTGCTGGCGCGTGTTGTCGATCTTGAAGCCGCGTACCAGCGGCTGCACGAAAGCCGCCGAGAGGTTCGTCGTGTAGCTGGGGTTGAAGGTCGAGAACGTATTCGAGGTGTTGAGGCGGGCATTCGCCCAGTTGACGGCGAGGCTGCCGCCGTACCACTGCATCGCCTTGGAGAAGCCGACGTTGTAGGTCGAGGTGCCGTTGTTGACGCGCGTGCCGCCGTTCAACGTGCTGGTTGGCAGCGCGTACTGATCGCGCTGGCCGACGGTGGTCGAGAACACCGGTCGATACAGGTTGCGGACGCCGGCGATCTGAAAGTCGCTCGACTGTGGTTCGAGTTTCGCGACGGCGATATCGAGGTTCTTTTCTAGCGTCAGCGACACGGCGTCCTCGAGCGTGAGCGCGCGCGTCGGCAGGTTGGTCTGTCCGGGCTGGGCGCTGCCGGTCGCGGTGGCCGCGTCCGTGATCGCGGCCAGGTCGTGCTGGTAGGTGCGCATCACCTGCAGGATGACGGCGTCCTGGCGGGCCGCATCCGACGCGGCGGACATCGACTGCGCGACGGCGTGGGGCGCGAGCGAGAAGAAAGCAAGAGTGGTAGCAACTCGAATCAGGTGTTTCATGGTCTGCGTTCAGGTCTCAGTAGTGTGAAGGTTCTTGTTTACGTGGCTGGTCACCGCGCGGGCGCTTGTCGCGTTCGCTGCGGTCGTGTTCGTGCATGTCTTTCATCTTGGCGTTCTGCGCATCGGTGAGGATGCGGCGGATGCGGAACAGGTGCAGCGTTCGGGTCTTGCTCAACTCGGTTCGCGCCGCCTCGAGCTTCTCGGCCGCCTGCAGCACCTGCGATTCATCCGATTTGGGATCGGCGATGACCTTCGAGAGCTTTTGCTCGTACTTGTCGAAGGCCGCCTTCTGGGCGCGAAGCGTGGGCTCAGCGGCCTGGTAAATGGCCTCGAGCCTGGTGATCTGGTCGGCGGTGAGCGCCAGGCCCTTCTGGAACTTTTCCAGTTGCCAGAATTTGAAGCCCTGGGCCTCGGAAATGGCGGGAATGGACAGGGCCAAGGCCAAGCAAATGAAGAACTTACGTGTGGTATGCATAACGCGTCTTATTGCGTTACGACCGGCCCGGCGATTGTGTTTACGCTGGAACGATGGTGTTTACGCTGGAAGCTGTGACGAATCAACGAGTTGTGCCGTCCGTGGCGAACGCGTCGAGACGCCGGACGACCTGTTCGACCAGGTTGTCGGGGGTGGACGCCCCTGAGGTGAGGCCCACCACGACCGGGCCGCCGGCGGGCAGCCACCCGCCACTGACGACTTCCTTCTTGATGGCGACGTCCCGGTGCCGGATTTCAAGCGCCGAGATCAGCCCGTCGGGCTCGGCCACGTGGAAGGTCGGGATCTTGGTCGCGCAAATTCGCGCCAGGTTGCAGGTGTTGCTGCTGTTGTAGCCGCCGATCACGATCATCAGGTCCAGCCGCTGCTCGTCGAGCAGCCTGATCAGGGCATCCTGCCGATCCTGCGTGGCGCTGCAAATAGTGTCGAAGGCGCGAAACCGCGCCGCCACTGCCGCGGCGCCGTAGCGCGCGCGAATGGCCGTGCGGAACATTTCGCCGACCTCCATCGACTCGGTGCTGAGCATCGTCGTCTGGTTGGCGCAGCCGACCCGCTGGAGATGCACATCGGGATCAAAGCCGTCCGAGACCGCGGGCTTGAATCGGGCGTCGAAGTCGGCGCGCGTCGTCGAACCCGTGATGTAGCCGCACGCCAGTGCGGCCTCGGTCTTGTCGAGGACCACGAGGTAGTGGCCGCCATTGGTGGCGAGGGCTTGCGATGCGGTGGCCCGCGTTTCCTCGTGCCAGTGCTTGCCATGGATGACCGACGTGAACTGGTCCTGCGCGTAGCGCTTGACGTTCTTCCAGACGTTGAGCACCGAGCCGCACGTGGTATCGACGAGCGTGCATCCCAGGTGGTCCAGCCGCTTGAGCTCCTCGATCGTCACGCCAAAGGCGGGAAGGATCACGACGTCGGCCGGGGTCAGGTGATTCCAGTCCTCGGTGGCGTCGCTCAGGAAGCGGATCCCCTGGGCGCGCAACTGATCGTTGACGTGCGGGTTATGGATGATCTCGCCGGTGAGAAACACCTGCTGCGACGGGAACCGCTTGCGGGCCTGGTAGGCGTAGTCGACGGCGCGATCGACGCCGTAGCAGAAGCCGAATTCCTGCGCCAGGTGCACCGTGAGACGGCCCGAGTCGAACCGGTAATTGCTGGCCTTGATGTCCTGGACCAGTTGGCTGTGGTAACTGTCGGCGAGGACGCCGGCGACTTCGTGCTTGAGGTCGAGGCCTTTACGGAAAATCAGTGAAGCCACTACTGCGGCTCTTGAAAGGGCGTCAGCTCGTCGATCGCGCGCAACTCGGCGACCGTGCGGAGCTGGATGGCGCCATCGATTTCCCCGAGCAGGCCATCATCTTGCGTGGCGACGATGGGAACGAACGCCGGCCGCGGCAATTCGGCCGGCAACTCGATGATCGGGGCGCTCGCCAGACGGGCCTGACTCAGGGAGTCGTGCAGGCTCAGAC
>JBDTMB010000577.1:0-3647 GCA_039934485.1 Vicinamibacterales bacterium
CGCTGGCCGGCCGCCGGTGTTGGTGAAGTCGGCGATCTCGCTCTTCAACTGATCGAAATAATCCTCCGGCATCGGCAGCGGCCAGACGCGCTCGCCGGCGCGATCGGCGACGCGCCGCACGCGATCGACCCACCAGGGCGGCGTCCCGAACAGCCCGGAGGTCCATTTGCCGAGGGCGACGACAATCGCGCCAGTGAGCGTGGCGACGTCCACCAGATGGGTCGCTCCGAGCTTGCGGGCGTACCAGAGCCCGTCGCCGAGAATCAGGCGGCCTTCGGCGTCGGTGTTCAGCACCTCGACCGTCTTGCCGTCGGCGCTTTTCAGGATGTCCCCCGGTTTCATCGCTTTGCCGCCAGGCATGTTCTCGGTGGTCGGCACGATCCCGATCACCCGGATCGGCGCGCCAAGTCTCGCGATCGCGTGCATGGCGCAGGCGACCGCCGCGCCGCCGGCCATGTCGTCCTTCATCCGCTCCATGCCGTCGGCGGGCTTGATCGAAATGCCGCCGGTGTCGAAGGTGATGCCCTTCCCGACCAGGCCCAGCGTGGCTTTTGGCGCGCCGGCCGGTTCGTAGCGAAGGACCAGGAGCTTCGGCGGCTCGGCGCTGCCGCGCGCGACGCCGAGCAGCAGTCCCATGCCCAGCTCCTTGATGCGGCGTTCGTCGAGGATTTCCGCCGCGACCCCGGGCACCGAGGCGAATGCCGCGGCCCGATCGGCAAAGACCGTAGGCGTGAGGTGGTTGCCCGGCTCATTGACCAACGCGCGCGCCGCGTTCACCGACTCGCCAAACATCGATCCCGTCGATGCCGCGCCGGCGGAACCCGGCTCGTTGCTGATGATCGTCGCATCGGTGATCAGGAAGCGGCCGTCCGGTTTGCTCTTGTGCGCGCCGTTGTCGAAGTTACCAAGCGTCAGACCCTCGACGACGATTTCGATTCGCGCGGCAGCCGACAGGGTGCCGGGCTCGACGTCGGCCCACGCCACGCGGCCGCGGCGAAACTGCCGGCTCAGGTAGGCCGACGTGGCGGCCAGCCGCCGAAACCGTTCCGCGTCGATGCTGGCGCGCGCGCCGCCGCCGATGAACACCACGCGCGGCGCCTTCCAGCCCCGGCTCGCCAGCACGCACGTTTCGCAAGCCTTGCCCTTGAACTCGCCGCGGTCGATGGCCGACGACAATTCCCCGCCGACGGCATCGTCAAAGGCGGCCACGGCGTGGGTGAGCTGATCCTGGGCGATTGGGACGATGACGAGATCGGCGTCGACAGCCGCGGGCGCGGTGTCGCGAACGGCAATTCGGGGCACTTCGTAAGGCGCGTGCATGCATTAACGAGCATCAAGGAGGTTGCCGGACCGAGGTGGCCAAGGGTAAGATTCCCTTGCGCCTCACCACACGGGGAAACCGATATGTCTGTTCAATCCGGCGTACGCCAAGCCCTGGGCCTGGCGTCTTGTGCTCTTCTCCTCTTCACATCAAGCCCCCTGCACGCTCGCGAACAGGGCGGCAAGAAAGCAAGTTTATCACTCAAGGCGACGCCCTCTGTGTCGTTTGCGCCGGCGCGCATCATCGTGCGAGCCGAGCTCAAGGGCGGGGGCAACGACACGGAAGACCTCTACTGTCCGACGGTTGAATGGGAATGGGGCGACGGGACGATTTCGACGGCGGAAACCGATTGCACACCGTTTGAAGCCGGCAAGAGTGAGATCAAGCGCCAATACACCGTGGAACACCAGTACAAGAACGCCGGCAACTACAAGGTGTACCTGCGCCTGAAGAAGGGTTCGCGCCTCTCGGCGTCGGCCACGACCACCGTGAATGTGCGCGCCGGCCTCGGGCAGGAGCCCGGCGTTCGGTAATGGGGAGCGAGGGCGGTCGCCGGTGATGGAGAGCGAGGGCGCGGTCGCCGGTGATGGAGAGCGAGGGCTTTAGCCCTCGCTAGGCTAGGCCAGGCGACGGCTAAAGCCGTCGCCCTCCACTAAAGCCGTCGCCCTCCACTAAAGCCGTCGCCCTCCAGACTACGCCTGCTGAACGATCGGCGGTGGCGCTACGTGCCACCGGCCCAGGCCGGTCATGATCGCGGCGCCCAGCCCGATCGTCCACACGAAGTATTCGATCGCCAGCCCGAACATCAGCAGGGCGAACGCGCCGATACGCAGCGGTTCCGGCGCAATGCCAATGACGCGCGCGGCGAGCGTGGGCCCGACGATCAGGAAGAAGCCAACCGCGGTGGCGAGCACCGCGCTGCCGGGATGCCAGCCCAGGATGTCCTCGAACCACTCGCCGATGCGGCACGCCAGCGCGGTATAGCCCAACACCAGCGCGAACACCGCCACCGCCAGCGACACCGGAATCAGGATCGCGACAAACGGCAGGCCGACGATCGTGATCGCCATCGCAATCGACGCGGCGACCAGGAACGGCACGAAGAAGATCTCGGCGGCCAGGCCGATCAGGATCGCCCTGATGGGCTCTGCCGCCGCTGCACGGCCGACACGCGCCACCGGCGCGCGGGCGACCAGCAGTACCAGCATCATCAGGACGCCAAGGACCGCGAGTCGAGCGAGGGTGCCAGCGAGACTGAGCCAGCGTCCCATGCCGCCAAAGTTCACCTGCGGCCACCACGCGGCGCGCCGGGACCAGTCCCCGATCGAGACGTAATTGATGCTGCCCGATTGGCGCGCGTTGGGATCGCGGTTCAACTGGCCGCCCACCAGGACGATTTCACCCTGGACGTCCGCCGTGGGGCCCAGCGTGAGATCGCCGCCCACGACGACGATGCCGTCGCGAACGCGGCCATCGACCGTGGCCGAGCCGCCGATCACCACCAGCGCGTTGGAGACTTCCTCGTCGCGCTGGACCTTGATGTCCTGGCCGAACGCGATGCGCGAACCGGTGAGCTTGTAAGTGGTGACGTCGCTTGCCTGCGCGCGCGCAGGCGCCTGGGACACGAGACCGGCCAACAACATCGTCAGGAGCGCTACGCGCATCTGCACCTCACCCAATCAAACGGACGAGGGTTCTTTCCCCGAAGTTCCCGCCCGGGGCGCTGAGCGCGATCTTGTTTCTGTACCGTGGCGCCTGCATGAACCCGCCGGCGTTGGGCTTCTGTGGCATCATCCGGGCGTCCGGGCACCGCGGGTCATGTGCCGTCCGTTGGACGGACACCCGCACAATCCCACCACGCATGACGTGGTGGCGCTGAGAAGTTGAGGGAGACTTCATAGATGACCAAAGGCGTGTTCATGGCTCTTGCGGTTGGATGTCTTTCGCTCTTTCTGGAGCCGTCCAGTCACTCTGGCGCCATGCTGGCCGCGCAATCGCGAGCCGCGGGAGGCGTCGCCGTTGGTTCTGCATCAGTCGACACTCTCAAGGTCGTCCTGCTTGGCAGCGGAGTGGGACCACCTGTCAACCTGCAGCAATTCGGCGCAAGCATACTGATCGAGGCCGGAAGCGAACGCTTACTCTTTGACTGTGGCCGCGGCGCCACCCTTCGCCTGGCGCAGGTTGGCGTCCCGATCGGATCGATCAGTCGGTTGTTCCTCACGCACCTGCATTCCGACCATGTGATCCAGATTCCGGACCTCCTCTTGGCTGGTTGGGCCGGCGGTGGGCGCACGATCCCGCTCGAAGTCTGGGGGCCAGAGGGTAC
>JBDTMB010000578.1:0-3644 GCA_039934485.1 Vicinamibacterales bacterium
GCCGCCTTTGGCGCCGGGAGTGGGCAATCGCCCCGGAGAGCGTGGATCGGCCGGACCTGATTGTCGCTGGGGCGCATCAGGGTTGCGCGGGACGGCGGATTCGTCGCCCTCGCGGGTCTGCAAGCGCGCATCCAGGGTGTCGAAGGCGGCGTCGAGCGAATCGAGATAGTCCGCGCGGTCGCCTCCAAGCGCGCTGCTCTCAGCCGATCTGGTGCCAGGATCTCGGCTCCCCTCTTCAGGGATGTCGTCCCACAATGGCGCCGCCAGCTCTGGCAAGGCGGGCGTGGGCTCGGTCGGCTCCGGCGGCGCGGGCGCCGGCGTCGGCGCGGGCGCGTGCGCTGCCACGGGTGCGGACTGCCCCTTTGGTTTCGGCGGTACAGGCGACTTCGGCGTCACGACCGGCGGCCGCGGCGGCCGCGTGCCGGCCGGCGAATTGGCAGGGGTCACCGACCGCCCGGTGGCGGGCGTTGGCGTGGCCTTCATGCCCAGCAATTCCTTGACCCTGCTAATCACAATCGTTGGCTCAAATGGCTTCTCGATCGTCCCACTGGCGCCGCTCGCCTTGAGGCGCGCCTCATCCACCGACTCAAAAGCCCCGGTGAGCAACAACACCGGCACGTTCTTCAGGCCCGGCTGGTTGCGCACATAGCGCGACACGTCGTACCCATTCAAGTTGGGCATCGTCGTGCCGGCCAGCACGATGTCGGGCGGCTGCGCGGCAATCCGGTCGATGGCCTGCTGCCCGTCCGACACGGTGATCACGCGGAACTCCTCGTTGGCGAAGGTCAGCGCGATCACCCGTTGGATCGTGACGCTGTCGTCGGCCAGCAGCAGAGTGCGCATGAAACCAGCTACTAACGGTATCGGCCGATGGCAATTAGGCCAACAGCCAAGACCCTCAAACCGGCTCGACCCGCGTCCGGGCGTGGGTCGAGATGAAATCGATAATCTGCTGCATCGGCGTCCCGGGCAGGAAGATGCCGCTGATGCCCATGGCATTGAGCTTGGGCAGGTCCACGTCGGGGATGATTCCGCCGATCACGACCTGCACGTCGTCCAGGCCCTTGTCCTTGAGCAGGGCCATCACGCGCGGGCAAATGTGCATGTGCGCGCCCGACAGGATCGACAGCCCGATCACGTCGGCGTCCTCCTGCAACGCCGCCGAGACGATCTGCTCGGGGGTCTGCCGGAGGCCCGTGTAGATCACCTCCATGCCCGCGTCCCGCAGCGCCCGCGCGATCACCTTGGCGCCACGATCGTGCCCATCCAACCCCGGCTTCGCGATCACGACTCGAATTTTCTGACTCATTAGATCAACAGGTTCCGATCACCAAATCACCAAATCACCAAATCACGAGATCACTAAATTACAGGCACTTCCTCATACTCGCCCCAGACCTCCCGCAGCGCGTCGCACATCTCGCCCACCGTCGCGTAGGCGCGGACGCACTCGAGCAACGGCACCATCGTGTTGCCGGTGCCCCTGGCCACCTGCTGCAGTTCCACCAGCGAGCGCCGCACGCGATCGTTGTCGCGCGACTGCTTCAGCCCGGCCAGGCGGGCCAGCTGCGTGTCGTTCGCGGTGTCGTCGATGTAGAGGATTTCAATCGGCTTGTCGTCGGCCTGGATGAAGTCGTTGACGCCGACGATGGTCTTGTCGCGGCGCTCGACGGCCTGCTGGAACTGGTAGGACGCCTCGGCGACTTCCTTCTGCGGATAGCCGAGTTCAATCGCTTCGACCATGCCGCCCATCCGGTCGATGGTGTCCCAGTACTTCAGCGTGCCCTCTTCCATCTCGCGCGTCAGCTTCTCGATGAAATACGAGCCGCCCAGCGGATCGACGACGTTGGCGACGCCGGTTTCGTAGGCGATGATCTGCTGTGTGCGCAGCGCGATGGTCGCGGTCTCTTTCGTCGGCAGGGCCAGCGCCTCGTCGAGCGAATTGGTATGCAGCGAGTTGGTGCCGCCGAGCACCGCGGCCAGGGCCTGCAGCGCCGTCCGCACCACGTTGTTGTAGGGCTGTTGGGCGGTCAGCGACACGCCGGCGGTCTGGGTGTGGAAGCGGAGCGCCCACGAGCGCGGGTTTTTCGCGCCAAAACGGGTCTTCATCGCCTCGGCCCACAGCTTGCGCGCGGCGCGGTACTTCGCGATCTCCTCGAAGAAGTCGCTGTGGGAGTTGAAGAAGAACGACATCCGCGGCACGAAGTCGTCCACCTCCAGCCCCGCGTCGACGCCGTATTGCACGTACTCGATGCCGTCGCGCAGCGTGAAGGCCAATTCCTGCAACGCCGTCGAGCCGGCCTCGCGGATGTGATACCCGCTGACCGAGATGGTGTTCCAGCGCGGCACTTCCTTCGCGCAGAACGCGAAGACGTCGGTGATCAGCCGCATCGATTGGCGCGGCGGGAAGATGTATTCCTTCTGCGCGATGAATTCCTTGAGGATGTCGTTCTGGATCGTCCCGGAGATCTGCTTCCAGTCGGCGCCATGCTGCTCGGCGACGACGAGATACATCGCGAAGATCATCGACGCCGGCGAGTTGATCGTCATCGAGGTCGTGATCGTGGGGTCGTTGAGCGGAATGCCGTCGAACAGCCGCTCCATGTCGGCCAGCGAGACGATGCTGACGCCGCACTTGCCGACCTCGCCGAGCGACAGCGCGTGATCCGGATCCCGGCCCATCAGCGTCGGCAGGTCGAACGCCACGCTCAGCCCGGTGCCGCCAGCGGCGATCAGGTCCTTGTAGCGCTGGTTGGTTTCTTCCGGCGTCCCGAAGCCGGCGAACTGCCGCATCGTCCAGAGCTTGCCGCGATAGCCGGACGGATGAATGCCGCGGGTGTACGGGAACGTGCCGGGGTCCTGGAGGTCGCGGTCGTAGTCGATGCCGGCCAGGTCGGCCGGCGTGTAGAGGCGCTCGATCGGACGGCCGGAGATGGTCGTAAACGACGCCCTTCGCTCGGCCAGCTTGTCGATCACGCTTTTCATAGACGCTCTAATTATAAGACCTGCCGATGGTTTCGGGCCCCAACTGGATGTAATTCAGTTTCACCAATCAATGCGCACGAGTCATGCTACTGATAGTGAATTGACATTCGACCGCCGTCAAGGCTACTTTGGATCGTTTGTTCTAATCAGCGGAAGCGGTTCAGGGGGATAGATGGCGGAACACGGCAGCGTTTTCAGCGCGATGCTCCAGGAGTTCGAGGGAGCGGCGCGGATTCTCAAGTTGGAACCGGGTCTGTGGCAGATGCTCACGCACCCCAAGCGGCAGATCATCGTGTCGTGCCCCGTCCAGATGGACGACGGCGAAATCAAGGTCTTTACCGGCTTCCGCGTCCAATACAACGTGACGCTCGGGCCCGCCAAGGGCGGTATCCGCTATCACCCCGGAGTGACGCTCGATGAAGTGACGGCGCTCGCGGGCTGGATGACGTGGAAGTGCGCCGTGGCGCAACTGCCGTTCGGCGGCGGCAAGGGCGGGGTGATTTGCGATCCCACCAAGATGTCGCGCCGCGAGCTCGAGGCGCTCACCCGCCGTTACGCGGCCGAGATCATCGACGTGATTGGCCCGGAGAAGGACGTGCCGGCGCCCGACGTCAACACCAACGAACAGGTCATGGCGTGGGTCTCGGACACCTACTCGA
>JBDTMB010000579.1:0-3635 GCA_039934485.1 Vicinamibacterales bacterium
CGCCACCGTCAGTTCCTTGATCAGGCGCGTGAAGATCTTGCCGCGCTTGGCGTCGGCGGCGCCTTTTTTGTGCTTGATTGTGTGCCACTTGGAATGGCCGGACATTGCGGACTCCTAAAGACTGTGGGGGCAAGCCTTTCCAACCTTCGGCGGGACAAGCAGGCTGGCCCAAATCCCCGTGGAAACGGCTAGTTTACCTCTGTCTTGCCAGGATGATCCAGACTTCGGCACGCAGGTCCCATGGGCCGCCCTGGTAGTCGCCCAGCACGGCGGAGACTTCGAGACCGGCTTTTTCGAGGCGATTGACCATTTGCGGCACGGTGAGGGTGCGGAACGCGAGGCTGAACTTGCGCCGCGCCGCGGTGCGGCCGCGCCCCTCGACGAACTCCTGCTCGAAGCGGGTCACGTGCTTTTTCCGATCCTGGTGGACCGATTCGATGAGTGTAATCGGCGCGCCATGGGGTCCGCGCTTGCCCTTCAAGCTGACGCGCTTGGAGTACTCGCTCCAGGCGGGCAGATCGGCCACCAGTTCGAGGCCAAAGGTGCCGTGGCGTTTCAACACGCGGGACACGGCTTCCAGCGTCCGGGCGAGGTCGCGCTCGACCAGCAGGGACTGGAGGATGCCGTAGGGCGCGATGACCAGCGGAAACGAGCGGTCGGGAAACGGCAGGTGGCGGATGTCGCCGCGGACCAACTGCACGCGCCGCTGCAACCGCCCGCGACGGACCCTCGTCCGCGCCCGGTCGAGCATCGACTCGGAGCGATCGATGCCGACGATGGTCGCACCCTGTCGCGCCAGCGGCAGCGCCACGCGGCCCGTTCCACAACCCAGTTCGAGCACCGGACCCTTCGCCGCGGAGGCCATTCGCTGCCAGAACGGAATGTCGCGCCGGCCCACCGTCTGCGCGTTCTCCCAGTCGTAATACGCCGCGTAATCGTCCCAGCCGTGCCAACCTTCCATCGCCCCTATAGCCTATCCCTACCGTATACTCCCCGCGTGGCCGGCTTTTTCCAAATCCGCAAGAAAGTGCATTGGTCCGACACCGACGCGGCGGGCGTGGTGTGGTTTCCCAATTTCCTCGGCTGGTTCGAAGACGCGGAGGAGGAGTTGTTCGCCTCGCTCGGGCGATCGCGGCAGTCGTTGCTCGACTCGCACCGGTTCGGGATGCCGCGCGTCGAGGTGC
Source organism: Vicinamibacterales bacterium (assembly GCA_039934485.1). Lineage (GTDB taxonomy): Bacteria > Acidobacteriota > Vicinamibacteria > Vicinamibacterales > UBA2999 > 12-FULL-67-14b. The sequence goes on from JBDTMB010000579.1 coordinate 1,185, forward strand.
AGGCGAAGTTCCGCGCCCCGGCTCGCGCCGGCCAGATCGTGCGCGTCGGAATCAGCACGACGGTGGAGAACCCGCGGCGGCTGCATCACGCGTTCGAGATCCGCGATGACACGACGACGCAGCTCCTGGCAGAGGGGTTTGTGCGCGTGGCCTGCGTCGATTCGGCCACGTGGTCGCCGCGCGACCTTCCGGAAGATGTCGTGAGGCTGGTATCGGGGCTGCCGGACCTCGCCGCACGCCAGGAACGGGGCGCCGTGGACCTGCCCTGGACGTGATTCGACCGCCATGCGCTGCTCCAGATCGCTCGCGATCGTTTCGGTAGCCGCACTGCTGGCCGCGCCAGCCGCCGCCCAGGCGCCCGCGGGCGCCGGGAACAGCGGCTACACCCTTGGCCGCGGTCTGCCGTTGGGCGGATCCGGCGTCCGCCTCGGCGGCTACGCCACAATCCAGTTTGACAATCCCACCGATGCGCCGGCCGCGTTCACCTTTGACGAGCTGAGCCTGTTCATCTTCGGCGATATCGGGGCGCGACTGCGCTTCTTCATCGAGGCCGAGGAGACCCAGTTCCTCCAAATCGACAGCACCGGTGTTGACGTCCGCAACAACTCGAACCTCGAACGGCTCTATGTCGACTATCGGCACGCCGACACCCTCAAGGTGAGAGTCGGGAAATTCCTGACCCCGGTCGGCACCTGGAACGAAATTCACCCGAATCCGCTGACCTGGACCGTCTCACGCCCGGTCGCCAGCTATGCGACGTTTCCCGTCTTCACGACGGGGGCGCAAGCGTTCGGCACCTGGGCCAGCACCCGGCGTGACGTCGACTACAACTTCTTCGTCCAGCATAACGGCGCGATCGACAACAGCACCGGTAAGCGGCACACGGAGCGCATGATCGGCGGTCGTGTGCGGATGCGGCAGCGCGGCCTCGAGGTCGGCCTCCCCATCGTGCGTTACACCGAACGCGACTCGGGTGCCGTGGTGACGTTTTCGGGAGCCGACCTGCTGACGAAGGCGGGACGCCTCGAGGTCCGCAGCGAAGCCACCGCCGGACGCGTGCGGTCTCCCGAAGGCGAGTCCCGGTCCGAGTATGCGGTCTACCTGCAGGGGCTCGTCGCACTGACCGACCGGGTCTACGTCGTGGCCCGCCAGGAGTGGGCACATAGCCGCGACGACGAAACCTACACGGCGACGAGCGGCGGCCTGCTCTTCCGGCCACTCGCCGCGATGTCGCTCAAGCTCGAGGGCCAGCGCCGATCCGGGCAGTTCTTCCCGGTCGAAGCCGCCACTGGAAACCGGCTGCTCGCCAGTTTCGGCGTGTTGTTCTAGTCCGGCATCGCGCCGCGGGTGTGTGACACCGGCAGCATCAGTATCCGCTGCGGCCTCAGTCCGATACGGCCCACTCGCCCGGGACGATCGGTTTGGTGCGGGGCAGCAAGCCAAGCCGAGCCCGGTTGCCCACGAACACGAGAATGCCCAGGAACACCACGAGCTTCACCGTATCGAAAGCCGGGCTGCGCGGCAGGAACTTCCACATCGGCCACAACACCGGCTGGGCGATCGTCACGGCCCACACCGCACCGTAAAAAAATCGCCGCTCGTGCCCCTCTCCCTTGGTCGACGCCTTCACGCGCGGCAACTGGCCCAGCGCGCCGAGCGCCCATATCGAACCGGCGAGCGGGAAATAGAACGTTTCGTACATCTGCTTAAGACGCCACTCACCCGTGGCGATCGCATAGGCCAGGCCCACAGCATTGAGCACCGCGAAGGCCACCACCTCGCCCCACGCCGTCGTGTAGCAAATCCGCCGGTAGAGCGGGTTCGGGCGGTCCTCGGTGAATCGAATGATGTACGGCGCCGGCTCGCACCCGGGCAACTTGCCAAAGAGTCCGGCGATCGCCGTGCCCACCATCACGATGCCGAGCCACGTCAGCAGCCGCGCGTCGAACCCGCGCTCGAAAAGATCGAAGGTGAGCGGGCCCGGCGCGATGAAGAAGACGAAGATCCAGATCGGCCAGTGGTTGACCCGGTAGTAGATCTTGTTGCGATGCCGGATTTGCCGCTCGTGGTCGAATTCCACTTCGAGCGCATGGGATCCGTGGTGGGCGCCACTCTTCGGCAGCAGTTGCGACACGTCAGCGTCAGCCATCGCCTTAGGATACCAGTCCGCTCCGCGCTACACTCCGCCGCATGCGACGTCCACTGGCGATCGTCCTGGCCATCGCCGCCGGCGCGTGCGCGTGCGCCTGCGCTCGCCAACCGTCCGGCGAGCCCGGGCGGGATGTCCACGCACCCGTTCCAACCACGCTTGCGGCGTTCCGGGCCGCCGTTCAACAGGTCCTCGACGACACCGGCGTGCCCGGCGCGGGCATCGCCCTGGTCCGGCAGTCCGGCCTCGAGTGGGCCGGCGGCGTCGGCTTCGCGGATCGCGACCGGAAGACTCCGGTCACC
>JBDTMB010000580.1:0-3629 GCA_039934485.1 Vicinamibacterales bacterium
GGAAACTCTCGAAGCCCTTGCCGTCGTTGTCGGCCACGGGCGAGAGCCCACGCTTCTTGAGCTCGGCGTCGACGGTTTTTGCGTCCCACTTGTCGATCGCAAAGCCAAATGACGTGATCACCGCGCGGGACGGGCCGCCGCGCCCGCCGCCACTCGAGGCGGCCTCGAGCACGCCGGGGCCGGCGGTCTTGAAGATCACCGTGCCCCACTCGCCGACGTCCATCACCGCCTGCCTGCCATCGTCGCTCCGCAGCTTCCAGCCCATGAGCGCGGCGTAGAAGGCGGCTTCCTTCTTGTACTCGGCGACCTGGAAGGTGACCTGGTCGAGGGCCATGGTGTGCCACCCGGTGGGCGCGAAGATCGGCGGGATCTCGGCGGTGTTGCACGCCGGCGCGCCATACGTCGTCTGGCACCGCCCCTGGGCGGCGGCGCTCGTCACGACGGACCCCACCACCACGGCCACCATCACCAACCTGCGCAGCACGTTCTTCATGGAACCTCGCTTGCCCCGAAGGATACGCCGAATGCGTCGGGGCGGTCTCGAGAATCGAGTGGGCGAACCCCCACGTCCCCTTCTACCTTGATGTGAAGGGGACTTCCGGCAAGCCAGCCACCTGGGCGATCGAAGGCGGTGCCCCGAACACCTTGTACCGGGCGGGGTGGCGGAAGGATTCCCTCAAGATCGGCGACGTCGTCACGGTTCATGGCTATCTCGCGCGTGACGGTCACAAGCTGGCCAACATGCGCGACGCCATCCTCGCCGACGGCCGCCCGGTGCTCGGGGGGCAGCAGGATGCCGACCTGTCGGTGGCGCTAGGCTCGCAACCCCCGTTCACCGACTTCGGGGCCGAACGCTGGCGGACCGTCGACACCGCGAAGGACCCGACCGGGCACTGCCTGCCCGTGGGTCCGTCGCGCGGCTTCACGGCGCCGTTCCCCTTCCTGCTCGTGCAGGGCGCCGATACCGTCTCGATCCTGTTCGAGTATCAGGCGATTTGGCGCGCGATCTATCTCGACGGTCGAGGGCATCCCGAAGATGTCGCCGAGTACCCCTACTTCATGGGGCACTCAGTGGGACATTGGGAGGGCGACACCCTGGTGGTGGACACGACCGGCATCGATGAACGCAGTTGGCTGGACACCGCGGGCCACGAACACAGCGCCAAGCTGCGGCTCACCGAACGGTTTCAAAAGAAGACGGCGGACACGATGCAATGGACCGCCACCTACGACGACCCGGTCTACTTCACCAGCCCGTGGTCGATCACGCGCACCTTCACGCGAGGCAAGCCAGGCGATCGGCTGCTGCCGTACACCTGCAACGAGAACAACAAGGACGTCGAGCACCTCCGGACCCATCAGCCGAACCTGGACTACAAGCACACTCCCGTGAAGCCAAAAGGGAACTGAACGCGCCAGCTACCAGGGCGGCAAGGTCTTCAACAGGTAGTTCTTTAAGTAGGGATCCGGTGACGCCAGCAACTCCGCGGCGCTGCCGTGGAACTGGATGCGCGCATCGTGGAGGACCATGAATTCGGCCTGCGCGGCCCTGGCGTCATCGGCGTCCACGATCGTCACGGTGCCGCCGTCCCGCACGGCCTGGTGCGTGGCAATGTAGAACGCGTCGCGAATCTGGTGGGTCACGACGATGGCGGTGGCGTGATGCAGGTCGCGCACCTTGAGAATCTCGTTGTCCACGGTCGTCGCGATCAGCGGATCGAGCCCGGTGATCGGATCATCAAACAGCAGCAGCGGCGGATCGGGCGCCATCGCGCGCGCGATCGCCACGCGCCGGCGCTGGCCGCCGGACAGCTCCGAGGGCAAGCGGTCCACGTATTCGCTCAGGCCGATGAAATTCAGCACTTCGTCGACGCGGGCGCGAATCTGGTCGCTCGTCAGCTTCCGTTCTTCGACTAATTGGTAGCCGACGTTCTCGCCCACTGTCAGTGAATCAAACAGCGCGTTGTCCTGGAACACCATGCCGATGCCCTCGCGCACCCGGAGCAGATCGTGTTCCGCCATGTTGTCCACCCGCTCGCCGTTGACCAGGATCTCGCCGCGGTCGGGCCGCATCAGGCCGAGAATGAGCTTGAGGAGCACGGACTTCCCCGATCCGCTCACGCCAAACAGGATGCGCATCCCGCCTTTCGGGATGCTGAAGCTGAGATCGTCGAGGACGACGTGATCGTCGAACGCGAGCGAGACGTGACTGAATTCGACGGCTGCGGCTGTCTTCGGCTCCAACGTCTGCACCACCTTCGTGTCGGCACAATACAAGAAAGCCATACGGTTGCACCAGTTCAGCGGCCCGAGCGTCGTTTCATGGGGTGGCTCCTGACACTGGGGCAGGGGGTCGCACCAGTTTCGCGGGCGGCGGCGGTCACATCCGCCGGCGCTGCGCTAGGATGAGCCCGTGGGATTTCGAGCAGTAGTAGCCGCGGAGTTCGAGCGGCGGCAGCGGCAGAACCCGCGATACTCCCTCCGCGGCTTCGCGCGCCTCCTCGGCGTCCATCACGCGACGCTGTCGCGCTTGCTGAACGGCGCCGGCCCCGTGCACCCGCGGACGATCGGCGCCCTCGGACCTCGGCTGGGCCTGACGCCATCGCAAATGACGAAGATGGTGGCCGCCGAAGACGCGGTGGCACTGACCGCCGCCATCCGGCGCGCCGCGTTTCGTCCCGACTCGCGATGGCTCGCCAGTGTGTCGGGGATGTCGGTTGACCGCGTCAACATTGCCCTGCAGCGGCTGCTGCGGAGCGGACGCTTGCAGATGCGCTCGGCCAACCAGTGGGTGTTGAACTAATCCTCAAAAGGAAAATCTGAATGGGTGCTCCAGTCCTGCAGTGGCAACTCGTCGCGACCAAGCCCGATGAGCTCGTGAAGTTCTACAAGGAATTGTTCGGATGGACGATCAGCGCCACCAACGCGATCGGGTATCGCCAGGTGGCGGCCGGCGAGGGTGGCATCAGCGGCGGCATCTGGCCGGCGCCGCCGGACGCGCACAGCTTCGCGCAGTTGTTCATCGGCGTACCCGACGTGCAGGCGTCGGCCACCCAGGCCACCAACCTCGGCGCGCGCGTCATCGTGCCGCCGACGACGCTTCCCGACGGCGACACGATGGCGGTGCTGCAGGACCCGTGCGGGGTGACGTTTGGATTGATGACCCACGCGAACAAGAGTTGATCACCGGGACTACAATGGCAGGATGCCAGTGGTCCTGACGCCGCGTGAGCGCGCCACGCTGAAAGCCCGCGCCCACGCGCTCGAACCCTTTGTGCGAGTGGGCAATGCCGGACTCACCGACAAGGTCGCGGCCGAAATCGACAAGGCGCTCAAGGCCCACGAGTTGCTGAAGGTGCGCGTCGAGGGCACGGACCGGGAGGCTCGCGAGGCGTTGTGCGACGCGATCGCCGCCCGCGCGGATGCGGCCATCGTCCAGCGCGTCGGCAAAGTCCTCGTCCTCTGGCGTCCGCGGCCGGATGAAGCGGCGCCGGCGGGCCAGGGCCGCAGATGACGCAGAGGCGCTCCCAGGCTAAGACCAGGGCCGCAGATGACGCAGAGGCGCTCCTCTAGACGAGCAGGTTGCTGAAAGGCCATCAATCTTATGCCTTTAGCCTTGTGCATTTTGC
>JBDTMB010000581.1:0-3624 GCA_039934485.1 Vicinamibacterales bacterium
TACGAGGGGCGAAGCCCCGAGTCCAACGAGCGGAGCGAGTCCTATGTCCCAAGAGCATCACGGCGAGAAGGAGTTGGCGGCGTTCATCCGGGCTGGCGCCGAGCGCCGGCCCGAGCAGGCCTACGGCGATTACTATCGCGGCAAGTCCGCGTCGTGTGCGCTTGGGGCCGCGTACGAAGGGATGTACCGGCTGCCGACCAACACCGACATGACTGGCGAGCGGCCGACGAAGGATCTCGAGTGGTTCTTCGATTGCCTCGAGGGTTCCGTCCGGAAGTGCCCGGGCGGCGATGGCTGCACGAAGACGCTCAGCCTTGCGTCAATCCTCGTGCACCTCAACGACACCCATCGCTGGTCGCGCGAGCAAATTGCCGTGTGGCTGGACGGACTCAAGTAAGTTGAAAGTTGAAAGTTGAAAGTTGACAGTTGGAAGTTGACAGTTGAGGTTGAGAGTTTCAACTGTCAACTCTCGCGAAGCGCCGCCAGCGGATCGACCTTCGTGGCGCGGCGACTGGGCAAATAACTCGCCGCCGCGACGACGATCGCCAGCGTCATCAGCCCCAGCCCCAGCGACCACGGATCGACCGGGCCCACGCCGACGAGCGTCGATCGGCCGATCGTCGCGAGACCCGTCGCGACGATGACCCCGACCAGCGCGCCCGGCGCCGCGGCGAGCAGTGCCTGCCGCACCACCAGCCTCCGCACATCGTGGGCCGGGGCGCCCAGCGCCAGACGCACACCGATTTCCCGCCGCCGCATTTCGACAAACCACATCACCATCCCGTACAGGCCGACGGTGCTCAGCACCAGGGCGAGCGCGCCGAGACCCATCGCGGCTCGGGCCGCGGCCTTGGTGGGCAACACGTCGATGGCCAGGTGATCGTCGAAGGTGCGCGGAAAAAAGCCGACGACGCCTGGACCGACCTGGCCCAGCGCGCGCTGCAGGTCGACGATCGTGTTCCGTGACTGGCCCGACGTCCGCACCAGGAGCGCTTCGCCAAATCGCGGCGACGTCGGCAAATAGAAGTGCGGCCGGGCAGGCTCCGACAGCGATCGGTACTTCGAATTGCGCGCGACGCCGACGACGCGGACCGTGCGGCCCGGTGGCTGCAGTGAAAACGATCGGCCGAGCGGGTCGCCCTCCGGCCACAGCTGCGCGGAGAGGGTCTGGTTGATGATCGCGACGTCGGCCTCGCGATCGGCTTCGTCGGCTGAGAAAGCGCGGCCCTGCACCACCGGCACGCCGACGGTGTCGAAGTACGCCTGGGTGGCGAGATAGAACGTGACATCAGCCAGGCCGCGACTCGTGTCTCCGGTGCGTCGCACCTCTACCGTCGGCGTCGAGGAATCCACCGGCGCGCGATTGGACATCGCGGCGGCCACCACTCCCGGCAGTGCCGCCGCGCGCGCGAGCGCTTCGCGCGCGAGCACCGGCAGCGCGTTCGCCGGCGGGCTCGACGGCTCGACGTCGAAATCCATGGCGATCAGACCTTCACGCGGGAACCCGACATCCAACGCCTCGAGCGACGACAGGCTCCGCGAGAACAGCAGCGCGCCGACCAGCAGCGTCAGGGAAATGGCGACCTGCGCTCCCACCAGGTTGCGCCGCGCCAGCGAGATGCCCGAGGTGCCGCCGATGCGATTCGAGCCGTCACGAAGCGTCTGGGCGAGATCGATCCGCGTGGACCACACGGCAGGGCCGATGGCCAGGAGCACACCGGCGATGAGCCCGCTGGCGATCGTGATCGCGACAAGCGACGCGTCGAAGGGCAGATCCAGGCGGAGCGAAAGGGTCGGCAACAGGGCGACCTCGGCAAATTGTTGCCGGGCCCAGAGATACACCGCCAATGCCGCTACCCCGCCGCCCATGCCCAACAGCGCGCCTTCGATCAGCAAGCGTCGGATGATCGTGGCGCGTCCCGCGCCAATCGCCATCAACACGGCAGCGCGGCTGCGTTCGGCCACCGCGCCGGCGAGCAGGAGGCTCCCGACGTTGGCCGCCGCGGCGGCGAGAATCAGACCCGAGAGCCCGGCGAGAATGATGGCGAGCGAGGTGGCCGCCGATCGCTGGGAGCCGGCCATCACCGTGCCTGGAAGCGTGACCAGCCGGCGCTCGCGCCACGGGTCGGGCACGTCGCGCGCGAGGTCCGCGGCCGCCTGGCTCAGCTTCGCGACGACCGCCGGCTGATCGCTGAAGCCGGAGCGCACGATCGCGGTCCAGAAGCGATCCGCGGTGTTGGTCCGCCAGTCGCGGTTGAGCATCGCGCCGGCATGGGCGGTGGTGATCCACGCTTCCACGCTGGCGCCGAGGAACGTGCTCGATCCCAGGCTGGTGGCGACGCCGACCACCGTGAAGCTGGCGCCGTTGAGGCGGATCTCAGTGCCGAGCACCGAGGGCTGCCGGCCGAAGCGGTTGCTCCAGAGCGAGTTGCTAATCACGGCCACCGGTGGTGAGCCGGGACGCCCGTCCGGATCCAGGAGGCCGCGGCCGATGGCGATGTCCACACCGACCACGTCGAAATAGTTGCCGCTCACCACTTCAGCCAGCGTCTGCGTGTCGGCATCGCCGGCGCGCAAGACGACGGGTTGGAGGTTCACCGAGGCGACGCGTGCGGTGCCTGCCAGCGGCCGGCGCACATGATCGAGCTCGATCTCGGAGAATCTCATCGTCGTCCGTCCGGCCAGATCGACGGACGCGATCCGCTGCACGTCGCGGCCGTAGCGGGCGCTGATCGGGCGGAAGAGCAGCGTGGTGGCGAGCGCGGCGGCCACCGCGACCGCCGCCAGCCCGGCGGCCAGCATCACGGTGGCGCCCGCAGTGGTGCCCGGCCGCCGGCGCAGCGAGCGGAACGCCGAGGACGTGTCGCGCCGCACGAGGGCTCCCAGTCGTGCGGCCCGCGTGATGGCTGCGATCAGGAACGTGGCGGCCAGCGATGCCGCTTCGCGCGCGAGCCAGAGCGCCGCATAGCCCCGGCCGCGCGTCGCCCGCAACCGGCGGTAATCATCGAATAGATCCGCCGTGGCCTCGGCGGCGAGATCGCGAAGGGGCGTCATGCCTCACCCAGCAATGGACCGAGGCCGGCGCGCATCTGTTCCAGGGCCGTGAGCATGCGCTTGATCGCGCGCAAACCCTTCGGCGCGACCCGGTAATAGCGTCGCGGGCGGCCGCCGCCCTCGGCCGGGGCATCGGCCAGGCGCGAACCCAGCAGGCCCTTCTGCGCGAGCCGATCCAGTGTGATGTAGACCGCGCCGCGCGAGACGCCGCGGCCGGTCCGGTGCTCGATTTCCTTGAGGACAGCGGGCCCATAAGCGCCCTCGTCGAGCCGCAGCACCGCCATCAGCACCAGGACCTCGAATTCGCCGATCGGCGTGGTCATGCCTACGATGTAAGCACGAGTCTCCGGCGATGTCAACAATGTAGACATGGGCGCAAGGTGGCACCCGGTCAACGAGGTTGGTCGAAGCGACGTAATCGGGATTCTAGCGAGGTTCCCCGAACAGTTCGAAGCCCGCCCAGAACAGGGGATGTTCCGGGAGTGGCGCCTCGCCAACCGGCATCTTCACCCGGACGCGGCCGGCCCGCAGGTCGGCGAGCAACCGCAGTTGCGCGCGCCGAAGCGCCAC
>JBDTMB010000582.1:0-3604 GCA_039934485.1 Vicinamibacterales bacterium
AGAAGGGGCACTGCAGGTCGGTGAACTCGACCATCGTCAGCGGCGCATCGGGACGGCCCAGCATGTAGCCGGCCACGTTGGTGATCTTGACCTTTTCAGGCGGCGCCGGCGGGGCCTGCGGTTGTTGCGGCGCGGGCTGCGACAGCCTGTCGATGCCCTGGCGGATGGCGCGCAGTTCCTTCAGGATCTCGTCGGCCTGTTGCGTGGTGATGGTTTGCGCCGACGCCAGACCGGCAGTGGCCAGTACGGCGACGACGACGGCAACGAGCGTGGATTTAACGCGCATGGTAAGAGGAGCATTATGCCCTCCGGGAGCGTTTAGGTGCAAACACTCCCGGGGGCGCCGTCGATCACCAACGCCACCAACCGTTTGGCGGGGCCGGCGCCGGCAGGTAAGCGGCCGACATGTTGCCCCCACCGGGCGGTTTGATGGGCACGCACGTCACGCCGTCTCCGGTGTAGCCCGCCGGGCAGGTACAGACATAGGTCCCGGGGCCAGTGCTGGTGCAAAGCCCCAGGTCGCCGCACACGCTGGAGAGCACGCAGACATTGATCGGGCGGCAGGTCTGCCCGTCGCTCGCGTACCCGGCGGCGCAATCGCAGGTGTAGGTCCCCGGCCCGGTGTTGTTGCAGGTCCCCGCCGCGCCGCAGACACTGCTATTTTCGCACGCGTTGATCGGCACGCACGCGGTGCCATCGAAGCTGTAACCCCTCTGGCACGAGGTCGGCCCCGGTTGGCATGCGCCGTAAAGGACCATGCCCACATCGAACGTCTGGCCCATCACCGAGTTGGCGTGCACCGGCGGCAACGGCGGCAACGGCGTGTTCACGAATGCGAGCGTGAAGTTCCCTGGAGGAACGTTGAGCAGATCGAAATGGCCCGTCGCATCGCTCCACGCGACCACCGAAATGCCTGGAATCGCAACCAGCCCCTGGTAAGGAGTTCTGTTGCAGGAGTCGAGCGCGTAGCCCATGATGCGTCCACCGGCGAACGGCTCGCCCTGGGCCCCTTGCGGGCCCTGCGGCCCCACGGACCCGACCGGTCCCTCCGGGCCCTGGTTGCCGGGGATTCCCGCCTTGCCCTGTGGGCCGGCCGGCCCAATGTTTCCGGGAAGGCCGTCGTGTCCGTCCTTACCCGCGGGTCCGGTGGGTCCAACCAAACCCATCGGTCCTTGATTGCCGCGTGCCCCCGCGGGTCCCGCGGGGCCCGCAGGGCCCTGGATGTTCCAGGTCATCAGGACTTCGCCACGCCTGCAGGCCTCGTTGGCGCCGATGATGCGAATCTGGCCGCCGCCATCCCGGTCGCCGTCGCCCCTCCTGCCCCTGGGTTCGGGTTGTTGGACGCAGGCCCGGATCACGCCACCCGCCGAAACCTGCGCCTTGACGGGGAGGGTGAGCACGACGCCGGCGCCGACGACCAGCAGGCCAATGACCCAGTCTCTGGGCAGAAAGCGCATATGTGAGATCTCCAATACGGCCCAGCACCAATGATGGGACGCGGGAGTATCGCCTGTTTGCGGGCAAATTGCCAAAATCAATCGATTCATCTACATTAGTGGATGTGCAAGACGCTTCTGCGCTCTACCGGCTGCTGGGCGACGATGCCCGGCTGAGGCTGCTGCGGGTGCTCGACCAGGACCGCTTCAACGTGAAGGAACTGACGGGCATCCTGGGCCTCGCGCAGTCCGGCGTGTCGCGGCACCTCGGCCTGTTGAAGGACGCGCACCTGGTGGCTGAAGAGCGCGACGGCGCGTATACGTTTTATCGTCTCGCGCCGACAGTCCGCGACGACGCGCACGGCCTGCTCTGGCCGCTGCTCAAGACCCAGTTCGAGGCCGCGGCGGACTCGGCGCAGGTCAAGGCCGATGAATCGCGGCTGCAGGAAGTGCTGCGGCTGCGCCGCGAGAACTTCGAACATCTCGGCCCCGACACCCGCGATGGCCGTCAACTGGTGCCGGGGCGCAGCTGGGCGGCGTGGTCCCGTGCCCTCGGCATGCTGTTGCCGCCGCTGGACGTGGCCGACCTGGGGTGCGGTGAAGGCTACCTGACGGTCGAGACCGCGCGCTGGGCGAGGCGGGTCGTCGCCGTCGATCGCGCCGCCGGCGTACTGGCGCGCGCGAAGGCGCTGGCCGCGCGCAAGCGGCTGAGCAACATCACGTGGAAGAAGGGCGAGCTCGAGCACCTGCCCATCGACGATGGCGCCGTCGATGTGGCGTTGCTCTCCCAGGCCCTGCACCACGCCGGCGACCCGTCGCGGGCGCTGGCCGAAGCCGCCCGCATCCTCAAGCCCGGCGGGCGCCTGTTGATCCTCGACCTGCGTTCCCACGACGAGACTTGGGTGCGCGAGAAACTCGGCGATCAATGGTTTGGCTTTACCGACGAGAACCTGTCCGGCCTGCTCGCGCGCGCCGGCTTCACTGAGATTCGCGTGTCACTCGGCGCGCGACGAACCAACGATCCGTTCGCGGTGCTGCTTGCGATTGGGACCAAGGCGCACGGCAAAGGCACAAGGCAGAAGGCACAAGGCAGAACGTAATGACCGACATCGAACTCCTCGAAAGCCTGTTGGCCAAGCGCATCCTCGTGCTCGATGGCGCGATGGGGACCATGATCCAGCGGCTCAAGTTGACCGACGCGGATTTCCGCGGCGAGCGGTTCCGCGCGCATCCGCACGACCTCAAGGGCGATAACGACGTGCTGGTGTTGACCAGGCCGGACGCGATCGCCGCGATCCACGCGGAGTACCTGGACGCGGGGGCCGACATCATCGAGACCAACACGTTCAACTCGACGGCGATTTCGCAGGCGGACTACGGCCTCGAAGGCATTTGCTACGAGCTCAACCTCGAGGCGGCCAGGCTGGCCCGGCGCGTCACCGACGAGTGGACGAAGAAGACGCCGGATCGGCCAAGATTCGTGGCCGGCTCGATCGGCCCGACCACCAAGACGCTGTCGATATCTCCCGACGTCGGCAACCCCGCGTTCCGCTCGTGCACCTTCGACCAGATGAAGGCCGCGTTCAAGGAACAGGCGCGGGGGCTCGTCGACGGCGGCGCGCACCTGCTGCTGGTGGAGACGCAGATCGATACGCTCAACGCCAAGGCAGCGCTCGTGGCGATTGACGAAGTGTTCGCCGAGACGGGCCACAAGCTCCCGCTGATGATCTCGGCCACGCTGACCGACCTCAGCGGGCGCACGCTGTCGGGTCAGACGCTCGACGCCTTTTACATCTCGGTGGAACACGCCAAGCCGTTCAGCGTGGGCCTCAACTGCGCGCTCGGCGCGCGGCAGATGCGTCCGTACCTGGCCGAGCTCGCGCGCACGGTGCCGGGCCACGTCAGTTGTTATCCCAACGCCGGGCTGCCGAACGCGTTCGGGCAGTACGACGAGGCGCCCGAGGAAACCGCGGCGCTGATCAAGGACTTTGCCGAGAGCGGGTTCGTCAACATCATCGGCGGTTGTTGCGGAACGACTCCCGACCATATTCGCGCGATCGCGCGCGCGGTCGACGGCATTCCGCCGCGCGGCACCCTGGCACCCAGCACCCCGGCACCCAGCACCCCAGCACCCAGCACCCGAGCACCCAGCACCCCAGCACCCAGCA
>JBDTMB010000583.1:0-3597 GCA_039934485.1 Vicinamibacterales bacterium
CACCGGAGCTCGGCGGCGGCATGCCGATGATCTCGTAGCCGCGATAGGTGCCCTTGATCACGCCACGCTTCTTGGCCTGATACGCCTTCAGGTCGGCCATCGTGATCAGGCCGTTATTGGTTTTCATTTCCTTCTCGATCAGCTGCGCGGTTTCGCCTTCGTAGAAACCGGCAGGACCCTGCTCCGCGATGCGCGTGAGCGTCTTCGCCAGGTCGGGCTGCTTGAGCGTTTCGCCGGCTTCGTAGGGCTGTCCGTTTTTCGAGAACTGCGCGAGCGAGGCGGGGTACTTCTTGAACTCCGGGATCATCGACTCAAGGGAGCGGGCCAACCCGTGCGTGACTTCAAAACCGTCGCGGGCCAGGCCAATCGCTGGTGTCACCAGGTCCTTCCACGGCTTGGAGCCTTGTTCCTTCCACGCCAGGTAAAGACCTGCCACGGTGCCGGGCACGCCAACCGAGAGGTGGCTGTTGTGGTGCTTCTCGAAATCGTACTTGCCGTTGGTCAGCCACATCTCCGGGGACGAGCGCGCCGGGCCCATTTCCCGGAAGTCATACGACACCGGTTCGCCGGTCGCGGGCCGGTAGACGATGAAGCCGCCGCCGCCGATGTTGCCCGCGGTGGGATGGGTGACGGCCAGTGCAAACGCGGTGGCGACGGCCGCGTCGATGGCGTTGCCGCCGTTCTTGATCACGGTGAAGCCCACTTGCGAGGCCACGTCGTTTTGGGTGATCACCATCCCGAGCTTGGCGCGGGCGGGCGTTGAGCCGGCCTGGAGCGTCAGGCTGGTGATGACGAGGGCGGCGATGAGGCAGAGAAATCCGAGAAATCGGCGTCGAGTCATGGGGCGATTATAGACCCCTAATCAGTGCGGATGGAGATGGCGGGGTCGATGTGGGCGGCTCGACGCGCCGGCAGGTAGCACGCGCCCATCGTGATGAGGAGAATGCCCAGCGGCAGAGCGGTGAACGTCAACGGGTCGCGGGTTGTGACGCCGAACACCACGCTCGACATCACGCGCGACAGGACGAACGCCGCTGGGACGCCGATGATCAGGCCGATCGCTGCGTGGCCGAGGCCCTGCGCGAGCACGTGCCTCGCTACGCGCGCCGGTTCCGCGCCCAGGGCGAGGCGAATCCCAATCTCACGCTCGCCTTGACGGACCCGGTAGGCCACCACTCCGTACACACCGACCAGGCCGAGCAGCAATCCCGCCCCCGCGAAAATCGTCAGCAGGAAGCTCAACAGCCGCGGGCGCCCGAGCGTTCCCGCAACCAGCGTCGTGTACGGCTGCAGTTCCGCGACCGGCACCACCGGATCGATCTCGAAAGCCGCTTGTCGAACCGCTGCCGCCAGTTGCCCGGGCGGCACCGACGCGCGCGCGACGATCGCCATCGGGAACATGAACGTCTGCGTGAACGGCCGATAGAACTCGGGTCCAAACGGTTTGTCGAGCCCGCGATGTCGCACGTCGCCGACCACCCCCACCACCTCCGCCAGGTGTTCGCCGGCCGTGGTGCCGCCATATTGGACGACCGTGCGGCCGATCGCTTGCGACGGGTCGCCGAAGAACTGGCGGGCCAGCGTGATGTTGAGGATGGCGACCGGCGCGCTCTGGGTGGTGTCGGAGTCGCGGAACGCCCGCCCGTACAACACCGGGATGTTCATCGCCGTGAAGTAATCGCCGTCCACGAACCGCCAGCCGACGTCTGGCGCGTCGGTGCCGGCTGGCAGCGGTCGATCTTCGCGCCGCACGCCGATCGTCCATGAGTAGCTGCCGAGCGGCAGATGCGCGATCGTGCCCACGCTGGTCACGCCCGGCAAGGCGCCGACGCGCGTCATCACTTGCCGCAGGTACGGCAACCCCGTGGTGAGGCTGCGATACTTCGACGTGGTCTGCAGCCGGAACGTCAACACGCCATTGGGACTGAACCCCGGGTCGACGTGCTGCAGATTCCAGAGCGAGCGCAGCATTAACGCGGCGCCGACGCCGAGCACCACCGACAGGGCGATTTGCACCGAGACCAGCGCGCCGAGCGCGCGACGCCGGCTCGGCGTTTCCAGGGTCCGCGATTGACGCAACAGCGGCTGCAGGCTGGGACGCGCCGTAACCAGCGCGGGAACGAGCGCGACGGCCACCGCCACGCCAATCGACGCACCGAGGACGGTGGCCAGCACGCTCCAATCGAGCGCGATCTGTCCCACGCGCGGCACTTCCGGCGGAATGCGCGACACCAGCGCCGGCAGCACCATCCGCGCCACGCCGATCCCGGCGATGGCGCCGAGCACGGCGAGCACGCCTTGTTCGATCATGATTTGCTTGATCAGCCTCCCGCGCGACGCGCCGAGCGCCGATCGCACCGCCATCTCGGAGGCCCGCGCAATCGATCGTCCCAACACCAGCGTGCCGAGGTTGACGGCCGCCAGCAGGAGGATCAGCCCCACCGCGCCCAGCAGGATCAACAGCGCCGGCCGCACGTCGCCGGTGATGGCGTCCTGCAACGACGCGACGCGAAGGGTCTGGCCCCACTGGTCTTCGTGTGCAAGTGCGCGACGCATCGCCGGGACCAAGGCCTGCAACTCGAGCGACGCGGCGGCCACGGTCGCCTCCGGCGCCAATCGCCCCAGTGTCTGGTAGAACGATCCCTTGAAGGTCGGCGCGCCGGGATCGAGCACCAGTGGCACCCACAGGTCGGTGCCGCCTTCGAATACCTCGAAGCCCGCCGGCATCACGCCGATCACCGTGTGGGCCTGCTGATCGAGCTCGATCGAACGGCCGACGATGGCGCGATCGGCGCTGAAGCGTCGCCGCCAGAGCTCGTCGGAGAGCACGACCACCTGCTCGCTTCCCTTGACGCCGTCCCCGGACGCGATGGTCCGTCCGAGCGCGGCGCCGGCGCCCAGCGTCGTGAACAGGTTCTCGGAGACCTTGGCGGCGGTCACCTTGATCGGTTCGCCGCCCTCCGCCACCAGTCCCATCATCCATCCCGGCGCCTGCGCCGCGATCGCGCTAACGGTGTGCGTGCGCTCGCGCCAGTAGCTCATGTCCGCGCCGGACACGACCTCGCCGGGCCAGATCGCCACCAGGCGGTCGGGGTTGGGGTAGGGCAGCGGACGCAGCAGGACGCCGCGCACTACCGAGAACACCGCGGCATTGGCGCCGGCGCCCAGGGCCAGCAGCGTGATCGCCACGGCGGCAAATGCCGGGCGTCGGAAGAGGTGACGAATCGCCAGCGACAGGTCAGGAGCGCGCATGGCCCTTGGACGGCCCATGCGCGTCGCCAGTTAGCTTCTATTGTTTGGTCTTGATCGGCGTGTCGTCGCGATTGCCCCATTCTTCCCAGGCGCCGTAATAGTTGCGGAGCTTCGACAGGTCATGACCGATCAACGCGAGCGTGAAGAGGTCGTGCGACGCGCGCATCCCCACCTGGCAGTACACCGTCACCTGGTCGCTCGCGGCGATGCCCTTGTCCCGATAGAGCGCGCGAATCTGTTCCGCCGGCTTGAATGTCTTTGCCGTCGCCTCGAGGTTGTCTTCCCAATACACCGGGACCGACGACTCGATGAAGCCGCCGCGCTTGATGCCGCGCAGGTCCTTCC
>JBDTMB010000584.1:0-3583 GCA_039934485.1 Vicinamibacterales bacterium
GCAGCCCCCGAAGCCCGTAGGCCGTAGCCCGCAGCCTGTATTAGAGTGTCCGCGTGCAGATCATTCGCAACCGGAAACAGTACGACGTGTGCATCGTCGGGTCCGGCGCCGGGGGCGGGATGGCGGCGAAGGTGCTCACCGAGGCGGGCGCCGAGGTCCTGATGCTCGAAGCGGGCATCATGTGGGACTCGGCGAAAGACTCGAAGATGATGGCGTGGTCGTACGACAGCCCGCGCCGGGGGGCGGCGACGCCGGCCAGGCAATTTGGCGAGTTCGACGCGGGTCTCGGCGGATGGACGCTTGATGGCGAGCCGTACACGTCCGCGCCCGATAGCCAGTTCGATTGGTTCCGCACCCGGATGCTTGGCGGCCGCACCAATCACTGGGGCCGCATCTCGCTGCGCTTTGGTCCCGACGACTTTCGGAGGCGCAGCCTCGACGGATTGGGCGACGACTGGCCGATTTCTTACGACGACCTCAAGCCGTATTACGACAGGGTGGACCGGCTGGTCGGCATCTTCGGCACCAACGAAGGCCTGCGCAACGCGCCCGACGGCATCTTTCAGCCTCCGCCCAAGCCACGGTGCTATGAACTGCTGATCAAGCAGGCCGCCGACAAGCTCAACATCACCTGCATCCCGAATCGCCTGTCGATCCTGACGCAGCCGCTCAACGGCAGAAAGGCGTGTCACTACTGCGGCCAGTGCGGCCGCGGCTGCGGGATTCACGCAAACTTTTCATCACCGTCGGTGCTGCTGCCACCGGCGCTGGCGACCAATCGCCTGACCATCGTCACCAACGCGATGGCGCGCGAGGTGACCACCGACGAGACCGGCCTGGCGACCGGCGTCAGCTACATCGACAAGACGACGGGTCGCGACAATCACGTGAGGGCGCGCATCGTCGTGCTGGCGGCCAGCGCGTGCGAGTCGGCGCGGCTTCTGCTCAACTCGAGGTCGTCGAAGTTCCCGGAGGGGCTGGCGAACTCGAGCGGCACGGTCGGGCGCTATCTCACCGACACGACGGGTGCGAGCGTGAGCGGCTTCATCCCGAAGCTGATGAACGGCCACCCGCACAACGAAGACGGCTCCGGCGGCGCGCATCTCTACATGCCGTGGTGGCTCGACAACAGGAAGCTCGAGTTCCCGCGCGGGTATCACATCGAGCTCGGCGGCGGGCGCCGCATGCCGGGCGCCGGTTTCCTTGGCAACATCCAGAACTACACGGGTACCGACGCCGACGGCCAGCGCATCGCGCCGGGTGGCTACGGCAAGCAACTGAAAGACGACTACCGGCGCTTCTACGGATCGACGGTGAATTTCTCCGGCCGCGGCGAGATGATTCCCAACGAGCACAGCTACTGCGAGATCGACCCAACGGTGGTCGATAAGTGGGGCATTCCGGTGTTGCGGTTCCATTTCAAGTGGACCGACTACGAGCTGGATCAAGTGCGCCACATGCAGAACACCTTCCGCGCCATCATCGAGGAGATGGGCGGCACGCCAACCTCGGCGATGCCGTCGCGCGAGCGCGGCTACGGCATCGCGCCGGGCGGACGAATCATCCACGAAGTGGGCGTCACGCGGATGGGCGCGTCACCGAGCACGTCGGTGTTGAACGAGAATTGCCAGGCCCACGACGTCAAGAACCTGTTCGTCGCCGACGGCGGGCCGTTTGTGACCAACGCCGACAAGAACGTGACGTGGACCATTCTCGCGCTGGCGATGAAGACGAGCGAGTACATCGCCGAGCAGCGGAAGGCGGGAAGCCTATGAGCGGGCTCGATCGCCGGTCGATGTTGCGTCTGCTCGCGGCGGCGCCGATGGCCGCGGGTTTTGCCTGGACCGAGGCCGAGGCGGCGACGGCCAACGTACTGTCGCAGGCGGTCCAGGCGGCAGCCAGGGCCGGCACCCCCTTTACGCCGAAGTTCTTCACCGCGCACGAGTGGGAGACGGTGAGGATGCTGGTGGACATCATCATTCCACGCGACGAGCGTTCGGGCAGCGCCACCGACGCCGGGGTTCCCGAGTTCATGGACTTCATCATGCTGGACGAGCCGAAGCTGCCCGAAGAATCGCGCCGCCAGACGTCGATGCGCGGCGGGCTGGCGTGGCTCGATCTGGAATGCCAACATCGCTTCGACAAGATGTTTGTCGGCTGCACCGACGCCGAACGGGCCAGCCTGCTGGACGAGATCTCGTGGCCGGCGCCGAAAACGACACCAGTTGAGGAGACCGACGTCCCGGTGCCCGCGCATGGCCGCGCCTTCTTCTTCAGCTTCCGCGATCTCACCGCATCGGGTTTCTGGACCACGAAGGCGGGAATGGCGGATCTGCAGTACATGGGCAATCACTACGTGGCCGAGTGGACCGGCTGTCCCGACGAAGCGCTCAAGAAGCTCGGCGTCAGTTACCCGAAAGCGTGACCTCGATCAACGTCGCGCTGATCGGCTCCGCGTTCATGGGCCGGGCGCACAGCAACGCCTATCGCCAGGTCACGCCGTTCTTCACGCCGCGGCTGCAGCCACGCTTGAAGGTGATTTGCAGCCGCTCGCGGATCAAGGCCGATCAGGCCGCGCGCGAGTACGGCTGGACCGAGTCGTCCACCGATTGGGAGGCCGTGGTCCAGCGCGAGGACATCGATCTGGTGGACATCTGCGTTCCCGGGGACCTGCACGCGCCGATTGCGATCGCCGCGGCGCGCGCCGGCAAGGTGGTGTTCTGCGAGAAGCCGCTCGCGAACTCCGTGGCGGAAGCCGACCGGATGCTGGCCGCCGTGACCAAGGCGGACGTCCTCCACATGATTTGCCACAACTATCGCCGCGCTCCGGCGGTGATGCTGGCCAAGCAACTCATCGACGAAGGCGCCCTCGGCGAGATTCGCCATTATCGCGGCACCTATCTCCAGGATTGGATCGTCAATCCCGACTTCCCGCTGGTGTGGCGGCTGGACAAGCAACGCGCCGGATCCGGCGCGCTCGGCGACATCGCCGCGCACTCCATCGACCTGGCGCGACTGCTCGTGGGTGAGATCAAGGAGGTCGCCGCCACCCTCGAGACCTTCGTCAAGAAGCGGCCGATGCCGGACAACCCAAAGCGGAAGGGGGACGTCACCGTGGACGACGCGGTGATCGCGCTGGTGCGGTTTACCAACGGCGCCATTGGCACCATCGAGGCCAGCCGGATGGCGCCCGGGCGCAAGAACCACAACCGCTTCGAGATCAACGGCAGCGAGGGCAGCCTCGCCTTCGACCTCGAGCGCATGAACGAACTCGAGCTCTACCTCGAATCCGACCCCGAGAACGTCCGCGGCTTCCGGCGGGTGATCGTCACCGAGTCGTCGCACCCGTTCATGAAGGCCTGGTGGCCCCCTGGGCACATCATCGGTTACGAGCACACCTTCACCCACACGGTGTTTGACCTGCTCGAGGCGATGGCCGATGAACGAATGCCGACGCCACATTTCGGCGATGGCGTGAAGAACCAGCGCGTGATGCAGGCGATGGAGAATGCGTCCAGGACGCGCGAATGGGTGCGGGTATGAAGTTGGGCTCACCATCGAGCACGACGATCGCATGACGTCG
>JBDTMB010000585.1:0-3581 GCA_039934485.1 Vicinamibacterales bacterium
CTCGACTTCACAAAAACGGTGAATTCAAAGGTTTTCAGTAAGTCATTGATAACACGGGGTCATTAATCAAACGATGCCGCGAGGTGGACGACGCGTCGGAGCGGGGCGGAAGCCGGGCCAGAAGAAGGGCGTTGTGCTCGGCATGAACGGCGCGCGTCGGCCTGATTTGGAGTTGCCGCCAGCGCTGCAGGCGCCTGACGTTGCTCCCGGGACGGTCAATCCGCTCGTTGAACCGCCCGTTGAGCTCACAGAGCCTCAGAAGGTGGTCTGGAAGGCGCTCGCACCGCTCGCGCTGGCTGAGCGCACGCTGAGCGCCTCGAAGGTGCCTGGGTTCCGCGAGCTCTGTCTGCGCTGGGCCTACTGCGCCGCATTCGAAACGCGCATCGGCGAGCTCGGCGGACCGGCGCAGCACGAGGCCGAGGCCCTGGTGAAGCGGCTGGAGAAGTGGCGCCAGTTGCTGGGGAATTCGCTGAAGGAGTTCAATCTGACGTCGTTCGGTAAGCCCTTGGCGCCTGAGAAGCCGAAGACGGCGGCGAACGCCTGGGCCGCGATCGGCGGGAAATGAAGGACTTCATCGGCCTCGCCGCGGACTATCAAGCCGGCGTGATCGCCGGGACGATTGATGCCTGTAAATGGGTGAAGCGCGCCGGCGAGCGCAACCGGCGCGATCTTGACTGGCAGAGCACCGCCGAGTTCCCTTACTACTTCGACCATGAGCCGGCCCGGCGGATCTGCCTGATGGCCGAGATGCTGCCGCACGTGAAGGGGCCCAAGGCCTTCATCGTGGGCGAGGACGAGGAAGGGCGCCCCATCTGGAACCCGCTGCAGCTCGAGCCCTGGCAATGTTGGATCCTGACGACGCTGTTTGGCTGGAAGCGCGTGAAGGACGACTGCCGGCGGTTCCGGATTGCCCTGTCGCTGATTCCCAGGAAGAACGCCAAGTCGACCCTGGCCGCCGTGGTCGCCCTCTTCATGTTGACGGCGGATGGGGAGTCCGGCGCCGAGTGCTACTCTGCGGCGACCTCGCGCGACCAGGCCAAGACGGTCGCGGAAATTGCCTGGCTGATGGCGAAGCGTTCGCCCGGGTTCCGCGAGTACTACGGCGTCCGGATGGGTTCAGAGACCACGTTGAGCCTGTCGGTGCCAGCCACCGGTGGCAAGTTTCTGGCGCTGTCGGCCGACGCGCATACCCTGGACTCGCTCAACGTGTCGCTGGCCGTCATCGACGAGCTCCACGCGCACAAGACCGCGGCGGTGTGGAACGTGCTCGACACGGCGACCGGCGCGCGCCTGCAGTCGCTGCTGTTCGCGATTACCACCGCCGGTGTCGACGTCGGCGGCGTCTGTCATCAGAAGCTGGCCTATCTCGAGAAGGTGCTCGACGGCGTGTTCGCTGATGAGGCGTTCTTCGGGATCAACTACACCATCGACCCGGGCGACGACTTCAGGCTGCCTGCTGTGGCGGCCAAGGCCAACCCGAACTACGGCGTGAGTGTCAATCCGGACGACCTCGCGCGGAAGGTGCATGCCGCCCTGCACTCGCCGGCGGAGCTCAACGACAAGCTGACGAAGCACTTCAACGTCTGGATCCGGACCGAGTCCGCGTGGATGAGCGCCGACCTCTGGCAGTCGTGCCGTAAGATCGGCCTGACGATCGAGGACCTGAAAGCCTACCCGTGCTGGATCGGCGTCGACCTGGCGGAGGTCCGGGACATCGCGGCGATCGTCGCGGTGTTCAGAGTGTCAGCGGATGAGTACGCCATCATCGGCCGGTTCTACTTACCGAAAGCCGCCGTCGACAAGTCACCGATTGCGCAGCTGTCAGGATGGGTGCGCGACACCGACATCATCGAGACCGACGGCGACCAGGCCGACTTTGGGCGCATTCAAGCGGACCTCGTCTGGTTGAGTGATCTGCTCGAGAACGTGCAGGAGATCGACTTCGACCGGGCGCTTGCGGCGCAAATGCAGCAGGAACTGAAGAAGATCTTCGAGCCGCGCATGGGGCGCGATGCGGTCGATAAGTTCATCATCACCGTGCCGCAACGCGTTGAGGAGATGGACCCGGCCATGAAGATGACCGAGCGGCTCGTGCTTGGCCAGAAGTTGTGGCACGACGGCAACCCGGCGATGGCCTGGCAAGTCTCGAACGTGGTGATCGAACGCAACTACAAGGACGAGATCTACCCTCGGAAGGCGGGTGGCAAGGATTCCCCGAACAAGATCGACGGGCCGGTGGCGATGTGGACGGCGCTCTCGCAAGCGATGCGGGCGCACGAGCGCGAACCTGAATACCAAATGCTGTTTGTCGGCGGAAAGAAGGCCACTTGATGCCCAAGACAGACGAGGAACAGTTCCAGGTGATTGGCCCGAGGCGCCGGGGTCGTCCACGGGTCGATGAGCCCTGCGCGACGGTGTCGACCTGGTTGCCGGCGAAGCATCATGACCGACTGATTCAGCTCGCCAAGGCCAACGAATTGAGTATTTCAGCCACCGTGCGGCAGCTGCTCATGCTGAGGCTGCCTCGTGAATAGACGAGATCTGTTCGTGCGGTTTGTGGCTGTACTGATGGCAGGCTTCTCGAGATCGAGTGAAGACGCCTACGCACTGCAGGGCCTCGTCGTGGAGACGGATGGCTGCTGTATGGATTTCGCCCACATCCGCGTGATCATCGACGAGTGGCATGAGCACGTATCTCCTATATTGTTTCAGAAGCTAGCCACTGCGACCCGGCGCGCCTTCTAAATATGCTCGCACGCGCGGGCGATGCCGTCCGAAAGCCCAATTCGACGCGGCCGGAACTCTATACAGCGCCGTTGTCTCCTTGTACCAAGCGTCATTAGCGCAATCTCTTGTCGACACCGAAGACGGAATTCTGTCAACGAACGTGATGTCATTTAATAAGTCCGATCGACTGACTGCCGTTGTTGATGCCCACACGTCCTCCTCGGTCAATGGGCGCCAATTTTTCCACGGTACCACCGGCACTCGTATCGAGTCGTCTTCTCGTTTTCGTCTAAGTTTGCGCTGTTCTTCTTTCCAGTGTCTTCTGATTCTTGCTCGCTCGAAACGATCACGATGAGCCAGGCAAAACTTTTGCCCAGGTTCGAAAATCCGTGCTTGGCACTCGCCTCCAGTCGATAGCGTGCACGTACAGCCACATCTACGAAATGCGTTCTGTGCCCGAGGAGGCTCATGATCCAACTGCTGGCGTTTGACCTGTGGGCGAATAGAGTCTGTGGGGCGCGACACCACTGCTCGACTCTGCGTCCCTTCCACCCATAGTGAACAGAGTGGACAGCGGGAGCGCCTAACGCCGTCTCCGACCGGAACGGCAGCACCGCACACCGCATTTCCATTTACAACGAAATGGGCGAAACCGTCCAAATTCATGCCTTATGTTTTTGTCTGGGTCTATTCCAGTACGGACTTTTGCACTTCGGACAGATCGTCGGCGACACGGTGGTGACACGAGGAATCCACTGGTGACCGCAGCGCTCGCAGCGCCATGCATCCATTTTAATTTTGGCCAACGGGCGAGATTGTCTCATGTCGGGATATTCCTAAAAGGCTATACCTAC
>JBDTMB010000586.1:0-3576 GCA_039934485.1 Vicinamibacterales bacterium
GAGCTCCGGATTGTGGATCCGGCTGTCGCGGGTTCGATCCCCGTCACTCACCCCACTCATAAGTTAAAAATTAAAAGTCAAAAGTTAGAAGTTAAAAGTCAGAAGCTGGAAGCTCGAGCGGCTTAGTCTTGGCTTCCAACTTTTCACTTCCTACTTCTCACTTCCCAACCTGGCTGGACGCCCTCGAGGCCCGGCACACTGCCGACTTGGCGTTCCGGCAAATCACACCGGCGCTGCGGGCGTTGTCGTCGGCGTATGTCGAGCGGCGCACCACGGCGCTGGCCGAACATCGCGCCCTCGATGGCGCGGGCAAGCGCGCCGCCTTCGCGCTCTACTACGGCCCGCTCCATTTCCTGATGACCCAGGCCATCGTCCGCGAGGTGGCGCCCGACCTCAAGGGCGGCCTCGTCGTCGACCTGGGGTGCGGCACCGGCGTTGCCGGCGCGGCGATCGCGAGCGCCACCACGCCGCCGTCGCGGGTCGTCGCCCTCGACACCCATCCCTGGACCCTCGACGAGGCGCGCTTCACCTATCGCGCGTTCAAGCTGGACGCCGACATCCGCCGCGGACACGCGGCGCGCGTGCGCCTGCCCCGCGACGCGTCGTTTGTCGTCGCCGCGTTCGTCGTCAACGAATTGAAGGACGATGACCGCCGCCAGTTGCTCGAGACCTTCCTCGAAGCCGGCGCGCACGGCGTGCGGATCCTGGTGATCGAGCCGATCTCGCAACGCATTTCACCGTGGTGGCCCGAATGGACGGCGGCCTTCACGAAGAAGGGCGGACGCGCCGACGAGTGGCGCATCCCGATCGAGCTGCCGCCGATGGTCAAGCGCCTGGCGCGCGCCACGGGCCTCAGGCCCGAAGTGCTGACCGCGCGCAGCCTATACCTGGGCCTTCCCCTCCGAGGGTAGGTGCAGTTCGGGCCCGGGCTCGGCCGGCAGCGCCAGTTCGCCTCGCGCATGCAGTGACACGGCGGCGGCCACCACCATGGGATCGAAGGCCTTGCCGTCGAGGTCCTTCACCATCTGCAGTGCTTCGTCGAGCGGCAAGCCCTTGCGATACGAACGGTCGGAAGTCAGCGCGTCGAGAAAGTCGGCGACACCCAGCACGCGGCCCAACATCGGGATGTCCTCGGCCTTCAACCCCTCCGGATAGCCCTTGCCGTCCCAGCGTTCGTGGTGGTACTTGACGCCGGGCAGGAGGCTGACCACCTTCGGGCTCTGGATGTTCGAGAGAATCCGTGCGCCGTGGACGGGGTGCAGCTTCATCTCGGTGTATTCGGAGTCGGTCAGCTTGCCGGGCTTGTTGAGGATGGCGTCGGGCACGCCGATCTTGCCGACGTCGTGGAGCAGACCCGACAGCTCGACGATCGCACGGCTGTCGGCGTCCCACCCGAGCTCGCGGGCGATCCGCATCCCAAACGCCGCCACGCGTTCCGAATGGCGATGCGTGTAGCCGTCCTTGGCGTCGATGGTGGCCGCGATGGCCTTCATGACGTCGATGAACAGCCGCTCCATGTCGGCCATCAGGCGGGCGCGATGCAGCGCAATGCCCGCCTGGTTGCCGACGGCCGCCAGCAGTTCCAATTCCGCTTCGCTGAATTCGCGCGCGGTCTGGCTGTCCACGTACAGCACGCCGAGGACCGTCTCGGTGGTCCGCATCGGCGCGCACATCACGGATCGGATCCGCTGGCGGACGATGCTCTGGCCGCCCCCATAGCGCTCATCCGCCAGCGCGTCGTCGGTGAAGGCCGAAATCCCCTTGTCCAGCACGTCGTTGACGACGGTGCGCGACAGCATCACCGCGCCGCTCGACGCGCTCTTGCCCTCGTTCCTCGTGCGCACCGCCACCATGTTCACTTCGTGGTCGGCACCTTGCGGGGGACGCATCAGGATCGCCGCGCGATCGCCGCCGCTCACGTCGAGAATCGCCGACAGGATCGAGTCGAACAGCGCCTCCACGCTGCTCGCGCGCGACAGCAGATCCGATACCTTGTGCAGCGTCGTCAGGTAGCGCTGCGCCGACTGCAGCAGGTCCGCATCGTCCTTGCGCTGGATGACCTGCGACAGGAACTCGAGCTTGGTGGGATCCACGGCGCGCTGCACCAGCGTCTGGTTGCGCGCTTCGACGAGGCTCAACGACGTGGTGCTGTGCAGCCCGGGCCTGACCTGCGAGTCGGCGTCGAGCAGCTCGATCACGGTGGAGCCGATCCGGATCTTGTCGGATTTCTGCAGTTCGACCGTGGTGATGCGGCGCTCGTTGACGAAGGTGCCGTTGGCCGATTGCAGGTCCGACACCACGCACACGGTGTCGCGGCCACTGATCGTGCAATGCCGGCGGGACGCGGCTTCGTCGTCCACCACCACGTCGCAGCCCTTGAGCCGTCCCAGCGTGATGGTCTGGCCGGTGGAGAGCGCCACGCTCCTGCCCATGTCCTTGCCTGAGCGGACCACGAACTCGAAACGCATTCGCTGATGATAACCTCGCTTGGTGCCCGATTCCGACGCCAGCCTGGTCGCCAGGCGCCTGAAATACATCGAGAGACAACGGGAACTGCATAAAGAACGGGTCAACGTGACCTTTGCCGGCCGCGCCCCCGAAGGCAGCGGCCCCGCCAATCGTCATGGCATGCCGCAGTTGCCGGTGGGCCAGCGGCAAGTGCCGAATTGGCCAGTGCTCGACCTGGGCGATTCGCCCAGTGTGGCCCTCGCCGACTGGCGGCTCGAGGTCGGCGGCCGCTGCGACAACCCGTTCTCGGTGAGCTGGATGGAATTCCTCGCGTTGCCCCAGGCCGAGGACGTCAGCGATTTCCACTGCGTGACCACCTGGAGCCGGATGGACAACCGCTGGAAGGGCGTGCGCTTCCGGACGCTCGCCGAACTCGCGGTGCCATCGGCCGACGCCACGCACGTCCTCTGCACCGGTTACGACCACATGCCCGGGACCCGCATTCCCTACACCACCAATCTCCCCCTCGCCCGCGCCGTTGAGGACGATGTGCTGCTCGTGCATACCTGGGATGACCATCCGTTGCCGCAGGAACACGGCGGCCCCTGCCGGATGATCACGCCCAAGCTGTACGCGTGGAAGGGCACGAAGTGGATCCGCAAGATCGAGTTCCTCGCCGGCAACCGACGGGGGTTCTGGGAGGAACGCGGCTACTCAGACACGGCGGAGCCATGGTTCGACGACCGCTACTCATACTGATCCTCCTCTCCTGCAGCCCCCGTGGCCCGCAGCCCGTAGCCTGAAGCCATGTTCCTTGCCAAGGACCTCAGGCCGATGTTGGCGTCGCTGCCGGGCGCTGAGCCCTCGCTGACCAATCCCGGGTTCGTCTACGAACCGAAGTACGACGGCATCCGCGCGATCGTGGAAGTGCTTCCTGGGTCCCCAAAGGCGGCCGTGCGTTTCTGGTCGCGCAACGGCAACGAGAAGAGCGCACAGTTCCCCGACATCGTCGACGCGGTCGGGCAGTGGGGCCGCAAGATCGCGACGCCACTGGTCCTGGATGGCGAGATTGTCGCGCTGGACGATGCGGATCGGCCGGCGGGCTTTCAGCGACTGCAGCGCCGCATC
>JBDTMB010000587.1:0-3575 GCA_039934485.1 Vicinamibacterales bacterium
GAGGTTGAACTGCTGTCCGAGAGCTACCGCGAGCGTGTCGCCGCTTCCGAGGACGCGAAGGAAGGGCCCAGGGCGTTCGCCGAGAAGCGCGCGCCCGAATGGAAGGTCCGC
The DNA here is from genome assembly GCA_039934485.1 of Vicinamibacterales bacterium. GTDB lineage: Bacteria > Acidobacteriota > Vicinamibacteria > Vicinamibacterales > UBA2999 > 12-FULL-67-14b. The sequence goes on from JBDTMB010000587.1 coordinate 112, forward strand.
TAGGCAGGCCGGCCCGGGATTGCCATACAGCGGTGGCCACGCGGGTGCGCCACCGGGATCTCACGAGGGACGCATGATCGGTGTCGTGGTCGTCACCCATGGTCAGCTCGCTACCGAGCTGGTCAACGCCGCGGAGACCATTGTCGGCGACCTGCCGCATTTCTCGGCGGTGTCGATCGGCTGGCACGAGGACGTGCAGGATGCGCGCGATGAGATTGCCGCCGCCATCGAGCGGGTCAAGCAGCCCGGCGGCGTGCTGATCGCCACCGACATGTTTGGCGGCACGCCGTCGAACCTCGGCATCACGTTTCTCTCGCCAAACGCGGTGGAGGTGGTCACCGGCGTCAACCTGCCGATGCTGATCAAGGCCGCGAGCCTGCGGGAGGGCGCCGCCCTCACCGATATCGCGCGGATGCTGCGCGAGCACGGCCGCAACGCGATCTGGGTGGCGTCGGATCTGTTGACGGGTGCATCGGGTGCGGCTGGTGCGCCTGCGCCGGGCGAGCCCAAGGAATGACTGCGCGCGAATGCGTCATTCGCAACCGGCTCGGCTTGCACGCGCGGGCGGCGGCGAAATTCGTCCACGCCGCGACCCGCTTCACCTCGCACATTCGCGTCGCGCGCGACGGCAAGACCATGGACGGCAAGAGCATCATGGGCATCCTGCTGCTCGCCGCCGGGCACGGCATGTCGATCGTGATCTCCGCCGACGGCGTCGACGAACAGGACGCCGTGGATTCGCTGTGCCGGCTGGTTGAAGCCGGGTTTGGAGAAGAACCGTGGAACGCCTGACCGGCATTGGCGTGTCACCAGGGGTCGCGCTGGGCCGCGCGGTCGTCCTCACCCAGCGCACCGAGGTGATGCGCTTTCCGATCCCGCCCGATCGCGTCGATCGCGAAGTGGCGGCGCTGCACGAGGCCAAGGCGGCGTCACGGCAGCAGCTGCAGGACATCCGCGCCCACCTCGGCAAGGGCCCGGGCCTGGAACTGGCCGCGCTCTTCGACGCCCAGCTCCTCATGCTCGACGATCCGTTGCTGGTCGGGCGCGCCGAAGAAATCATCCGCGTCGAGCGGGTCAACGCGGCGTGGGCCGTGCATCGCGCCAACGAGGAACTGTGCCGCGTGTTCACCGCGATGGAGGATGCCTATCTCCGCGAACGTGAGTACGACGTCGCCGATGTGGCCGGCCGCCTGCGCCTCAACCTGCGGCATGGCGCCAGGGGACCGAAGGAGCTGCTCAGCCAAATCGATGGGCCGTCGGTGCTGATCGCCGACGAGCTCACGGCGTCGGTGGCGGCGCAACTCGATTGGAGCCGCGTCCAGGGGTTCGCCACCGATGCCGGCAGCCGGACCTACCACACCGCCATCCTCGCACGCTCGTTGAAGGTGCCCGCAATCGTCGGCATGCACGACGCGTCGGTGCGGATCGCCGCCGGCACGCCGGTGATCCTCGACGGCACCACCGGCGAGCTGGTGGTGTCGCCAACGCCCGAGCAGATCGACGACGCGCACCGGCGCGCGACGCGCCCGAAGCGCCGCACCACGGTCGCCGGCGAAGCCGGCCCGGTCACCACCGTCGACGGCGTTCGGGTCCGGCTCGAGGCCAACATCGAGTTGCTCGAAGACCTGCCGTTCCTGCACGAGCACGGGGCCGAGGGCGTGGGCCTCTATCGATCGGAGTTCATGCTGTCCGGCCGTTCCCTCAACTCGGCGACCGAGGACACGCAATACGTGCTGTACCGGAGCCTGCTCGAACAAGTGGCGCCGAGGCCGGTGACCATCCGGACGTTCGACCTCGACGAGCGGCAGCTGGACGGCGCGCGAGGCCCCGAGCGGCGGCGCACCCGACCCGGCTTGCGCGGCCTGCGGTTGAGCCTGGCCAACCCGGAGGTGCTGCGCACGCAGCTCCGCGCCCTCGTCCGCGCCTCCATGCACGGCCCGTTGCGCGTGATGTTTCCCTTCGTTACGGCGGTGGAAGAAGTGCGCCAGGCGCGCGCGATCCTCGACGAGGTCACCAAGGCGGTCGGCGTGTCGTCGCGCGTGCAGGTGGGCGTGATGATCGAGGTCCCGGCCGCGGCGCTCACGGCGGATCTCCTCGCCTCCGAAGTGGACTTCTTCACCATCGGCACCAACGATCTCATTCAATATTGCCTGGCCGTCGATCGCACCGACGATCGGGTGTCCGATCTCTACGAGCCGCTGCATCCGGCCGTGCTTCGCCTGATCCGCCACGTCCGCCGCGCCTCGGCCCGTCGCGGCATCCCGGTGTCGCTCTGCGGCGAGATGGCGTCCGATCCCGCCCTGATCGGCCTGCTGGTGGGACTCGGCCTCACCGACTTCAGCATGACGCCCGGCGCGATCCCGATCGTCCGCCAGGTCGTCCAGGATCTCAACGCCGCCGAGGCGCGGCGCATCGCCACGCACGTGCTGCGGCTGTCGACCGCCGCCGACATCGAGCAGTACCTGTTCGACGCGCTCGCCGCGTCGGCATTTCAAAGGAGCCCGTCGTCGTGAGTGAAACCCTGACCCGAGTGGAAAAGCCGTGGGGCTATGAACTATGGTGGGCGCAGACCGACCGCTACGTCGGCAAGCAGATCCACATCAACAAGGGCCACGCCCTGAGCCTCCAGTATCACAACAAGAAAGACGAAACCATCTTCGTGTGGTCGGGCAAGATCCTGTTCGAGAGGGAAGTGGATGGCAAGCTGGTGGCCACCGAGATGGGCCCGGGCCAGGCCGTGCACGTGACGCCGCCCACCGTCCACCGGATGACGGCGATCGAAGACTCGGATGTGCTGGAGGTGTCGACCCCCGAGACGGACGACGTGGTCCGGCTCGAGGATCGCTATGGACGGAAAGGAACCTAGAACGGAATGTCGTCGTCGGTGACCGGTGCGGCGTCCTTCATCGGATCCTGATAGCCGCCGTCACCACGTTCGACCTGCCGATCGCCGCTGCGGCCGCCACCACCGCCGCCGCCGAGGAGGACGATCTTATCCGCCTTCACCTCGGTGGTGTAGTGCTTCTGGCCTTCTTTTTCCCACTGCCGCGTTTGCAGGCGGCCTTCGAGATAGATCTGCTTGCCCTTCACGAGATAGGGCTGCAGCGAATCCGCCGCCTTGCCCCACAGCACGATGCGGTGCCACTCGGTCTGTTCCTTCTTCTCGCCTTCCTTCGACGTCCAGTTCTCGGTGGTGGCAATGCTGAAGCTCGCCACCGACTGACCGCCTGGTGTGACGCGCACTTCGGCATCCTTGCCGAGGTTGCCCACCAGAATCACCTTGTTCACACTGCCCATGTCACTGCCTCTTTCTCCACGTATTCACGTTGTTGTGCATGTATTCGTTCGTCGATTGTGGTGCCTGGATATTCTCACGCCGCCGTGACAGGTGAGGTCCCTCCTTCGCGCTTCGCGCTACGGCGCGGCAGGCTCTAACCGCGAGGCTTGCCGCGATTGAGCCGGTC
>JBDTMB010000588.1:0-3549 GCA_039934485.1 Vicinamibacterales bacterium
GAGCGCGATCTGCGACGCCGAGCGCTGCTGGCCAAAGAGCGCCCGCTTGCCGGTGAGCGTGGCGGGATCGATGGCTTCGAGTTGCGCCTTCGCGTAGGCGAAGCCCTTGTTCAGGTGATCGAGCACCTGTGCCTTGTCGGTGACCTTCGCGGCGGCGGCGGGTCCGCCTGGGAACGGCTGCGGCTTGCCCCCGAAACCGGTGGGGATGAATCCATAGCCTTCGGTGGCCGCGAGCATCAGCACCTCCGACACCGACCTCACCCCTTCCATCGGGCGCCACGTGTACTTGTCCTGCGGAAAGGCTTCCGCGAGGCCGACGAATTTTCCGCGCACGGTCTCGAGATCAGCAAGGAACGACGCCTTTAACTCGGCGGCGGATTCCTTGTTGATGACATCCTGCGCGCGCGCAGGCGTGGCAAGCACCGACAACGACACACATGCGGCGAGCGCCGCGGTAACAACGTTCCGAATCATCTGAGGCTCCTTGCGTTTGTAGGGCACTCCTCTGAAGGGCGCCGCAGGGCACCTCTTGGAGGGGTGCCACAGACTAGGCACAGTCTCGTCTTCTGTCAATCCCCTCCGGTACGTCGCTTGCAGCAAGCGGCGCATATGCTGGCTCGACCCATGGTCCCGCGCCTGCTTCAGGTCATCGCGCTCCTCACGTTGCTCTTCATGTTCAAGGAATGGGCCTATGTGGCCACCTATCGACTCTACCTGGACCATCGGGTTGATACCGCCGTCGGCTCCACCGCGGGCGAGCGCTTCGATCTCGAGCAGAGCGGCGTAGTCCCGCGCATCGTCGCGCGCGATGAACGCGTCTCGTTTCGCACCTCGATTGGGCAAGACTCAACCATTCGCGCCATCGTCACCGCCAGGGGCGCAGGCAGTTACGAGATTCACGTCAAGCCGGACGGCGGCGAGCCGGTCATCCAGGCACAGGACATCACGGGCGCAACCACGGTCGTCTGCCCCTTTCCCACCGGTAACGGCACCGTGGAGATCGTCAGTCATGGCGAGTTGACGTGGTCGGATCTGCGCCTTCAGCGGAACCTTCGCCAACTGCCGGGACTGGGTTTGCTGGCGGGGCTGGTCGGCGGTTGGTGGATCTGGAAGCGCACCCTCAGGATGCCGGCGCCGTCGTGGGCTGGGCCGGTGGCGACGTTGGCGAGCATCGCGATCTCGTTGCTCATCGTCGAGGTCGGCCTGCGCGCGACGGCGGGGAAGCTCGCGGGCATCAGCGCGATTCGCCGCGAGCTCGGCGAGCCGACGGAGGATCCGCGGTGGCAATCCACCGCGAAGTATGGCCGGCGGCTCAGCCCGAACATGGCGGATGCGGAGAACGAGTGGCGGGATGGCGACATCATCCGCATGGGTTATGTTCCCGCGGCGATGAGCGAGCGAGGCCTCCATCGGTATCCGTTCCATACCGACCGGGAGGGCTTCAGGAACAAGGCAACGCGCGACGCGATCGATATCGCCGCCCTTGGGGACTCGTTCACCGACGCGCTGACGATGGCCGGGGAGGCGTCGTGGCCGGCGCAACTGGAACGCCGCCTCGGCGTGGCCGTGCAGAACTACGGCACGGCGGGCTTCGGTCCCCAGCAGGAGCGCCTGGTCCTCGAAGATTTCGCGCTGAGCCACCACCCGCACCTCGTGGTGCTCGCCTTTTTCGCCGGGAATGACATTCGTGACGCGGAACGCTTCGAAGAGTTCGAACATGGCGATCCGTCGCTCGCGCAGCCCACCAGCGGCTGGCCCATTCGCGAGGTGGTGATCCGCGCGGACAGCTGGTACCTGACGAGCGCGATCCAGGCGGCGGTCAGCTCGATCGCCGCCAGGACCGGCGGACCGGTGCTCGCGCAAGCCCAGCCTGCTGAGGCGTCCTCGGTCTCGCCGGTTGATCCGCGGCAACCCGTTTTCGATCGCGGCGTCTTCAGCGTGCCGGCCCACGGACGCACTCTGCGCTTCGCGTTCATGCCGCCCTACTTGAACCTGTTGAATTTCTCGGAGGCTGATTTTGCCGCACGGCAGGGCTGGGCGCTCACGATCGAGAATATCCGCCGCATGCAGCGGGCCTCCGCCGGCGCCGGGGCGCAGTTCGTGGTGATGTTCATTCCATTCAAGAGCCAGGTGTATCTCCCGCTGCTCCAGCGCACGTTTGTCAAGGATGAGCTGAGCCGGGCGCTGCAGTTTTCGTTGAAAGACGCACCTGCGCCTCCGGACGTCGATCGCTTCGCGAAGAATCGCCTGGCACAGAACACGCTGATGCAGCGCTTCTGTCAGCAGGCGGGCATTCCGTTGCTCGATTTGACAGCGGCCCTGCAGGCGCGTGTCGAGGACGGCGAGAACCTGTATTTCCAGGACGATTCACATTTCAACGAAGCCGGTGAGGCGTTCGCCGCCTCGGCGCTTGCCGCTTTCCTGGAGGCGCGAGGCTTGCTCAGGACCGCCGGCTCGGAAAGTGGAAACCGACTGCCCTAGAAGATCACCCGAACTACCCATCCTCCGGCCCATGCCTGTGCTGTGCGGAGAGGCTGGGGTGGCATCCCCCTTGCTCTAGGAGACACCATGAAGGTACTAGGAATCCTCCTCGTCGCACTCGGCATCCTCGGACTGGCCTACGGCGGCCTCTCTTACACGCGCAAGGACAAGATCGTTGACGCGGGTCCCATCCAAATCACGGCGGACAAAAAGGAATCGATCCCGGTCTCGCCGATCGCCGGCGGCCTGATCCTCGTCGCCGGTGTCGCGCTCCTCATGAAGTCGGGCAGCGGCCGTGGCTAAGACGCCCGGGCGGAAGGAACTGATCGCCGCGCTGAACGAAGACCTTCAGCGGGAATACCAGGCCATCATTGCCTACGTCGTCTATTCGCAGACACTCAAGGGCGCGGCCTACATGGCGATTGCCAAGGAGCTCGAGGCCCACGCGGGTGAAGAGTTGAGCCACGCCATCACCATCGCCAAGCAGATCGACTACCTCGGCGGCAGTCCCGCGGTCACCGCCAAGCCGGTCAAGGTCACCGACAAGCCGGAAGAAATGTTGCGCGCCGATCTCGACAACGAAACGCAGACGATTCGCAACTATCGGGAACGCCTCAAGCAGTGTGAAGCGCTCGAAGAGTTCGGCATGGCGGAGGACATCCGGGAAATCCTGCGCCAGGAGCAGGAACACCTCAGTGACCTCGCCACCGCCCTCGGCGTGGACGTGCCGGATCCCAGCCGCCGTTAGACGAACGTTCAATCAGGAGAGAGTCGAATGGGCAAGTACTTCATTGGGTGGATTCTCGGCGTTCCAATCTCGGTCCTCGCCGTGATTTATCTCATCAGCCACACCGCGTGCAGCTGACCGGCCGCGCTGCTCGAGGCGATCTCCACGCTTGGCAGCGACTGCGAACAGCGAAAGTATCACCACCTCTGGACCTACTGCGTCCATGGGTCGCCCAACCCGGCGCCCGAGGGCTTCAAGATTCCCTTCGCCACCGTCGCGAATGACAGCGAAAACCTTGTCCCGAATTCTCTGGCAGGCGTTGCAGGCCTGGTGGAATGACG
>JBDTMB010000589.1:0-3545 GCA_039934485.1 Vicinamibacterales bacterium
TTGTTATTGGTTATTGTTTATTGTTTATTGTTTATTGTTTATTGCCTATTGCCGCGGTGCTGCCGTCGTCGTGGTCATGCTGGCGGGCAGCGCGAGCGAGATGTACTCACCCGTGTAGTTGCCGCCGCTCACACCCACGATGATGTACTGACGACCGTTGGACATGTAGGTCATCGGCTGGCCGACCACGGGCGCCGGCAACAGCACTTCGCCAACCTGCGCGCCGGTCTTCTTATCGTAGGCGCGCAGCATCGCGCCGCGCGCGCGGCCAGGTACCGTCGTGGGCTGGGGGTCGCCTGCAATCACCAGCGTCTTGGTGATCAACACGCCGACGTTGCCGGGCTGGCCGGTCTTCGGAATGTCCATCCCCTTGAGGCGCGGGTTGTTGCGAATGGCGTCCGGCGTGTCGCCGTGCGGCACCATCCACAGCAGGTCGCCCTTGTTCACATCGATCGCCGACATCACGCCGTAGGGGGGCTTGACGATGGGCAGACCATCGAGGCCTTCGCCAAGGGCGGCGCGGCCGCTCTGGCCAGGGAACGCCGGTGCCGGTGGCGCCATTGCGCCCTGTGCGGGACGCGGACGCGGCAGGCCGTAGTCCGGCTCGGCTTCCCAACGCGGCAGGCGCGGGCCCTTGCGTTCCGGGTTCACCTTGTCGAACTCCTCCTGGTCGTACTTGGCCATCGTCACGGCGGAGTTGTGGGCGTGGGTGTAGAAGATGCCCGTCTCCGGATCGAAACCCGAACCAGGCCAGTTCACGTTGCCCGTCGTGTTCGCGATGTTGATCGTGCCGAGGAACTTCGACTCTGGACCAACCGGCGGGACGTAAGGCGTCTGCTCCCAGCGGAACTTCGCCAGGTTCTTCAGGGCCTGGGCGCGCAGTTCCGGCGTGAAGTCGATGATGTCGCTTTCGGCCACGTAAGTGCGGCCGTAGGCGGGCGGCTTGCTCGGGATCGGCTGCGTCTTCGCCGTCTTCTCACCCTCAATCGTCGTCTGCGGCACGGGCCTCTCGTTGATCGGCCAAATCGGCTGGCCGGTCACGCGGTCGAAGCAGAAGAGCCATCCCTGCTTGGTCGGCAGCGCCACGATCTTGCGCGGCTTGCCGTCGATGGTCACGTCCATCAGGAGCGGAGCGGCGGGCAGGTCGTGGTCCCACAGCGGGTGGTGCACGATCTGGTAGTGCCACTTCTTGGCGCCGGTCTTGAGGTCCACGGCGACCAGGCTTTCCGCGTAGAGGTTGTCGCCGGGGCGGTTGCCGCCGTACTCGTCGATGGTGGGTGTTTCCACTGGCAGGTAGACAATGCCGAGGGCCGGGTCGACGGTGATCTGGGTCCACACGCCGGTGTTCCCCGACCATTCCCACGAGCCGCGCTCCCAGGTTTCGTTCCCGGGCTGGCCGGGGCCGGGCATGGTGTCGAATTTCCACAGCAGCTTCCCGGTGCGGACGTCGAAGGCGCGAACCAGGCCCTTCACGTTCGTGCTGTAGGTGTAGCCGAGGCCTTCGAACATCGACGCGCCGACGATGACGACGTCATTGACGACGGTGGGCGTCGAGTGGAGGCCGATTTCCGACTTCTCGAGGTCCGCCTGCTTGTCCTTGCCGATGATCACGCCGACCTTGAGGTCAAGGATGCCCTTGTCGCCAAAGCCGGGGATCGGGTCGCCGGTCTTGGCGTTGAGCGAGACCATGCGATAACCGGTGGTCACGTAGATGACGCGATCGTCGCCCTTGCCGTCGGTCCAGTAGGAGAGTCCGCGGCCCGAGAGCTGGCGCGGGGCCCATCGAGTGGCCCGCTCGCCCTCGTCCAGGCTGTACATCCACTTCTGCTCACCGGTGCGGCCGTCAAGAGCGACCACCGCCCGGCGCGTGCCGGCCGTCGCGTAAATCATGCCCTTGATCGCAATCGGCGTGCCCTCGAGCTTGGTCTCCGGACGCGGCCCGAGGTTATCGGTCTTGAACCTCCACGCAACTTCCATCTTGCTGAAGTTGGTCGCGTTGACTTGTTCGAGCGGCGAGTACTTGCTGCCGGTGAGATCGGCCGTGTACATGGGCCAATCGCCGTTCTTCGTACTCGGCATCGGGCTGGCCTGGCCGGCGACGCGGGGGGCCACCCACGCGAGGGCGGCGAGCAGCACGATTGCCGGCACGACACGAAATGCGGTGCGCTTCATTCGTTTTCACTCCTGGCAAACTGGAAAGGGAACCTACGGTCGGCGATTATATCGCTAATCCCTGAGGGATTCGACTTCTCGGGGGGACAGGTCCCGCCACTGGCCGGGCTTGAGGTGGCCAAGGCCCACTGCGCCCATCTGGGTGCGGCGCAGGTCGCGGACCGGCAGGCCCACGGCGCTGCACATCTTGCGGATTTGGCGGTTGCGGCCCTCGTGCAGCGTGATCGTCAGCAAGGTCGTGGGCCTGGGGCCCTTCACTGTGGAGCCGACCCGGACATCGGCCGGGAAGGTCCGGTGGCCGTCAATATTCACGCCTTTCCGGAGTTTTTCGAGCGCCTGGGGATCTGGCGTGCCCATGACGATCACCTCATAGACCTTCGGCACTTCGTGACTGGGATGGGTGAGACGCGCGGCGAGATCGCCGTCGGTCATCAGCAGCAGCAGTCCTTCCGAGTCGTAGTCGAGACGCCCCACAGGATAGATGTACGGGCCCTCGCCAATCAGGTCCATCACCGTCTTGCGTCCCTCCGGGTCGCGGCGCGTGGTCACGTAGCCTTTGGGCTTGTAGAGCACGATGTAGCGCTGCCGGACCTCGGTCTTGACGCGACGGCCATCGACCTTGATGGTGTCCGTGTTCGGATCCGCCTTGGAGCCGAGGGTTCGCACGACCTGGCCGTTCACCGAGACCCGGCCCTCGAGGATGATCTGCTCCGAGGCGCGCCTCGAGGCGATGCCGGCGGTGGAGAGGATCTTCTGCAGGCGGATTTTCGTTCCGCCCCCTTCCTCTTCTTCGCGCAGCAGTGCGTCACGCCGGCTCTCGGCGTTGGCTTTCTGGCCAGGTGCTGCTTTCGGCCGTCGTCTCGTCAAAATGGACCTTCAACTTTCAACTTTCAACTTTCAACTTTCCTAGTAGCTCATGATCGCACGCCAGAAGTTGGCGAGGCGCCAAACTTCGGTGAGGCTGGCCGTGCGGTTCACTTCGGCGTGCGTGATGAGCCCGCTCAGCAGCCCGTGCACCTCGACCTTGCCCTTCAGGTGCTCGGCGAGCAGCACCGTTTCCAGCGAAGGAATGACATTGTCGTCCACGCCGTGCAACAGGAACACTGGCGCGGTGGGTGGCACGGCGCGTTCGGGCGAGAGCGCGGGCATCGCCGGGTGGTCCTTGAGCGCGTCGGCGATCGGCAGCAGGATCGGCCCCAGCTTGTCGACGGCGCGGTCGTTGACGTAGGTCATCAGGGTCCGGGAGGGCTCGGGCAAGGTGGCCGCGTACTCGCGCATTTCGGCAAATGTCCTGGTGGCGGCGGCCGTGTCGGTCATCGCCAGCGAGGACGCGAGCAGGAATCCGTTGATGCCGCGCGAGAGCGGCTCGACCT
>JBDTMB010000590.1:0-3540 GCA_039934485.1 Vicinamibacterales bacterium
CCGGTTAGCCGCCAGCCAGGGCTCGAACGCCAATGCCAGCACGGAAATCGTCGTCGTCGGCGCCGGCGCTTTTGGCGGTTGGACCGCCCTCTACCTACGGGAGATGGGCTTCACGGTCACATTGATCGACCAATACGGCCCCGGTAATTCGCGCGCCACTTCGGGCGGTGAGACTCGGCAGATTCGGGCCGTCTACGGCGAGCGGGAAATCTATACGCGGTGGGTCCTGCAGGCCTTCGAAAGATGGAAGGCTCGGGAGGCCGAGTGGGGCAAGACGCTCTTTTTCCAAACCGGCCAGTTGTCGCTGGCACGCGAGTGGACCAAAGAGCTCACCGAGACCAGAAAGGTGTTCGACAAACTCGGCGTGAAGTACGACGTCGTCCCACACGACGACCTGGTGCGTCAGTACCCGCAGATGAATCTCGAGAGCGTCGACTTTGCCATGCGCACGCCGAGCACCGGCGTGTTGAAGGCGCGTGAAGGGTGCGTGGCAGTGGCGCAAGCCTTCGAGAGAAAAGGTGGGCGGTGGGTCACCGCCAAGGTGGACCTGGGGCGGCGCAGCGCCGGCAGGTTGCAGGACGTCACCATCTCGACGGGCCAGCGCGTCGCGGCGCAGACGTTCGTGTTTGCGTGCGGTCCGTGGCTGCCGAAGGTCTTCCCCTCGGTGATGGCGGGTAAACTCGAGACGCCTCGGCGCGCGGTGTTCTTTTACGGCACGCCACCTGGTGACGAGCGCTTCACCTATCCCAACTTCCCGACCTGGTCGGTTGACAACGCCTACGGGTTTCCGAGCATCGAAGGCAAGGGGTTCAAGGTGGTCCCGACGTTCGATCGCGTCCTCGTCGACCCCGACACGCAGGAACACACACTCACGGCAGCCGAACTGCGGCAGGGGCGCGAGTTTGCGGCGAAATGGTTTCCCGCGCTCGCGAATCAGCCGCTGGTCGAAAGCAAAGTGTGCCAGCGCGAAGACAGCATTGACGAACACTTCATCGTCACCCAACACCCCGAGCTGAACAACGTGTGGCTGGTCGGCGGCGGGTCCGGCCACGGATACAAGCACGGGATCATGTTGGGCGACTACGTGGCCAGGCGCGTCGTGGGAAGGGATGATCAGCCGGAACTGGCGGCCACCTTCGCATTGAAGGCCGGCTCGTTCTAGCTGTTCCGCCGCACCGGCGTTGCGCTGATCCGAGTCGAACGGCGCTACTGCCCTTCGATCTTGCGAAACCGCTCCAGCGTCTCCGCACCTTTGGTTGCGTACCACTCCCGCCACGGCCTCGCTTCGTCCGGCAGGTTTTCGTCGGTGATCTCGCGCAACGCGCGGTAGCCGTAGATCCGAATCGTAGGGTCGAGCGCCTTGTCCTCAACCATGTCGAGCAATCCCGGAATCGCCAGCATCCGCTGGGCGCGCGTCAGCATGCCGCAGTGCGCGAGGCCGCAGCCGCCGCCATCGATCTGCACCGACGACACCGGATCGTGATGGAAGGCCGCCACCAGGTCGGGCACCGAGTCGTCCGTCCCGAGGTTGGCGATCGCCGCATACGCCTGGAAGCGAACCGTCGCATCCTCGGAACGCGAGAGCACTCGCAGCTCGTCGTGGATGCGGCCGGTCTCGACGCCGCGGTTGCCGAGCAACCCCAGCATGTAGATTTCCCACCGCGCCTCCTTCGGACCGGCGGCCAGGCGCCCGAGCAGCACGTCCACCTGGGCGGCGGCTTTCGACAGGTTGGCGGCCGCCAGCTCAATCTCGATCGCGGCGGCGCGCACGCGCAGGTCGGCGCCGTTGCGGGCGACGTCGGTCAGCGTATCGAGCGACGGCGTCCTCGCGATCACGCCCCGCCATCCCTTGACGCGCGTCTTGATCTCGTCGGTCGCACCAGCCTGGTGGGAAATGGCGTATTGCAGGAGCCGTTCGGCCTGCTGCTGCGGCGGGAGCGCCTCGACCATCTCCCGTTCCACTTCGGACAGCTTCGCCGTCGTGCCATCGACCTTGTCGCCGGGCACGCGGATCTTGTTCCCAATGATTTCGTTGGGGAGACTCTGGGCGGCGAGTGGTGTCGCAGGCAACAGGACCGCGAGAACGAGGGGCAACAGGATCGTCTTCATGGAATCGTACGTTGACGGGGTGCAAGAGTGATGCCGACGATCTCGCCGTCAACACTGCCCGGCCGCGTCGCGGCGGGTGCTGCATTCTGCGACACGCCTGACGCTTTTGTCGCCGTCGCCTTCGACAACCCGCTTTCAAGGAGCGGATAGGCCCGGTGGTAGCCGGCCTTGAGTGCCGCCGGCGTCAGCCGCGCGTGAGCAGGCGGCCCTCGGCTTCGGTCCGCGCGAGTCACATTTCGGCCGCGACAATTTCACCGTGCAAATGGCTTCACAGCCGCTATCATCGCAGCACTAACAGCAGGGTCCCTGTTCAACCCGAGGACCGTGCTCTTTGAACTGACCTTCGGCAATCTGCATGCAGCCTCCCGGTCCCCCGCCGCCAGAACTCGGCGCGTACCGCCTGCTGACCCTTCTTGGCAAAGGCGGCATGGGCGAGGTGTACCTCGCGCTCGATACCAGGCTCGAGCGCAAGGTCGCCATCAAGTTTCTGTCGGCGAGTTCGCGTGACGATGAGCGGGCGGCCAAGCGGCTGTTGCGCGAAGCGCAGGCGGCAGCGACGCTCGACCACCCGAACATCTGCGCGATTTACGAAATCGGCGAACAGGACGGGCGCAGCTTCATCGTCATGCAGTACATCGACGGCGAGACGCTGGCGGACATCCTCAAGCGCAAGCGCCTGGACGTGCAGGAAGTGCTCGGTGCAGCCGTCCAGATTGCCGACGCGCTCGCTGACGCGCACGCCCACCACATGATTCATCGCGACATCAAGCCGGCCAACATCATCATCGACTCACGCGGGCAGGCAAAGGTGTTGGACTTCGGGCTGGCGAAGCGCCTTCCGGCGCCCACCAGAGACGACGACGATGCCGCAACGGTGAGCGTCTTGAGCACACCGGGCATCGTCGTCGGCACGATGCCGTACATGTCTCCCGAACAGGTGCGTGGCGAGACGCTGGATGCGGGCACTGACATTTTCAGTTTTGGCGTGATGCTCTACGAGGCCCTGACCGGGCAACAGCCGTTCTCGCGACGCAGCACACCGGAGATCCTCTCCGCGATCCTGACGCACGACCCGCCACCGCTCAGCGCCATCGCGCCCGACACGCCTCCCGCATTGCAGCGAATTGTTGAGCGTTGCCTGGTGAAAGATCGGGCGCGGCGGTATCAGACTGCAGCGGAGGTGCGGGATGATCTGCGTGTGCTGCAGGGTTCCCTCCGGGACTCACAGGCATCAGGCGCGATACCCAGGCGGCCTCCCCTGCTGAAACGCCGATGGCGGTCCGCGGTTCTGGGCTTGCTGCTGGCAGTGTTGGTGGCCGGCGGCGGAGGATGGCTCTACTGGCGTGCCGCCGGGCGGTCATGGGCCCGCGAATCGATCCGCCAGGTAGAAGCAATATCGCAGCGCGAAGATTTTTTTGCGGCCTACGACCT
>JBDTMB010000591.1:0-3529 GCA_039934485.1 Vicinamibacterales bacterium
GCAACATGATGGATCACATTCAGCAGGCGTTTGCCTTTGATATTCACATGCGTCGGGACGTGGATGAGAAACTTGCGGGTGACGGCATCCATGTGGTGAGTCATGACATCAAGCAGGGCATCGTCTATGACGACCGGGGCGTGAAGGTGACCGCATTTCTGGTTGATCACGGGCCCGTCACGCCGGCGTTCGGCTACCGAGTCGACTATCGTGGCCATTCGGTCGCGCTGTCGGGAGATACCCGCGTGTCCGAGAACTTGATTCAGTTTGCGCAGGGTGTGGACGTTCTTGTCCATGAAAGCGTCGATACCGACGCCGTCCGGGCTCGTTCGACCAACCGCGACGCCGCGGAAGCGATCCTTGCACACCACACCACACCCGAACAGGCGGGTGAGGTGTTCGCCCGCGTCAAGCCACGGTTAGCCGTCTACTCCCATGCGTCCAACGCGGCGAGCGTGATGACGCAAACGCGAAGAACATATGCGGGTCCGCTTCAAGGGCCAGAAGACATGCTGACGATCGAGATCGGAGAGAAGATCGACGTTCGTCACTTCGGCCGGTAAGTATCCAGAAACGGATCCATCTTGGGTCCGTATGAGTGACAATCGGGACGCCACGGGCCCCGGTCAGAAACGCCCCACGGGGTCGCTTACCTGCAACGTCGCACCGGTCGCCGCCTTCACCGCATCGAGCGTGGTGTCCTCGGCGATCTCGAGAAGCGCCAGGCCGTTGGGCGTGACGTCAATCACGGCCAGTTCAGTGACGATCCGGTGGACCACCTTCACGCCCGTCAGCGGCAACGTGCAGCGGTGGAGGATCTTGTGGCCGCCGTCCTTGGTGGTGTGCTCCATGGCGATTACCACGCGCTTGGCGCCGGCCACCAGGTCCATCGCGCCGCCCATGCCCTTGACCATCTTGCCGGGGATCATCCAGTTGGCCAGGTTGCCTTCCTCGTCCACTTCGAGCGCGCCCAGCACCGTGAGGTCGATGTGGCCGCCGCGTACCATCGCAAACGAATCGGCGCTGCTGAAATACGAGGTGCCAGGCATCTCGGTGACGGTCTCCTTGCCGGCGTTGATCAGGTCCGCGTCGACTTCCGATTCGAGCGGATACGGCCCCACACCGAGCATGCCGTTTTCGGAATGCAGCGTGATCTCGATGCCCGGCGGCACGAAGTTCGCCACCAGCGTGGGCATGCCGATGCCGAGGTTGACGTAGTCGCCGTCGCGCAGGTCCTGAGCGATACGGCGGATGATGCGTTCGCGCTTATCCATTTCGCGTGGTCCGTTTCTCGACGCGCTTTTCGTACGACGCGCCTTGCAGGATGCGCTTCACGAAGATCCCCGGCGTGTGGACCGCATCGCCGTCGAACGCGCCCGGCGCGACCAGTTCCTCGACCTCGGCGATCGTGCACGCCGCGGCGGTGGCCATCATCGGGTTGAAGTTGCGCGCCGTCTTGCGATAGACCAGGTTGCCGGCGCGGTCGCCTTTCCAGGCCTTGACGAACGCGAAGTCGGCATGCAGTGGCGCTTCGAGGATGTAGGTCCGCCCGTCGATCACGCGGCTCTCCTTGCCTTCGGCGATCAGCGTGCCGGCTCCCGTGGGCGTGAAGAACCCGCCGATGCCCGCGCCCGCCGCGCGCATCCGCTCCGAAAAGGTGCCTTGCGGCACCAGCTCGACCTCGATTTCCTTCTGCAGGAACTGGCGCTCGAATTCCTTGTTCTCGCCGACATAGGTCGAGATCATCTTGCGGACCTGGCGCGCCTTGAGCAGCGGACCGACGCCGTAGTCGTCGACGCCGGCGTTGTTGCTGATGATGGTCAGGTTCTTCGTGCCGCGGCGATACAGTGCCGCGAGCAGATGTTCGGGGATGCCGCAGAGCCCGAACCCGCCCACCATCACGCGGGCGCCGTCGGGAATGTCCGCGACCGCTTCGTCAGCGGTCGCCACCACTTTGTCCATAGACCGATTATAGGCAGGAAGCCTTGGCCCGGACCGCTTCCTCGAAGAGGAGCCGGACTGCTTCGCGATCGTCGAGGTGGTCGGCGATGGCGTCGAGCCGCGCCGCCAGGTCCTTGAGGAGCGGCTTCAACTGATCCCGGTTCGTCTCGAGGATGCCCATCCACATATCGGCGTGGCTGAGCGCGAGGCGGGTGGTATCGCGAAGGCCGCTGCCGGCCCATTGCAGGCCCTCCGGCCCCATCGCGTCGCCGACGACGGTCATCAACGTGCTGGCGACGACCTGGGGCAGGTGGCTGACCGCGGCGACAATGCGGTCGTGTTGCTCGCCGTTGTCGGAAAACAGGTGCGGCCTGGCGCCGAGACCCTCGACAAAGGCCGTGGCCCGCTCGATGGCGCCGGACGGGGCGTCCTTCCCCATCAGGAACCAGGTGCGGCCCTGGAACAGATCGGCGCTGGCGCCGGCCGGCCCCGGTTGCGTGCCGCCGGCCATGGGATGGCCACCGACGAATTGCAGGATGCGCGCGTGGGCCGCGGCGGCGAGGATGGCGCGCTTGGTGCTGCCGGTATCGAGCACGAGCGTCTCGGCACCGACCAGCCGCGCCAGGCGCGGCAGCATCCCGATGATGCCGTCCACGGGCGCCGCCAACACCACGACGTCCGCGCCGCGAACGCCCTCGAGCGGATCGGAGCGATCGATGCCGGTGACCTCAACGCCTGACCACCTGGCCTTCGCCGCCAACGATACGGACGTGCCGATGAGCCCGAGTCCGACGATGGCTATCGATCGCACAGCTGACCCAGCACCTTAGGCACCAAGCACCTTAGGCACCAAGCACCCTAGCACCCAGCACCCTAGCACCAAGCACCCTAGCACCCAGCACCCCGGCACCCAGCACCTGTTACCTGGCCCATCCACGCCGGGCGACGGGCTCGAGACAGATGCTGCGGCCAATCGCCGGCGCGATGATGCGCAATTCGGCCATCAGCCGATCGAACTGCGAGGGGAACATCGATTGCGCGCCGTCGCTCAGCGCGTGATCCGGATCGCAGTGCACTTCGATGATCAAGCCGTCGGCGCCGGCCGCCACCGCGGCGCGCGCCATCGGCGCCACCTTGTCGCGGCGGCCCATGCCGTGGCTCGGGTCGACGAAGATCGGCAGGTGCGACAGCTCCTTGATGATCGGAATCGCCGAGAGGTCGAGCGTGTTGCGCGTGAACGTCTCGAAGGTGCGGATGCCGCGCTCGCAGAGGATCACATCCGTGTTGCCGCCGGCGAGGATGTACTCCGCCGAGAGGAGCCACTCTTCCATCGTCGCGGCGATGCCGCGCTTGAGGAGGATCGGCTTGCGGGTGCGGCCCAGCTCGCGGAGGAGCGTGAAGTTCTGCATGTTGCGCGCGCCGACCTGGTAGATGTCCGCGTACTTGCCGATCACCTCGATCTGGCCGATCTCCATCACTTCCGACACGAGCTTCAGGTTTTCCGCGTTCGCCGCTTCGCGGAGCATCTTGAGGCCCTCTTCGCCGAGCCCCTGGAAGCTGTACGGCGAGCTGCGCGGCTTGAACGCGC
>JBDTMB010000592.1:0-3524 GCA_039934485.1 Vicinamibacterales bacterium
GGCGTAACACCACTCCCGCGGCCAGCGGAATCACGATGAAGACCAGCACTGAATACAACAGGACGCCAAAGGGCACCTGCAGCGACGACGCGCCGCTCACCAGGAACCGCACGATCGGCGCGAAGAACACCAGCATCAGCAGATCGTTCACCGATACCTGCACGAGCGTGTATGCGGGATCGCCATCGGACAGGTGGCTCCACACGAACACCATCGCGGTGCAGGGCGCCGCAGCCAGGATGATGCACCCGGCGATGTACTGATCGGCATCGGACACCGAGATCCACGGGCTGAACAGGTACCGGAAGAACACCCAGGCGATTGCCGCCATCGAGAAGGGCTTCACGAGCCAGTTGACGAACAAGGTGATGAAGAGGCCGCGCGGCCGCCGGCCGACGTTGCGGATCGCGCCGAAGTCGACCTTCATCATCATCGGCGTAATCATCAGCCAGATCAGGATGGCGATCGGCACGTTGATCTGGCTGCCGGCGCCGAACTCGAGCCCGCGCAGGCCGGCCATGAAGGCGGGCGCCAGCGAGCCCAGGGCCACACCGGCCACCATGCAGAGCCCGACCCAGAGGCTCAGGTACCGTTCAAAGACGTTCAAGCGTTTCGACTCGCCCATCGGAGTCCTCAGCGCCGCGCGGGTTCGGCGGCGACCACACCGGCGTGCCAGGGTTCGATGGCGGTGCGCACGGCATGCGTGGCGAGTTCCCGGAGATGCTCGGCCTCATGGCTCCGGCGACCACGCAGCACCGGGTCAGTAACCTCGAGCGGCGTCAGGCTCTGGTTGACCACCCACGCAAACGGCGCGATCCCCGCGCGCGCGAGATCGCGCTCGAGCTGCATGGCCTCGTGAATCGGCGTGGCCTCGGGCAGCGTGACGAGGAGCACGTGCGTGAACAACGGATCCCGCAGCCGCGGCAACAAGTGCTGCACGGCCTCGGGGCTCCCACTGGCCTTGCGGAGGACCTCGCGATGGTAGGACTCGGCGGCGTCGAGCAACAGCAGCGTGTGTCCGGTCGGCGCGGTGTCGATGACGACGAATTGATCTTCACCCTGCGCCACCGTCTCGGCGAACGCGCGGAAGACGGCAATCTCCTCGGTGCAGGGCGAGCGAAGGTCCTCTGCCAACAACGCGCGGCCCTGGGCATCGAGGCCCTGCCCCGCCGTCGCGAGCACCTCCTCGGTGTAGCGTTGCGTCTCGAGGGCGGGATCGATGCGGGTCACGCGCAGCGTCGGCGGCCGTTCGCGCGCCGCGGCCTCGACATGCGCCGCGGGATCGGTCGTGGTGAGCAACACCTGGTGGCCGTCCTTCGCAAGCTGCGTGGCAATGCGGACCGCGATGGTCGTCTTACCCACCCCGCCCTTGCCCATCGTCATGATCACGCCCTTGCCGCGCCGGCCAATCTCCTCGACGAGCGCGTCCAGGCTCTCGCCCCGATAGCCAGGGGTCGCGAGAACATCGACCGGCATGGCACCGGCGCCGCGCGTTCCCATCTGCCGCAGTGACTCGAGTCCGACCAGGCCGAACGGCAGCAACGGCACGTCAACCCGTGACAGCGCACGGAGGCCCGCGGGCAAGTCATCGAGGGCCTCGCGTCCGCGGGCGTCCATCGCCACGGCCACCGGGTCGTTGGCGTCCTGCGCGTGGAAGACGCCGTTCAGAACCAGCCGCACGTTCGTCATCCCGAGCTGATGGAGCTCATTTCGCGTGCGCTCGGCCTCCGCCAGTGTCGGCCCCTCGGGGCGCGCCACCAGCACGAGCGTCGTCTGCGCGGCATCGCGCAACGCGGCGTTTGATGCCGCATACAGTGATTGCTGCGCCTTGAGGCCGGAAAGGGGACCAAGACACGAGGTCCCGCCCACGTTCGTCTCGATGAAAGTCGACCACGCCGCCGGCAACTCGAGCAGACGAAGCGTATGCCCGGTTGGCGCGGTGTCGAAAATCACGTGATCGAACGCGCGCGTGGTCTCGACGTTACCCAGGAGCTTGGAGAACTCGTCGAACGCGGCGATCTCGACGGTGCAGGCGCCGGATAGTTGCTCCTCGATGCTGGCCACGGCGGCCGCCGGCAGCACGCCGCGGTAAGGGCCGACGACTCGCTCGCGGTAGGCGAGCGCCGCCTGCTCGGGATCGATGTTGAGCGCGGAGAGCCCCTTCACTCCTGGCACGGCCGTCGGTGCCGACGACAGGGCCACGCCGAGCACCTCATCGAGATTCGACGCGGGGTCGGTGCTCACGAGCAGCACGCGCTTGCCGGCATCCGCGAGTCCGATGGCGGTGGCACACGCCGCCGACGTTTTCCCGACGCCGCCCTTGCCGGTGAAGAACAGGATGCGTGTCGGTTGCGCAATGAGTCCAGACATGACGGCTCCCCTTCAGCAGCAACGGCCGCTCTTCGTCGACGACGACCCACCGGGGGCCTGGCTCGACTTCGGGGTGCAACAACCACCCGTCTCCGCCTTTACGACGATCGGGATGGCCGCGATTCGTTTCGGCGCCGGCGCACCGACGCCGGCCCACGCGGCCAGTTCTTCGCGCGACGGATACACGCCACTGCTCTTGACATCACCGTTGACCTTGACCAGGGGCAAGCCCGCGTCCCCCGTGGTTTCGAGGACCGAGCGCGCCGCCTGGTCTTCGGCGAACGCCCCTGGCTGTTGGGCGAGGTTGAAACGCTCAACCGACACGCCCTGCGCCTTCAGCCAGTCGAGGTCGGCGGCGAAGCGCGCGAGCGCCGGGTCCACAGACGGACCGCACACACCGGAGGAGCAGCACATCGCAGGGTCAAATACGCGGACGGCAGTCATAAGAAATCCTTCCAGGTTGTCGACACGCCCACGGCGTGGTGCCGGCATCGCCTTATATATTCGCTTTTGCGAATATACCGAAGGAATGGTATATTTGTCAAGGCGCATATGTCTTCACCCTGCTGCTCCGCGAAACCGGCCCCGGCGCTCAAGCACCTCGACGCGCTGACCGGGGTGTATAGCGCGCTGGCCGATCCGACGCGGCTGCGCATCCTCGCCCTGCTCAAGGACGGCGAGATCTGCGTCTGCCACATCCACGACAGCCTCAAGGTCCCGCAGCCCACCGCGTCGCGCCACCTCGCCTACCTGCGGCGCGCCGGCCTGGTGGCCTCGCGCCGCGCCGGCATCTGGATGCACTACAAGCTGGTGCCGCCGCACGATCCGATCATCGAAGCGGTGATGACCGCCGCGCTCCATGCGCTGTCGCATACCGAAGTGACCGTGCGCGATCAGAAGCGGTTGCAGGCCGAGCTCGTGCCACAGATAAACACAGACAAGAAACGGACTGCATGATCAACGTGATCTTCGCCTGCGTGCACAACGCCGGGCGATCGCAGATGGCGGCGGCGCTGTTCAACGCGCAAGCGGACCCGCAGCAGGCCCACGCGATCTCCGCGGGCACGGCCCCCGGCCCGCGCGTGCATCCCGAGGTGATCGAGGTGATGCGCGAGTCGGGATTTGATCTGTCGGGACAAACTCCCCAGCGCCTC
>JBDTMB010000593.1:0-3516 GCA_039934485.1 Vicinamibacterales bacterium
CCGCTGAACCACGCGCGCGGCAGCGCGGCCACCTGCTGCCGGCGGGCCGCCAGCATTTCCGACTGCGCTGCGAGAAATGCCGGCGACCAGGTGACCGGCGTCACCAGATCGAAGACGCGCCCGCCGTCGCCGCCAGCGAGCGCGGCCCGGCAGGCATCGGCCAGCTGGCGGCAGTGGCTCTGCGTCTCGGGCGAGACGCGGTCCGTGCCGCTGATCGCCGCGAGCGATCGGACGCGGGCCGGGGCCGCGGCGGCGAGCGCGAGGCCCGCGAGTGCGCCGAAGGACACGCCGGCGACATGCGCCGACTCGATCTGCAGAGCATCCATCAGTCGCAGTACGTCGGCGGCGTGCCCCTCGATGGTTGGCGGCGCGTCGCCTGGCGACAGCAGCTGTCCGCGGAAGTCGCACCGCACCACGCGCGAAGACTTCGCGAGGATCACCGCCAGCGGATCCCACGCCACATACGTCATGAGCGCGCCGTTCAACAGGATCAGCGGCGGGCCGTCACCGGTCGCCACGTGCGTGAGTGTATCGATCGTCATCGGGTGATTATGTCCTCGTCGCCCATCACCGACACAGCTTGCGCCACACTTTAGAACACGAAGCGGATGCCGAGCTGTGCCTCGAACGGGGGCAGCGTGGCCGTGTAGACGCCGTATCGCGGATTCGTGACCAGGGCCGCAGCCGGGTTGGCGAGCGTCGGACCGCTCAGATACTGTCCGGTGATCACCGAGTTGACGTCGTAGTTCGTGCGGTTCAACAGGTTGAACACCTCGCCGATGAGGTCGGCGCCGTGGCCGTTGCCGAACGACAGCCGGTGCATGACTCGCAGGTTGACGCTGGTGAAATTCTTCCCGTCCTGCGAGAACTTCGGCACACCGGCGGCACGGTCCGAGATCTTGCCGTCGCCATTGCGGTCGTACCCCAGCCGCGCGTTCCACGGCTGGCCCGAACCGTACTCGAAGATCGGCGCCACCGTGAAGCGGGCCGGCAGGCGGAGAACCGCGGAGCTGACAAAGCGCACGTGCTCGTCGGCGCGGGACCGGCTGAACTCCGCCTCGATGTCGGCGGGGTCGTCCGGGTAGTCGGTGGTGGCCGGGCTGAAGTCGTCGTTGATGTTCTTCTTGCTGGCAATCGTCAGCGAGGCGGTCAGCAGATGACCGCCCTTCAGCGTGCCGTTCACGCTGGTGATGAACGCCTTGTAGGTGGAGCGTCCCTCGTTGGTATAGGCATTGATCTGATTGAACGCCGGGTTCGGCCGCCCGGTGGTGGCCGCCGCGTTCCCCTTGAAGTTCAGGTCGCGGATGATGATTTCGTCGTTGCCCTTGACATACACCCCTTCGAAATCTGCGAACAGACCGCTGTTGCCGAGCTTGAGCGTGTAGCCGCCGGTCAGCTGATTCGAAGATGGGTTCACGAACGAATCCGCGTTGCGGTTGGCATCCCGGGGGAGCGCAATCCCGGTCGTCGAGGGACTCGCCGGGTTGATCGCCAGGGCAGGAATGCCGACGGCGAGACCGCTCAGCCGCTGCTGCACGATCAAACCGGTGAAGCCGTTCTGCATCCGTTCGATGTGCGCGGGCACCAGCAGGAAGCGGCCGGTGAAAATACCGGCGCCGCCGCGGACGACGTGACGTCCATCCCCGGTGAGGTCCCACGAGAATCCACCGCGCGGCTGCAGGTTGTTGGTGTCGCGTCCGCGCGCCGTCGGCATCTGCGGGCTGGTGAAGTCGGGATTGTTGCCCTGCGTATCGAGGTCGTAACGAAGACCCAGATTCACCGAGACATGTGCGGCGGGCCGAATCTCGGTCTGCACGAACCCGGACACGAGGTTCGTGGTCACGGCGTCGGAGCCGGTGCCCGTGGTGCCGACGTACACCAGCGGAACGGCGCGCGTGTCGTCCAAGTAGATCAGCAGGCCGCGTGGATAGACCGGAAAGTTCCACGCATCCTTGACGTGCTGGACGGCGCCGCCGAATTTCAAGTCCTGCGCCCACCGGCCGCCGCCGACGCGCTTGAAAAAGGTGTCGCGCACTTCGACGATGTTGTTGACGTCGTCCTGGTCGCCCACGGGGTTGGCGCCGGTCTGCAGGGTGTTGCCGCTGGAGAAGTACTCGGCGATGGCCTGCGAGTTGTTCGGCTCGTCGAACTGCCGCCGGCCGACCTGCACGGACAACTGGTTCAGCGCCCCACCCTTGATCGTCGTCGAGTGCGTGCCGGTGACGTTGAAGTTGTTGCGGTTCAGGTTCATGCCGGCCGAGAGGTCGCCCAGGCCGCCGGCGCGGAAGTTCTCCTGCCGCGCGTGCTCGTAGACGAAGCGCAGACGCAGGCCCTGATTCTGGTTGATCTTGTGCTCGAGGCCGCCAAAGAGCAGCGATTGGCGAAACGGATACGGGAGCTCGGCGGCCTGGGATGCGTAGGCGCCGCCCGGCCGGAACGGCACGATGGTGTCCTCGCTCACCTGTTCGAACGACATGAAGTAGTGCGTGCGGTCCTTCGCGATGGGTCCGCCGAGGGTGCCGCCGAACTGCTGCCGTGAGTAGTCGTTTTTCTTCAGGTCGAGCTCGCCCTGTTTACGCAGCGCCTTGTCGCGGAAGAAGCCGAACGCCGATCCCTTGACGTTGTTGG
The DNA here is from genome assembly GCA_039934485.1 of Vicinamibacterales bacterium. GTDB lineage: Bacteria > Acidobacteriota > Vicinamibacteria > Vicinamibacterales > UBA2999 > 12-FULL-67-14b. The sequence continues at coordinate 2,629 of JBDTMB010000593.1, forward strand.
TGCCCGACTTGGTGACGATTGAGAGCGCGCCGCCGGCCGACCCGCCGATCTCGGGGTCGAACCGGTTCGTAATGACCCGGAACTCGCTGATCGCCTCCTGGCTGAAGCGCGCCCGCGCGAGACCGAGAGTCGGGTCGGTGAAGTCCACGCCGTCCACCATGATTGTGGCCTGGCTGGCGTTGCCGGCGGACCCGATTACAGGACCGTTGCCGATAAAGCGATTGCCGCCGCGCTCGCGCTGGACGCCGGGAGCGAGAAATGCGAGACGCTGGAAGTCGCGATCCGCCACCGGCAGCGACTGAATCTGCTCGGGAACGATATTGGTGGACGAGTCGGTCTTGTAGATGTCCACCAGCGGCGCGAGCGCGCTGAGGTTCACGGTCTCCGAGACCTGCGCGACCTTGAGCGGGACGGCGACCCTCGCGGTCTGGCAGACCCTCACCGTCAACCCCTTCTCGACCACGGTGCCGAAGCCGGCGAGCTCCAGCTTGATGTCGTAGGTGCCCGGCGCCAGGCCCAGGGCGCGCACGCTGCCGACCGAGTCGGTGACGAGCGCCAGCTGAAAGCCGGTGTCCGGACGGGTCACGGTGACGGTGACCCCGGGCAGGGCGGCACCGGATTCGTCCGACGCCGTGATTTCAATGACGGCGTCAGCCACCTGCGCGACAGCCGGGGTGAGCGAGGCGTACGCCAGCATGAGGGCGACACCGAGGAACAGGGACTGAAGCCGACGGACGGGGGTGCACTCACTCATCATCGTCTCTCCGTAGCGGCGGCCCCGGGGGCCGGCTTGGTTACAAACCGAACGCTCGTTGTGTGGCCGCACAATACAGAACGAACGTTCGATTTGTCAAGAGGATCGCCGGGACGGACCTCAGCGCTCTCCTT
>JBDTMB010000594.1:0-3509 GCA_039934485.1 Vicinamibacterales bacterium
GCGGCTGAGTGGGCTCACCAGGGGCCCGGTGATGATGCCGATGCGCTCGTGGCCCAGATCGTAGAGCAGGTGCATCGCGTCGGACGCGGCGCGCGCGTTGTCGATGTGCACGCTCGGGATGCCGAGCCGCGAATTGAACTCGCAGCCGTTCACGATCGGCGCGCAGCGGGGCGTGGCGCTGCGGGCGAGGGCCGCCGCCGCTTCCGGAAGACGATGGCCGAGGAAGATCAGGCCGTCGGCCTCCTTGCTGTTCAGCATGAGGGAGTAGCGCTGCTCCCGCCGTTCGTCGTGCTGCGTGTCGCCGACGAGCACGGCATAGTCTTCGCGCTGCGCCGCATCCTCGATGCCCTGGAGGATGAGCGCGAAGAACGGGTTCGAAATGTCGGGCACCGTGACCAGCAGCTTGGCGGTGCGCAGCGTCCGCAGGTTCTTGGCGGCGGAATTGGGCGTGAAGCGCAGGCGCTCGACGGCGTCGAGGACCTTGCGCCGGGTCGCCGGCGCGACAATGTCGGGCCGGCTGAGCACCCGCGACACCGTGGCGGTGGAGACGCCCGCACGTTTTGCCACTTCGTAGATGTTGGCCACGGCCATCCATGATACGGGTTGTTGCGGGCGCCGGGTCGTGCTAGTCTCTGCAACCGATTACATCGATTCCGGGAATGCGTCAGGTTCCCGTGCTTGCTGCAGGAGTGACGAGTGAAGATTCGGCTGATTGTCGCCGGCGCGCTGCTGATCACGGCCGCCCTGCGGGGCGTCCTTTTCGCCGAGGCGCCGGAGCCGCAACGGCCGCCGAGTGGCGCGCCGGCCGGCACCACCCCGCCCTTCGGGGTGGTCGCCTACCCGCCACGAGCGCCAGGTGATCCGGCGGCGATTGAGCGCGGCAAGTCGCAATACGGCGTCAACTGCACCTTCTGCCACGGCGCCGACACGCGCGGCGGCGACGGCGGTGGCCCGAACCTGTTGCGCTCGGCGCTGGTGCTCGACGATCAGAAGGGCGAGCTCATCGGGCCCACCATCCGCGACGGCCGCGGCTCGATGCCGCGCTTCCAGCTCTCGCCCGAACAGATCGCCGACATCGCGGAGTTCCTGCACAGCTTCACGGTGGAAAGCCGCAGCGGGCCGTCGAAGATCAACATCCTGGTCGGCGACGCCAAACAGGGTGAAGCGTTTGTCGCGCAAAAGTGCGCCTCGTGCCACACGACGGCGGCGCTCTCCACCTTTGCCGCCAGGCCCCAGCTCCGCGACCCGATTGTGCTGCAGCAGATGTGGCTGATGCCCGGGAGCGGTGGTGGCCGTGGCGGCGGCAACACGCCGGTGCCGGCGCCGCCGATCACCGTGACCGTGACAATGCCCGCGGGCGAGAAGATCGAGGGCACCCTGGAGCGGATGGACGACTTCGTCGTGACGCTGACGCAGGCCGACGGCCGCCGCCGCACGATTCGAACGGTCGGCACCGCCGCCAAGGTCGAGGTCCGCGATCCGCTGCAGCCGCACAAGGACTTGCTCAAGGTCTACTCCGACTCCGACATCCACAACGTCACCGCGTACCTCGCGTCGCTGGGAAAACCATGATGAAGAAACTGATCCTGCTGGCCGTGGTCGGCGCGGCCGGCGCCGTGGTCGCCGCCCAGGGCGTGGACAAGGCCGCGCTGCACCAGCCGCTCGGCGAATCGTGGCCGACCTATTCCGGCGACTATTCGGGCAAGCGCCACAGCTCGCTCGCGCAAATCAACCAGGCGAACGTGAAGAATCTCTCGCTGGCGTGGACGCGTCGCCTGGCCAACGGTCCTGGCCCGGGCGGGCCGCCGGTGCGCGGCGCCACGCCCGTGATCAACGGCGGCGAGGGCGACATCATCGCCGGCGGCGCGACCTCGGTGAAGGGGGCGATCCTGCAAGTGGACGGCGTGTTGTATGTGACCACGCCCGACAACACGTGGGCCGTCGACGCCAGGGATGGCCGCGAGATCTGGCACTACTTCTGGAAGACGAAGGGCGGCACCCACATCGGCAACCGCGGCGTGGGCATGTGGGGCACGTACCTCTTCTTCGTGACCCCGGACAACTACTTGATTTCGCTCGACTCGCGGACCGGGAAGGAGCGCTGGCACAAGGAGCTGGCGAGCTTCCAGCAGCAGTACTTTCACACCATGGCGCCGATGGTGATTGAAAACCACGTGCTGGTGGGCTCGAGCAACGACCTCGACATGCCGGGATTCCTCCAGTCGTTCGATCCCGAGTCGGGCGATCTGCAATGGAAGTGGTTCGGCACGCCGCAAAAGTTGGGCGATCCGGGCCTCGAGACCTGGAAGAACCTCGACGCCGCGATTCACGGCGGCGCGCAACCCTGGGTGCCTGGTTCCTACGATCCCGAGGCGCGGCTCTACATCCTGGGCTCGGGCAATCCGACGCCCGCGTATACCGGCGTGGTGCGCGGCGACGGCATGGACAACCTCTACACGTGCGCGCTTGTGGCGCTGAACATCGATACGGGCAAGATGGCGTGGTACTACCAGACCTCGCCGCACGACACCCACGACTGGGATTCGGCGCAGACGCCGGTACTCGTGGACGGCACCTTCGGCGGCCGGCCGCGCAAGATGGTGCTCACCGCCGCCCGCAACGGCTACTTCTTCGTGGTCGATCGCCTGACCGGTGAACACCTGCTGACGAGCAAGTTCTCGGCGTCGGCGAACTGGGCGAAGCCGGAGTTGAACGCGAAGGGCCAGCCGGTGCGCATCCCGGAGAAGGACCACAACCTCGCCGGGGCCCTGGTCTCGAACGCCAACCAGGGGGCGTCGAACTGGCCGCCGCCCTCGTATAGCCCGGACACCGGCTTGTTCTACGTGCCGACCGCCGACACCTACGCGATGTATTACCTCACCGAGCCGGATCCGCGTGGGGCGCTCGGGCTGGGTGGGAAGGATGAGCGCGCGCTCGGGACGCTCGGCAGCTACCTGACGGCCATCGACTACAAGACCGGCAAGATTGCCTGGCAGCATCGTTTTCGCACGGCCCTCAACACCGGCCTCGCGACCGGGTTGTTGACGACCGCGGGTCGTCTGCTCTTCGCCGGCGACGTGTCCGGCAATTTCATTGCGTTCGACGTGGCCAACGGCAATCCGTTGTGGCACACGCAGCTGGGCCAGACCACCACCAACGCCGCCGAAACCTACAGCGTCGACGGCAAGCAGTACGTGCTGGTGGCCGCCGGCGACACGTTGTACGCGTTCGCCCTGTACTGACTCCCTCTTGCGACCAAAGGGGAGTGCGTGCTAGTGTCTGCAACCGATTACATCCCAGCATGCAATCGGTTACCGGCGGTAACTTGAACCTGGAAGGAGAGAGCGCTATGTCCGCGACTCGCTTTGGTGCTTGTGTGATTGCACTCTGCCTGGCCCTGTCGGCGTCCGTCCTTGCCCAGGTCACCACCGCCGACATCGTCGGCCGCGTCACCGATAGTTCCGGCGCCGTACTCCCCGGCGCCACCGTCACCGTCGAGAACGAGGGCA
>JBDTMB010000595.1:0-3505 GCA_039934485.1 Vicinamibacterales bacterium
ACCGATCGCTCATTTGAGCGGCCGCATAACATCCAAATGGAGCCGTCGCACCGGACGGTCTGTGCGATCATGAGGCTGCGGCGCGCGGCTCATTTGGCACGTTAGGCGCTGCCCATCCCACTCATATGCGACTCCTCCTCGCACTCAGAGCTCTCTTCTTCGTCCTGCTGCTACCCGGTACGGTGGCCGGCTACATCCCATTCAGCATCCTCCGAGCCGGAAACCTACTGCGCGTCCCAGACCTCGGGCTCGCCTCCGTCTGGGCTGCCGTCTTCGCCATCACCGGTGCTCTTGTCCTCCTCCGGTGCGTCTGGGACTTCTTCGCCGCAGGCAAGGGTACTCTCGCCCCTATCGATCCCCCACGCTTCCTTGTTGTCCGAGGTCTGTATCGCTTCACCCGCAACCCTATGTACAACGGCGTCATCGCACTCATCCTCGGGGAGGCGTGGCTCTTCCGGAGCATCGGTCTGGCTGAGTACGCACTTCTCATCCTCATCTTGTTCCACTTGTTCGTGGTCCTCTACGAGGAGCCTGCTCTCGAGTCACAGTTCGGGGAGTCGTATCGGGCCTACCGGCGTGCCGTTCCCCGCTGGGGCTTCACGACTCGGCCGTTTCAAGAGAGCACCAGGAGCACCGCCTAAGCCGCTGCAGCCGACGAGCGGCAGATTGATTAGACTCCTTCGAGAAATCTCGCCGGCCGCTCGCGGCTGAGCGGCAAGTCGTTGACCGCTCAGTTCGACACCCATCACCAAGCGACCTTGCGGGAATCAACCGAGGCATGAGACCATCCGAATATGCCATCGAGCCCTCTCACTCAGCTGCTCAAGCTGTCCGCCGGCGACCGTGCCGAGCTCGCGATGGCGCTTTGGGACAGTCTCTCCGACGTTGAGCGGGATGCGGCCCTGGAACTGACCGATGATCAGCGCGCTGAGCTTGATCGGCGCTGGTCCGAACACCTGGCCAATCCTGAGTCTGCGATTCCCTGGGCCGAGGTCCGGGCCAAGTTGTTGGGGTAGATCGTGGGCCGTGCAGTCGTACTCAGGCCACAGGCCGAGGACGAACTAATTGCCGTGCACGCTTGGTACGAATCCCGTCGCGCCGGTCTGGGGCGCGAGTTTGGCGAAGCCGTCAACGGCCTGATCTCCAGGATCGTCGACAACCCTTTCTTGTTTCAGCGGGTCCATTCTGAGACACGTCGAGCGGTGCTGTCGCGGTTTCCGTACGCCATCTATTTTCGAGCCACCGACGACGAGGTCGTCGTGTTGGCCATTCATGGACGTCAGCACAAATCGCGCTGGCAGGGACGTTCTTGAAGCGCGGTCTAACAGCGGCTGCACCCGACGGCGGCCGTGTATCGCATTGCCATGTAGAATCAGCTTCGGGCGCCCGCCGCGGGTGAGCCGCAGTCGTTAGCCAGACAACACAGGCCGATCTGGAAAGCGGCAGTCGCGTGCGAGACGTCGGGGGCTCAGATGAGCGACAAACCGCAAACCAATCCCAAAGCCCTGTTGCTGGTCGTCTCAGTGATCGCCTTTGGGGCATCATTGCCGGCACAGGCACCAGAGCTGATTGTTCCTGAGTACCTGGCGGCGCAGTACACCGCGGCAGTGGACGCCCCATCGATTGTGACAGTAGCCGGTCAGGAGGAGCCCGGAGAGCGGCTGATCGTGACCGGTCGGACGCTCGACGGCCGAACGCCCGTCGCCGGTGTGTCCCTCTATGTGTTTCACACTGACATCCGCGGCCGGTACGCCACCGAAATCGACGACCCCAACGCCGGCGAGTTGAACCCAAGACTGCACGGCTCCTTGCGTACAGATTCGATGGGGCGGTATCAGTATGAAACCATCCGTCCTGGCAGCTACGACAACGGACCCGCGCACGTGCACTATGTAGTGAAGGCGCCAGGCTATAAACCCCTGCTGCTATCACTACAGTTCGAGGATGACCCAATCGTGGTGGGAAGGCGGAAGTTTGGCATTCCGCTACTGGATCCGGATTCTTTCAAAAATGGGCCTTGCAAGTCCCGGCCAGACTGCGTGTTGACTTGTCCTGTCACGCGCGACACTTACGGCGCCTGGCGGGCCACCCGCGACATCCAGATGGTGCGAGAGTAGCGGGGAGTGTGGCACGCGTCGCCCAACAAGCGGTTGCAGCCGTCGGCGGCCGGTGCGATCATGAGCCGCCGCGGCTGAACCGCAGGCCGTTGGGCAGCCAACGACAGAGCTATTTGAACAGAGGAAACAAGATGGTACCAGCAGTAATTCACAACGTCGTGGTCACTCGTGAGCGAGGCCCGATCCGACGACGCATTCGTGCCATCTTGCTCGCCCTTGCTCTGCCGTCATTGGTCTTCGGCCAGACGGGGGCAGCTCCTGCCCGGAACACCTACCGTTACCCGACCACACCCGCTGCTCCCGTCACTGCCTCAGAAGTACATCTCGATCGCAGAGTCACGTTCTACCTGCGCGCGCCAGAAGCTTCACAGGTTGAGCTGAACCTCACGCCCGTCGGATTGAAACCGATGATCAAGAGCGCCGACGGCAGCTGGAGCGTCACGGTCGGTCCATTGGAGCCTGAAATCCACGCTTACAGCTTCGTTGTCGATGGTGTTCGCGTGGTCGACATGTCGAACTCCGCCATTGCCGTCGGCAAGGGGACTCACGATAGCCTGATCGAGGTGCCGGGATCCCCTGCGCGCTTTGATGAGCGCCAAGATGTCCCCCGCGGTGTCCTGCACATTCGCGAGTACACATCCAATGTGTTGAAACTCCGTCGTCGGGTTGTTGTTTATGTGCCGCCCCAGTACGACAGCGAGAGTAACAGGAAGTTTCCCGTCCTGTACCTTCGCCATGGCGCCGCCGGCCTCGAGGGCACGTGGAGCGAGGTGGGACGAGCCGGCGTGATTGCCGACAATCTTGTCGCACAGCGCAAGGCGCTGCCGATGATTATCGTGATGCCGAATGGCTATGCGAACAGTCTCGGCGATGGAGCCAGCGCCGAGGCAGTAGAGGCGACAGGCAAGGAATTGATGAACGAGATCATTCCGATGATCGAGAAGAATTACCGCGTCCTGAACGGACGCGAGTCCCGCGCCATCGCCGGACTGTCAATGGGCGGTGGCCAGGCGTTCCTGACGGGATTGCGAAATCTCGACAAGTTCGCCTGGGTGGCGGAGTTCAGCTCAGGCAACATCAGCGATGTGGATTTCCAGCTCGGAAAAGCAGTCCCCGGATTCCTCGACGATCCGGCGAGTATGAACAAGCGCCTTCGTCTTCTTTTTCTAAGTTGCGGCACGGAGGATCCCCGTTACCAGGGTCAACTCGATCTTGTTGACACGCTCAAGAAACACAACATTCGCCACAAGTGGTACAGCACGCCCGGCGCACACGAGTGGAAGGTCTGGCGCCATTCGCTGGCCGAGCTCCTTCCGAGGCTGTTTCAGCCCGCTGGGCCGTGAGGGGCACGTTTCTCGCTCAACGAATTGCAGCCCAACAACGCGCTG
>JBDTMB010000596.1:0-3499 GCA_039934485.1 Vicinamibacterales bacterium
AAGGGTGTACTTTCTGGCCCACTGCAATCCGCTTGCTATGCCGACGCGGGCGACGTGGCCCGGTCGCGCTTTGACTGCGCCGCTTTCGACGACTTCGCCGCCGGGCCCGTGCCCTCGGCCGCGACCGCCTTGATCACCTGGGCCCGCTCCGTCACTTGCACAGTGAGGTGCGTGGTCCGCTTCACGATCCGGAACGCCCGGCCCATCGGCGCGGGACGCACCCGCTTCTGCGACGGGCCGTTGTTGGCGCAGCACGCCGAGACGAACAGCCGCGCGACGTCGCCGCCGAAGGCCTCCTGCTGCTGCGCGTTGGCCACCGCCGAGCGGAGCACCTTGGCGACATCCCGCGCCACCGACTTGCGGCTGAACTGCAGCGCCGACAGCGCCAGGTTGACGTCCTTGCCGCGAATCAAATCCAGCACCAGCCCCGCCTTCTGGGCGGAGGTGCGCACGTACTTTGCCGTTGCCTCTGCGCGAACCATGGCCTAGCCCTTTCCTGCCGGCGCCGACGGAGCGCCGCCGGGCGCGCTGGCCGCCGTCTTGTCAGCGCGGGCGGAGTGGCCCTTGAACTGACGCGTCGGCGAGAATTCACCCAGCTTGTGGCCCACCATGTTCTCAGTGAGATACACGGGGACGAATTTCTTGCCGTTGTGCACCGCCAGCGTGTGGCCCACCATCTCGGGCACCACGGTCGATCGGCGCGACCAGGTCTTGACGACCTTCTTTTCGTTCGCGCGGTTCATCGCCTCGACCTTTTCGAGGAGATGGGTGTCGACGAACGGACCTTTTTTCAGTGAGCGACTCATACTCTTCAGCCTTCTGTCTTCAGCCTACGGTCTTCAGCAGCCTACGGTCTTCAGCAGCCTACGGTCTTCAGCCAGTGCGTTACTTCGAACGCCGCTGCACAATGAACTTGTCGCTCGGCTGCGGGCGGCGCGTCTTGTAGCCCTTGGTCGGCACGCCCCACGGCGTCACCGGGTGCCGGCCGCCCGAGGTCTTGCCTTCGCCGCCACCGAGCGGGTGATCGACCGGGTTCATGGCGACGCCGCGCACGTGCGGACGCTTGCCCAGCCAGCGGCTGCGGCCGGCCTTGCCGATCGAGACGTTCTCGTGGTCGATGTTGCCGACCTGGCCGATGGTGGCCAGGCAGTCCTGGTAAATCTTGCGGATTTCGCCCGACGGCATCTTCACCGAGACGTAGTCGCCTTCTTTCGCGACCACCTGCACGGCGGCGCCGGCGCTGCGCGCCATCTGCCCGCCCTTGCCCGGCTTGAGCTCGACGTTGTGCACCATCGTGCCGAGCGGGATGTTCTTCAGCGGCAGCGCGTTGCCGGTGAGGATGTCGACGCTGTCGCCCGAGATGATCGCGTCGCCCACCTTCAGCCCGACCGGCTGGAGGATGTAGCGCTTCTCGCCATCGGCGTAATTGATGAGGGCGATGCGGGCCGACCGGTTGGGGTCGTACTCGATCGTCGCCACCTTGCCGGGGATGTTGGCCTTGTCGCGCTTGAAGTCGATGATGCGATAGAGGCGCTTGTGGCCGCCACCGCGCCACCAGATCGTCTGCTCGCCGGTGCTGTTGCGCCCGCCCGTGGTGTGCAGGTTCTCGGTCAGCGGCCCGTGCGGCTTGTCGGTGGTGATCTCGTCGAACACCAGCACCGTCATCTGGCGGCGGCCCGGCGTAGTCGGCTTGTATTTGCGAATCGGCATGATCGTCCTCTTATGCGCCTTCGAGGAAGTCGGGCAACTTCTCGCCCGCGCGGAGCGTGACGTAGGCCTTCTTCCAATCGGAGCGGCGGCCGACGTAACGGCCCTGGCGCTTCAACTTGCCACGCGTGATCGAGGTGCGAACCTCGGCGACCTTCGCGCCCAGCAGCTTCTCGATGGCGCGGCGGATGTCGATCTTGTTGGCGTCCTTCGCCACTTCAAAGGCGATCGTCGTGCCGGTATCGCGCATGACGGTGGTCTTCTCGGTGATCAGCGGACGGCGGATGACTTCGGTAAGTTTCATGACTATGCGCCGAGCGCCGCCTCCAGCTTTTCAATCGCCGCCTTGGTCACGATCACCTTGCGCGTGATCGCCACCTGGCGGGCGGTGATGCGCGTGCTCAGCGCCAGCGTGATCCCGGGCAGGTTGCGGACCGCGAGCGCGAAGTTCTCGTTGATCTCCGCGTCGACCAGCAACGCCTTGCCGGTGATGCCGAGGCCCTTGAGCGTTGCCGCCGCGGCCTTGGTCTTCACGTTCGACGCGGTGAGCGAATCGACGATGATGAGCGCGTTCTCCTGCAGCTTCTCCATCAGCGCGGCGCGCAGGGCGCCGAGCTCGACCTTCTTCGGCAGGGTGTATTCGTAGCTGCGCGGGTGGGGGCCCCACACCGTGCCGCCGCCGCGCCACAGCGGGTTGCGGATTTCGCCGACGCGCGCGCGGCCGGTGCCCTTCTGGCGCCACGGCTTCTTGCCGCTGCCGCTGACGTTGGCGCGGTTCTTCGTCTGGTGCGTGCCGCGGCGCTTGGCCGCGTTCTCCCGCACCACCGACTCGTGGATCAGGTCGGTCTTGACGCGACCGCTGAACACCTCGTCGCTGAGCTCGACCGAGCCGACCTTCTGGTTTGCGGTGTTCACGACATCAATAGTCATGGTGTTTACTTCTTGCCCTTCTTGGGCTTCTCTTGCAGCTGCGGCTGCGGCTCGGGCTTCGCGGCCACGGCCTTGCGAATCACCACGTAGCCGCCGTTGGCCCCGGGGACCGCGCCCTTGACGAGAATCAGGTGATTCTCCGGGTCAATCTTGAGCACCTTGAGGTTGCGGACCGTGACGCGGTCGACGCCCATGTGCCCGTGCGCCCGCATGCCGGGCATGACGCGCGAGGGATACGACGAGGCGCCGATCGAACCCGGCGCGCGGTGGAACATCGAACCGTGCCCGCCGGGACCGCCGGCGAAGTGGTGACGCTTGACGACGCCCTGGAAGCCATGGCCCTTGCTGGTGCCGATGACGTCGACGCGTTCGCCCTGGCTGAAAATCGACACCAGCACCTGGTCGCCGGGCTTTGGCGCTTCCGCGCCCTTGGCCAGCTTGACCTCGCGCTGAATCCGCGTCGGCGGCACGTTGGCCTTCTTGTGATGGCCGGTCAGCGCCTTGTTGGCGTTGCGAATCGGCTTGGCTTCGACCAGCCCGAGTTGCACGGCCTCATAGCCGTCGTTCTGCGCCGTCTTCGACTGCACGACGATGCAGGGGCCGGCCTGGAGGACGGTGGCGGGCTCCAGCGTTCCATCTTCGAGGAACAGCTGGGTCATCCCGACTTTCTTCCCGATGATTCCGGTGACCATGGTTTACTTCCCGTGTTCCTTGCCGAAGGCCTTGATTTCGACGTCGACGCCGGCCGGCAAATCCAGCTTCATCAGCGCGTCCACCGTCTGCGGCGTCGGCTCGAAAATGTCAATGAGACGCTTGTGCGTGCGGATCTCGAACTGCTCGCGCGACTTCTTGTCGACGTGCG
>JBDTMB010000597.1:0-3491 GCA_039934485.1 Vicinamibacterales bacterium
CCCAACTTCTTCAAGAACCCGCCGGGGATCTACACCGGCGAGAACATGGGCATTGCGACCAACTCGAAGGGAAACATCTACATCTATCACCGCGCCTATGAGACGCGCCTGTTCGAATACAGCCCGCAAGGCGTCTTCATCCGCGAGATCGGCCGCGGCAACTACGGCTCGGCCTTCGCGCACTCGGTGCGCGTCGACGCGCAGGACAACATCTGGGCCGTCGACGAAGGCACCGACATGATCATCAAGTTCAGCCCCGAGGGAAAGGTGCTGATGACCATCGGCCGGCGCGAGGATCCGGTGGCGATGCTCGGCAACATGACGGGACAGGGTGGCTTCCACGGCCGCAACGCCAAGTACCGCTTTGGGCGCGAGACCGACGTGGCGTTCGACCAGCAGGGCAACATCTTCGTCTCCGATGGCTACTCTGACGCCCGGGTGGTCAAGTACGACAAGAACGGCCGCTTCATCAAGGCGGTGGGCACGCGCGGCAACGGCAACCTGCAGTTCAACACGCCGCATTCCATCGCCACCGACTTCCAGGGCAACGTCTATGTCGGCGACCGCGGCAACGCGCGCGTGCAGGTGCTCGACAACGACCTCAACTGGAAGGCGAACTACCCGAACGTCGGCAATCCGTGGGCGGTGTGCGTCTCCGGCGGTCCCGGGCCGAAGAACCCCGGCAAGCAGTATCTCTACGTCTCCAACTCGTGGCAGGACAGCGCGCCGGCCGCCGGCGCCGAGTTTACCGGCGAGGTCTACAAGATGGAGCTCGACGGCACGATCATCGGCAAGTTCGGGCGCGCCGGCAAGGCCGTGGGCGAGTTCGCGACGATTCACCAGATGGATTGCCGCGACCCCAACGTCATCTACACCGCGGAAATCAACGACTGGCGTTCGCAGAAGATCCTGCTGAAGTCCCAGGCCACCAAGACCACGAGTCAGCAGTAGGAGCCAGGAATCACAATGTCACGAACATTCACCGCACTCGCCGCGGCGGCACTTCTCGCCAGCGGCGCCACCATCCTCGCGCAGGCCGGCGTGCCGGACCTGACATTCACCTCGAACGCCAACCTGCTGCAGACGCCCAACGACGTCTTCGTCGGCGAGGTGGGCGGCGTCGGCGCCAATTCGAAGGGGCAGATCTTCGTCTACACGCGCACGGGACATCCCTACGCGACGATCGGCGACAACCGCACGTTCGCGCGCGGCGGATCGCGCCTCTTCCAGTTCGACGCCGCCGGCAAGTTCGTGCGCGAGCTCGGACAGGACGTCTACGGCTTCAACGCCGCGATTGGGCTGCGCATCGACCCGCAGGACAACGTGTGGACCATCGACGAAGCGGCCAGCCAGGTCGTGAAGTTCGATGCCGAAGGCCGGGTCGTGCTGGTCTTGGGACGCAAGCCGGAAGCCATCGGTGTGCGTCCGTTTGCGGCGGGCGCGGGCGGTGGCGGGGCTGCCGGCGCAGGACGGGGAGGCGCCGGGGCGGGTGCGGGTGCCGCAGGTGCTGGTGCCGGCGGCGCGGCCGGTGGCGGGCAGGGCGCTGGTGCTCGACCGGTGGGAGCGGGGACGCCTGGCTCCACGTTCAACCGGCCCACGGATGTCGCGTGGGACAAGGCCGGCAACATCTATATCACCGACGGTCTCGGCAACACCAATCGTGTGGCGAAGTATGACAAGGACGGCAAGTTCCTCACGCAGTGGGGATCGACCGGCAACGGCCCCGGCCAGTTCACCGGCGTGAAATCCCTGGCCGTCGACGCGCAGGGCAACGTCTATGTCGCCGACACCGGCAACAAGCGCATCCAGGTCTTCGACGGCGAAGGCAAGTTCAAGTCGGAGTTCGGCAACGTCGGCACGCCGTACACGATGTGCATGACCCGGGGCGCCACGCAGTACCTCTACATCTCGCACGTCGGCGACGACAGCGGGATGGACGACGCCACCATCTACAAGGTGCAGCTCGATGGCAAGGTGGTGGGCAAGTTCGGATCGGCGGGCAAGCTGCCGAAGGAGTTCGGCCTGGCCAACTCCATCGACTGCCGCAACGAGAACGAGCTGCTGGTCGGCGAGATGACCAACTGGCGCGTGCAGAAGGTCAGCCTGAAATAGCGACTGGAGAGCGGGGGCTCTAGCCCCCGCTGACATCTACAGGCCGCTCAACTGAACCACTGGGCGGCCTTTTCCGGTCGGTCATCATCTCCTCCCCTTTGACGTCACCCAAGGCGCCTTGAGCTTGTCGACGACGCTGCCGCGCGGGTTGGAGGAACACAAGATGGCAGGTCCCACCGGGTCGGGCCGAAAGAGTCCCGGTCGCCAAGACACCAGGGGTATGATCGTCGCCCCACGAGCGCGCTAAGGGGCCCATGAACATGGACGAATCCGACCTCAAGCAATTCGAAACCCGGCTGCGGCTGCGCAACGTCACGATCGAAGACTTTGATCACCTGGTCGCCCTGCAGGTGAAGTGCTTCCCGGGCATGAAGCCTTGGGCGCGTGAACAAATCGAGAGCCAGCTGGCGATCTTTCCGGATGGCCAGTTCATCATCGACATCGACGGTCGGGTCGCCGCGTCGGCCAGTTCCCTGATCGTCGACTCCGCGAGTCACAGCGATTGGCACGACTGGAAGGCGAGCACCGACAACGGCTACATCCGCAATCACGATCCGCAGGGCGACACGCTCTACGGCATCGAGATCATGGTGGACCCCGAGTTCCAGGGCTTGAAGCTTTCCCGGCGGCTCTACGGGGCGCGCAAGCTACTGGCACAAAACCGGAACCTCAAGGGCATCATGATTGGCGGACGAATCGCGGGCTACGGCCGCTACGCAGCCGAGATGTCGGCCACGGAGTACGTGGCCAAGGTGATCAGCAAGGAACTGCTCGACCCGGTGCTCACGCCCCAGCTCTCGAACGGCTTCGTGCTGAAGGGCCTCATCCCCAACTACTTCCCGTCCGACGCCGAGTCGCGCGGCTTCGCGACGTTCCTGGAGTGGACCAACCTGGACTACGTGCAGCCGCATCGCCGGCCGCTGCTGCGCCCGACCAGCCCGGTGAAGCTGTCGGCGGTCCAGTACCAGATGCGCACGATCGCCACGTTCGAGGAATTCGCCAGGCAGTGCGAGTTCTTCGTCGACGTGGCCTCGGACTACAAGTCGGACTTCCTGCTGTTCCCGGAGCTGTTCACCACCCAGCTCCTCTCCACCATCCAGGCCGACCGCCCGGGCCAGTCGGCTCGCAAGCTCGCCGACTTCACGAGGCCCTATCTCGAACTGTTCAGCGCCCTGGCCATCAAGTAGCACTGTGACGTGCTTGGAGGCCTCACGCATCACCTGGTACTGGGCGTAGGGACCCGAGGAGATGATGGGCTCCTCCATGGTGCGCACAAAGTCCTCGAGATCCTCGACAAATTCGCCCGGCTGCGGAAGGATCTTGTGGCTGATGACATTTCCCTCACAACGGGCCAGGACGGCGTCTGCGTACTTTTCCTC
>JBDTMB010000598.1:0-3488 GCA_039934485.1 Vicinamibacterales bacterium
GCCGTCGCCGGGAGTGCGCCGGCAGTTGCGCTGCCAGCCGATCGAGCATCGATGGATCGGGCGCGACGCTGACGAGTTTCGCGGCGACTCGATCGATCGCGTCATCACGTTCGTCGTGATTCATCGCGTCACCCCATAGCCCAGGCGGTCGAGCTTCTGGCGAATCACGCGGCGCGCTTCGGAAATGCGCCACTTCACGGTGCCCACCGGGATGCCCAGCAGTGCCCCGATGTCCTCGTAGCGATGGTCGCCGCTGGCCGCCAGCAGAAACGGATCCCGCAAGCGCCGCGGTAGCGCGCGAATCACCTGCGAGATGGCGCGCTCGAGTTCGCGCGACAGCAGCAGCGCGTCGGGCGATGGATCCGGCGTGGCCACGTCGAGCGCCGGCAAGGTGTCGTGTGCCGACGATGAACTGAAGCGCTCGAACCAGGTCCTGATCGACCGCCGCCGATCGAGCGCCTTGCGCCAGACGATGCGCAGGAACCAGGCGCGAAAGGCGCCGGGATCCTGCAATGAGTCGAGCTTGCGCCAGGCGACCACCGAGGCCTCCTGCACGGCCTCGTCAGCGTCGGCGGGTTGGCCAACCGCGGCGAGCGCCAGCCGGCGGGCGGCGGTGAGGTGGTCCTCGATCAGCCGGCCAAAGGCGGTGCGGTCCCCGGCCCTGGCCAGCCCGACCAGCCGGACCGTCGCCGGGTCGGCGCAAGCCCTCGGGGTTGGGGCCGCCACCAGCATCGGCACGTTCAATTCGGCCAGCGTCACGTTGATCAGACCGCCGGGACCACCCATCGGTTGGATAATCTTACGGAGAATGTTCACCAGCCGGGCGACCAGGCCCCATCCCCGCGGCGCGCTGCTGCCGGATAAGGTTGGCGCCGATACGTTGGCCATAACTGCCCTCCCCAGCCTCCCCCTGTGAAAGCAGAAGGCATAATGGAGAGAATGCGCCGCGTTGGTCTGGCCGGTTTTGTGATCGTCGCCCTTGTCGCCGGGCTCTCGATCCGCCCGGTCGCGCAGGGGACTTCGCTCACCGTGCTCTCGCGAGAGGGCCGCAAGCCGCTGGCCCTCACCTCGATCAATAACCAGGATTACGTCTCGGTTGACGACATCAACACCCTCTTTGCCACGACCTCCCGCGACGATCGGCAAGCGGGGGCGCTGACGATCACCGCGCGGACGCGCAACGTCGTGCTGTCGGAAAACCAGAACATCGTCTCGGTGAGCGGGCGGCTGGTGTCGTTGCCCGCGCCGCCGGTGCGCCGCGACAACCGCTGGTTCGTGCCGGTGGATTTCCTGCCGCGCGCGCTCGCCCTGGCGCTCGAATCGCGGATCGACCTGCGCCGCCCCTCGCGCCTGTTGATCGTCGGTGACCTGCGCGTCCCGCGCGTCGTCGCGCGGGTCGATGCCGGCCCCACCAACGTCGTCGTCACCTTCGATGTGACGCCCAACACCGAATCGCGCGTGGTCGCCCAACAAGGACGCCTGCTGCTGCAGTTCGAAGCCGACGCACTCGAACTGGTGGCGCCGACGCTGCCGCCACAGACCTTTCTGTTGGGACTCGCGGCCGGCGACACCGGCGCCTCGGTGCTCCTCACGACGGGCCCGCGCTACGCCTCCCATCGCGTGAGCACTTCACAGGCGGATGCCGGTTCGGGGCGAGTGACGATAGACCTGTTGCCGTCGACCACGATCGAGACGCCTTCGCCGACGGCACCACCTCCGCCGGATACGCGGACCCTCCTGGTGCCGCAAGGCCCGTCCACGGGACTGCGCACGGTGGTGATCGATCCGGGTCACGGCGGCGAAGAGCTCGGCGCCCAGGGTCCGAAGGGCACGCTCGAAAAGGACATCACCCTGTCGGTAGCCAGGCGCCTGCGGACCCTGATCGAGAGCCGTCTCGGCCTCAAGGTGTACCTCACGCGTGAGGACGATCGCACGATGTCGCTCGACGACCGGTCGGCGTTTGCCAACAGCCACCAGGCGGACGTGTTCCTGAGCATTCACGGTAACGCCGCGGTGCGGCCGGCGCTCAAGGGCGCCGAGGTCTACTACCTCACCGTCGAACGCGCCGACGAGGAGACGCGCAAGCGCGCCGACGATGACGCCACGGTGCTGCCGGCGCTGGGCGGCGGCTCGCGCACCATCAACCTGATCTTGTGGGAGACGGCGCAGGCGCGCTATCTCGAACAGTCGGCGGCGCTCGCGGGGTTCGTCGAGCGCGCGCTCAGCACCAAGGTTGAAATGAGTCCTCGCGCCATGCAACAGGCGCCCTTCCGCGTCCTCGTGGGCGCCAACATGCCCGCGGCGCTCGTCGAAATCGGTTACCTATCCAATGTCGATCAAGAAACCCAGCTCGGGTCGGCCGAGTATCAGGATCTCGTGGCGCAGGCCCTCATGGACGCGCTGGTCAAGTTCCGCGAGTTCCTCGAGCCCTAGCGGGCCGAGCGGCCAGACACTCCTCGTGATCGCCGGCACCGTCGTGGTGGCCATCGGTCTCGCCTACGCGCTGTTCTCCGGATTATCGCGAGTGCTCACCGGTCCAACACCCGACGCCGCCGCCGGCGCCGGGGCGCCATCCGCT
This sequence comes from Vicinamibacterales bacterium, assembly GCA_039934485.1. GTDB lineage: Bacteria > Acidobacteriota > Vicinamibacteria > Vicinamibacterales > UBA2999 > 12-FULL-67-14b. The sequence goes on from JBDTMB010000598.1 coordinate 2,579, forward strand.
CCCGCCGCCGCCACGGCGCCGGTGGTCCCGAAGATCAAGGCCACGCTGTTCTTCGCGTCGGAGGACGGGCTGCGGCTCGCGCCGGTGCAGAGCGACGTGCCGCTGGCGGACGGCCCGGTCGCACAGGCGCGCGCGATCGTCGAAGCGCAGCTGACCGCCGAGCCGCCGGCGGCCCTGGCCAGGACCATCCCGGCCGGCGTCACGTTGCGCGGCTTGTTCGTGTCGCAGAACAACGAAGCGTTTGTCGATCTCGATCCGTCGATCAAGTCCGGGCACCCCGGCGGTTCGCTGCAGGAGCTGCTGACGGTCTACACGATCGTCAACGTCCTCCTCACCAACCTGCCGACGCTGCAACAGGTGCAAATCCTGATTGACGGTCACGAAGCCGACACGCTGGCGGGACATGTGGACTTACGGCGGCCGCTGCGAAAGAATGAGGGGTTGATTCAACCGAGCAATACGACACCAGCGGTCACCCTGCCATCCCCGAGTCCCCAATGAACCGTCTACACGAGCGCGCCCCCGACGAGTTGCGTCCGACCCTGATGACGCCGAACTTCACCATCCACGCCGAAGGCTGCGTGCTGATCGAAGTCGGCCTGACGCGCGTCATTTGCACGGCCAGCATCGAGGACAAGGTCCCGCCGTTCCTGCGCGGACAGGGCAAGGGCTGGGTCACCGCGGAGTACGGCATGCTGCCGCGCGCCACCTCGACGCGGTCCAACCGCGAGGCCGCCTCCGGCAAGGTGGGCGGCCGCACCATGGAAATCCAGCGCCTGATCGGCCGCTCGATGCGCTCGGTGATCTCGCTCGAACAGCTGGGGGAGCGGACGGTCTGGCTCGACTGCGACGTGATCCAGGCCGACGGCGGCACGCGCTGCGCCTCGATCACCGGCGCCTTCGTGGCGCT
>JBDTMB010000599.1:0-3467 GCA_039934485.1 Vicinamibacterales bacterium
GCGTGAGCTAGGCCCTCCACACCTTCACCGCGCGAGAACGACGGATGCGGCGATCGTGCGTGGCGAGCGGGAGTCTGTGGGCACGCGCGGTGGAGACAATCAGGCGATCCGCCGGATCTCCGTGGAACTTCGCCGGCAAGTCGTCGAGCGCGAGCACGACACCCAGGTCGAGCGCCAGGACCGTGATGAACTCCGGATTGGTGGCGCGACGCCGCCAGTCCGGCGACTTGGGAACGTTCGATGGGTCGGGGCAACTGGTGAGTCGGCGCAGCAACTACTGGAGCCGACGCAACTGCTGGAGTCGGCGCAATCGCCAGTGACGACAACGTCGCTCGGCCTGCGCAACCCGGTAGGAGCCATCCGATCGCTTTTGGGGCAGAATGCCCTCATGGCCCTGTACGCGTTTGACGGCACCTGGAATACCGAAAAGAGCGGCGAGGACAAGAACCACCACGACACCAACGTCGTGAAGTTCTCTCGCGCCTACCAGGCCCATTCCGGCACGAACGACTTCTATGTGGAGGGGGTGGGCACGCGGCACGCCGCGGCCGGCAAGGTCTTTGGTGGCCTGTTCGGCGCAGGCGAGGTATCTCGATTGGACGAGGCCTACGAACGTCTATGCCTGAATTGGTCCAATCGCGACCAGACGATCGACATCGTCGGATTCAGCCGCGGCGCGGCGACCACGCTCGACTTCTGTCACCTAATTCAGAACCGTGGAATTCGTGAGCCGAAGGCGACCACCGTGGTCGAGGCCAATCCGGTGATTCGTTTCGTGGGCGTGTGGGATGTGGTTGCGGCCTTCGGCCTCGGCTTTCTCGGCAACGAGTTGTTGAACTTCGGCCACCACCTATCCCTTCCGAGGGCCGGCATCCAGTTCTGCTTCCACGCTCTCGCACTCGACGAGAAACGGCTGTCCTTCATACCCACGCGCCTCAACGGCGGCTATGAAGTGTGGTTTCGCGGCGTGCACTCCGACATTGGGGGCGGCAACGGCAATACGCGATTGAGCGACATTGCGCTGAAGTGGATGATGAGCAAGGCGAAAGCGGCCGGTTTGCCAATCGTTGATGGCGACATCCAGGCGCTGCATCCGGATCCGACGGCCGATCCCAACAAGGACATGCCGCTGCTCGACATCCGCAACATCTCCGGCGTCGATCGACGCCACTACACGGCGGGCGATCGCGACGGCTGGCGGTGCGCACCCGACTCGTGTGCGGTGGAGACTCCGCCGGACGAAGGCACCGCGACACCGGTTGCGGCGGGCGGTATCGAGGTTCTTCCGGAAGCCTTCAGGCGCCGGACGCTGGTGTTGTGGGACACCGCGGTGGACCGCGCCGGGCAGTTGCATCAGGTGACGCTCGACGGCGTGCGCGAGCCGCTCCTGGCGCTGTTCGAGGGGCGCATCCCGCTGGTCACCGACGACGATCAGATGTTGCAGAAAGCGCGTTTCGGCACCGCGATGCTGATCGACCTGATGATGCACGAGGCGCGACAACGGGGGTGGAGCAAGCCCGACGAGTTCTTCCTCAACCTGGCGCTGGCCGGTCGGCGTCACCTGTTTCCGTTTACCGACTGAGCGCGGCGGCGGGCGTCCACACTTTCACGGCTCGCGATCGGCGAATGGCCCGATCGTGTGAAGCCAGCGGGAGTTTGTGCGCCCGCGCCGTGGCCACGATCAAGCGGTCCGCGGGATCGCCATGAAAGGCTGCCGGCAACTCGTTGAGCGCAAGCACGACGTCGAGGTCGAGCGGCAAGACCGTGATGAATTCCGGATTGGTGGCGCGACGCAGCCAATCCGAGAACGGGAGCGGCAACTCCAACCGCTGACGCGAGTGGAGCAGTTGCGCCTCCCACAGGCTGATCGCCGATACGCGGATGCCTCCGGACGAAGCGGCCTGATCCAGCGCCGCGCGTTCACCTTTCGGCAACGCGCCGGCGCCGGTCAGCCACCAGATCCACACCTGCGTGTCGAGCAGGACGCTCACCGCAGCGCCTCGAACTCCTTGCCCAGAAGAACCGAATCCCCAGGTGCGCCATGCAGCGTCCCGCCAAGCGCCCGTAACCGTTCCCACGGGGCCCCTTCGGCCGGCAGGTTGGCGCCCGATGCGGGATCGAGCTGCGCGACAGCCCGCCCCCGCCGCATGATGGTCACGCGCTCGCCGGACGACTCGACGCGCCGCACCAACTCCAGGCAGCGCTGCTTGAACTGGGTCACTGAAATGTCCATTTCGATAATCATATAATGTCCACTTTCCTTGAGTCAATCTCGTGACCGATTCAACTTTCGATGAAGCGGTACTGCAGGGCTTCTCCCAGGTGGGCGGTTTCCACTGCGTCCGACTCGGCGAGATCCGCAATCGTCCGGGCGACGCGAATGATGCGGTGATACGCCCGCGCCGAGAAGCCGAGCTGCTCGGCGGATCGTTCCAGGAGGCGTTTCGATGGCTGGTTGAGCGGTGCGACTCGTTTCAGTTCCGTTGCCGACAGCCGGGCGTTCATGCGTCCCCTCGTGGACCGCGCCAATTGCCGTTGCCGTGCGGCCAATACGCGTGCCCGCACTTGGGCCGATGGCTCGCCCGGCGCCCCTTGGGTTAATTCACTCACCGGAACAGCCTCCACTTCGACAATCAGATCGAGGCGATCGCGCAGGGGGCCCGACAGCCGGCCGCGGTAGCGCGCGATCTGGAGCGGTGTGCAGCGGCAGATGCGCTTCTTGTCGCCGAGGTATCCGCACGGACACGGGTTCATCGCGGCGATTAACAGGAAGCGCGCCGGAAAGACCACCGAGCGCAGCGTGCGAGAGACGGTGATGCGGCCTTCTTCGATCGGCTGCCGCAGCGCCTCGAGGACGCGGCGGTCGAACTCCGGCATTTCATCGAGGAAGAGGACGCCGTGATGCGCGAGGCTGACTTCGCCAGGGCGTGGAAGCGATCCGCCGCCAACCAGCGCCGCGTCGGAGATGGTGTGATGCGGCGCGCGGAAGGGGCGCTCGACCAGGAGCCCGGCTCCGGCCGGTAGCAGTCCCGCCACCGAATGGATCGTCGTCGCCTCGATCGCCTCGTCGAAGGTGAGTGGCGGCAGGATGCCCGGCAGCCGCCTGGCCAGCATCGTCTTGCCTGCGCCCGGCGGGCCAATCATCAGCAGGTTGTGGCCGCCGGCCGCAGCCACCTCGAGCGCGCGACGCGCAAAGGCCTGGCCGTGAAGATCGGCCAGGTCGAGATGTTCGGCGGCCCCATCCGTCCGCGATGCGAGGACGGGTGAAGCCGGCACCGCCGGCCACGCCTCCCGGGGCTGGTTCATCCGCTCCACCGCCTCCGCCAGCGTCCGCACCGGCAACAGCCGCAGGCCGTCGACGACCGAGGCTTCCGCGAGATTGTCGGCGGGGAGCAGCAACGCCGTGGCGCCCCGGCGCCGGGCTTCCGCGGCGATGGCGAGGACGCCGCGGGCGGCGTGGATGGTGC
>JBDTMB010000600.1:0-3464 GCA_039934485.1 Vicinamibacterales bacterium
CACGAAATAGAACACCTGCCGGCCGATGAAGAACGGCGTGTTCAGGTAGAGCGACTTCTCGCGGATGATCGGATCGTTCAGCGCCTCGGGCAGCGACCATTCGTAGATCGAGTGCATGCCGAGCACGATCGGGATGAACAGCACGGCCATGAACGGCAGCGTGCGCACCGCGGCTTCGAGCGGCCGGCGCAACACCACGCCCCAGGCGCCGCCCGACAGGTGCTGCACCATCAGCAGCGCGAGGCTGCCGAGGACCAGGCCCATCCAGAACGTCCACGCCACCAGGTAGGCCTGGAAGAAGCGGTCGAGGCCCGACATCGCGAATCCGGCGGCCGCCAGGGCAAGGCCCAGCACCGCGGCGATGGTGCCGAACTGCCGCATGCCCGGCAGCGTGTCCGGTGCCTGAAATGTATCCGTGCTCGCAGTCACTACTGTTTCTCCGCAGCCGGGGCGACCGGTTTCTCGGTGGCAGCCGGCGCCTCGAGGCCCGCCCGCTGGTCGGCCGGCACATCGTCAACCGACGCGTGCTGGCTCAGTTGCAGCGCGCGCACGTAGGCGATGATCAGCCAGCGGTCGCGCACCGGAACCTGCTCGGCGTAGCCCTGCATCGCGCCGAAGCCGTTGGTGATGACGTCGAAGAAGTAGCCCACCTTCTCCGCCCGCAGCCGATCGTTGTGGTACGACGCCGCCTGGCGCAACCCGCGCTGCACCACCATGCCCTGGCCGTCGCCGAGCCGGCCGTGGCACGGCGTGCAATAGATGTTGAACCGCGCCTGGCCGCGCGCCAGTTCGTCGCGGCCGATCGCGAACGGGAACTGGTCCACGAACACGCCGTTGACCTTGCCGGTATAGAGCGCGTCGTCTTCGCGCTGCCAGCCGCGCGCCACGGTGCCCGCCGGGGGGTTGCGCGACGAGCGGCCGTCGGCGAACGACGGGCTCGCTTCGAACGTTTCATAACGCGGCGTGTCGTGCATGTCCTGGCGGCAGCCGGCGAGGCCGAGGGCCGCGGTCGCCAGGAGCGCGAGCATCAGGTGCTTACTGCTCAACGTCGTAGACTCCCTTCGCGCCGATGCTCCTGAAGAACTCGTTCGCCGCTTGCGGTTCGAATTTCGGATCCGACGATTCGAGCACCAGGAAGAACTTGTCGGACGTCGCCAGCGAAAACCGCTCGACGTTGAACACCGGGTGATACGGCTGCGGCAGCCCGTTCAGCACGATCATCCCGATCGCCGCGGTCAGCGACGCAAAGAGGATGGTCAGTTCATACGACGGCACGATGAAGGTCGGCCAGCTGGCCTGCGGGCGGCCGCCCACGTTCAACGGGAAGGCGATCACCGACGCCCACCACTGCAGCGCGAACCCGGTGGCCATGCCCGTCAGCCCGCCGCCGAGCACCAGCGCCGGCAGCATCGTCCGCTTCTTGTGGATGATGTCGTTCAGCTCTTCGATCGGCACGGGCGAGTAGCCCTCCATCTTGGTGAAGCCGTGCGCCACGGTCTTGCGCGCCGCATCCACGAGATCCTGCGCCGAGTCGAATTCGGCCATCACGCCGAACAGCGCGTTCGACGGTTGGTTAGTGTGCATGGTGATCCGCCTTGACCTTCGATTGCGGCAGCAGCATCCGCACCTCGAACATCGCAATCATCGGCACGAACCGCAGGAACAGCAGGAACGCGGTCAGGAACAAGCCGAACGTGCCGGCATACAGCATGTAGTCCCACCGCGTCGGCGTGTAGTGCGCCCACGACGACGGGATGAAGTCGTTGGCGAGCGACGTCACCACAATCACGAAGCGCTCGAGCCACATCCCGATGTTGACGATGATCGACATCACGAACAGCAGCTTGACGTTGTTCCGCACCTGCGGGAACCAGAGGAACTGCACCATCACGACGTTGATCGAGATCAGCATCCAGTAGGCCCAGGCATACTGGCCGGTCATGCGGTTCCACATCATGAACTGCTCGTGCGGGCTGGCGCTGTACCACGCGTAGAACGCCTCCATGGTGTAGCCGTAGCCGACGATCAGGCCGGTCGCCAGCATGATCTTCGCCATGTTGTCGATGTGGCGCATGGTGATCAGGCTCTCGAGGCCGTAGGCGAAGCGAATCGGAATCGCCAGCGTCAGCACCATCGCAAAGCCGGAGTAGATGGCGCCGGCGACGAAGTAGGGCGGGAAAATCGTGGTGTGCCAGCCGGGAATCACCGACACCGCGAAGTCGAAGCTGACCACCGTGTGCACCGACAGCACCAGCGGCGTCGACAGGCCGGCGAGAATCAGCGAGGCCACCTCATACCGGTGCCAGTGGCGGGCCGAGCCGCGCCAGCCCAGGCAGAAGATGCCGTAGATGCCCTTCTTGACCTTCGACACCGCGCGATCGCGCATCGTCGCCAGGTCGGGGATGAGGCCCACGTACCAGAACACGATCGAGACCGTGGCGTAGGTCGACACCGCGAAGACGTCCCAGATCAGCGGGCTCTTGAACTGCGGCCACAAGCCCATCGCGTTGGGATACGGGAACAGCCAGTAGGCCGCCAGCCACGGACGGCCGGTGTGGAACACCGGGAAGATCGCCGCGCAGGCCACCGCGAAGATGGTCATCGCTTCGGCGAAGCGGCTGATCGACATGCGCCACTGCTGCTTGAAGAGCAGCAGGATCGCCGAAATCAGCGTGCCGGCATGGCCGATGCCGATCCACCAGACGAAGTTGATGATCGGAAACGCCCAGCCCACCGGTTGGTTGGTGCCGAAGATGCCGACGCCGGTCATCACCAGGTAACCGAGCGCCAGGTGCAGGAGGCCGAACAGGCCCAGCGCGGTCAGGAAGATCGCGACCCACGGCAGCGGCGTTCGCGATCCCAGCGGGATCTGCGACACCGTCTCGGTGACCGTCTCGAAGTCGTGTCCCGCGCCGATGACCGGCCGGTCGAGCACCGTGGTGGACAGGTGAACGTTGTTGGACATTAGTGCTCGCTCGGCTCAGCGTGGCCGCCCACCGTCGGGTTCGACGGCAGCGCCGGGTTCGGGTTGCGCACCGCCGCCAGGTAGGTGGTGCGCGGCCGGGTGTTGATGTCTTCGAGCATCGTGTAGTTGCGCGGGCTCGACTTGAGCTTGGCGACGCGGCTGTTCGGGTCGTTGATGTTGCCGAAGGCGATGGCGCTCGTCGGGCACACCGCCTGGCAGGCGGTCACGATTTCCCCGTCGCGGATCGCGCGATCCTCGCGCTTCGACTCGATGCGCGCCGCATTGATGCGCTGCACGCAGTAGTTGCACTTCTCCATCACGCCGCGGCTGCGGACGGTGACGTCGGGGTTGCGCTGCAGCTTGAACTGCGGCGTGTTCCAGTCCTGGTACAACAGGAAGTTGAAGCGGCGCACCTTCCAGGGGCAGTTGTTGGAGCAATAGCGGGTGCCGACGCAGCGGTTGTAGACCATGTCGTTCAGGCCTTCATCGCTGTGGACCG
>JBDTMB010000601.1:0-3444 GCA_039934485.1 Vicinamibacterales bacterium
GACCCGAGCCGATTGCAGCCAAGTCGTCGCCGATCACGTCTGAAATAGCCAGCGTCACGGTGCGCCCCGCGCAGGCCGCCGCCAGCCGTCCGCCCTTGACGCGGGACAGATGACGCCGGACGGTGTTTAGCGCGTGAATATCCGCGCCCGACTCCATCATCAATCTCGTCGTGCGGATTTTGTCCGAAAGCGTGAGTCCATCGATCGGCGCCGACATCAACGACGAAGCGCCGCCAGAGAGAAGCACGACGAGGGTTTCGCCGGCCGCCACGCCGCTGGCCACGTCCAGGGCACGCGACGCCGCGTATTCACTGCGCTGGTCCGGGAACGGGTGGCTCGCTTCGATCCACTCAATGGTGACCGGCATCGAATCGGGAGCATGCGTGGCAATCGCCACGACCCGGCGAATCGACGGCCCCGGCAGTTCGACAAACGTCGTCGCCATCCCGGCAGCGGCCTTCCCCACCGCGACGACGCTCACCGGCCTCGCGGTCACGGCCTCGCGAATCGCGGCATCGCCAAAGGCGCGCACGACCACCCGACGGGCACTCACCGCATCCACCCCGGCGCGGATGATGTCGTTCAGTTCGGCGCGAAGTCTTGCGAGCGGGTGGTTCAGTTGACCTTATGCGGATCGGACCAGCCGGACAAGCCGGTGACCACGTCAAACTCACGCAGCAACTTTGCAACCTGGTCGGCGTTGATTTCTTCGGAGAGGCGATCGGCTTGGGCGATGAGGCGGAGGAGGGCGGCTTCGACGTTTTCGATGGCTTGCGCGGTGTAGTACTCGCGCTGGGCCTGGAGGCATTGATGATGTTTGACGAACTCTTCCCGATAGAACTGACCCAGAGCGGATACGCACGGTGGAACGGCGTTATCCGTCAGGAAGCGTGGGATGCGGTTCCTCGCTCTCGGCATATCCGATACCCCGAGTGTAAGAGGGTTCGGCAGGATGTGTCAACGGGGTGACAAGGCGAGACATCCGGAGTCATTTGACCGCCCGCGCCGCCAGGGCCCCGGCGGCCGCGCCGACCGCCAGCCCGCCGCCCAACATCAACATGACCTCGGTCACCCCCAGGAAGCGCAGCCCGCCTTCACCAATGACCCCGGCCGCATCGGCGCCCACCGATCGGGAAATGACGAGATACAGGACCCAGACGAGCAGCAACGCCACCGCGGCGCCGGCGCCCCCGAGCAGGAGCCCCTCGACCACCGACGGTCCGCGGATGAAGCTGAACGGCGCGCCCACCAGTTGCATGATGTCGATCTCGTCACGCCGGGCATGCAGCGAGAGGCGCACCACGGCGGCCACCGTGAACGCCGCGCCCAGCATCAGGATGCCGGCGACGATGGCGCCGGCGACGCGGCCGCCGGTGACGAGCGCGAGCAGGCGCTCGATCCAGCGCCGGTCGTACCGCACATCCGCCACGCCCGGGCGGCCCGACACGCTCTTGGCGAGCGTGTCGGCCTGGTCCGCGGCCTGGGCGCCCGTCCGAAGCCGGACTTCAAGCGAGCCGGGAAACGGATTGTCGGCCAGCGTCGTGGCCACGTCCGTCAACTCGGGGAAGTCCGCCTGGAAACGCGCGAGCGCGCGCTCCTTGGAGATGAACTCGACCGCCACGACCACGGCCTGCGCCTTGAGGTATTCCTCGAGCGCGGTGCGCTGGTCATCCGGGGCGTCGTCCTTGAGATAGACGGACAGTTCGGCCGACGCCAGCCACCGATCGATGGCCCGTTGGACGTTGACCGAGACGAGCAGGAAGCCGCCAAGCGCGACGAAGGCAATCGCGATCGTGCCAACCGAGATGGCGGCCGATCGGCCGGCCCGCCCGAGGCTGGCCCACGCCTCTTCGAACGCATAGCTCAGCCAGCTCACGGCGCGACCTCCGCACCGGCGAGGCGGCCGTGCTCGAGCAGGACGACACGCCGGCCGACCCACTTGATGAGTTCGCGATCGTGCGTGGCGACAAGGACCGTGGTGCCACCTGAATTGATCTCGCGGAAGAGGTTCATGATCTCGAGCGACAAGTCGGGATCGAGATTGCCGGTCGGCTCGTCGGCGAGGACGAGATGCGGTTCGTTCACGAGCGCGCGGGCGATCGCGACGCGCTGCTGCTCGCCGCCGGACAATTCTTCAGGGTAGGCGTTGAGCCGGTGCTGCAGCCCCACCCACTTGAGGACCTGGTAGGTCCGACGGCGCTGCTGATCGATCGGCATCCCGAGCACGCGCAACGCGAACGACACGTTCTCGAACACGGTCTTGGTGGTGATGAGCTTGAAGTCCTGGAACACGAATCCCACCGTGCGGCGGTAGGCCTGCACCTCGTCGCGGGTGAGGTGGGACAGGTTGCGGCCGCCCACCATCAGCTGGCCTTCCGTGGGACGCTCCTGCAGCAGGAGCAGGCGCAGCAACGTGCTCTTGCCGGCGCCGCTTGGGCCGGTGAGGAAGACGAACTCGCCCTTGTCGATCGTCAGCGTGAGATCGCGCAGCGCGTAGAGGCCGCGCCCGTAGGTCTTGCCGAGTCCCTGCGTTTCGATCACGGCCGGTAGTGTACTAGGAAGCTGCCTCGGTGTTGCCGATCGCGCGCTTGATCAGGTCGGTCACCAACCTGGGATCGCCCTTACCCTTGGTTTCCTTCATGACCTGGCCGACCAGGAACTGCAACTTGCGGTCCTTGCCGGCGCGGATTTCGGCGATGACGTCGGGATGCGCCGCGAGCACGCCCTGGACCAGCGGCGCGAGGCTCGAGGCGTCGGAGATCTGCGCCAGGCCGTCGGCGGCCACGATGTCGGCGGCCGCGCGGCCGGTGGCCAGCATCTTCGCCAGCACGTCCTTGGCGACCGTCGAGCTGACGGTGCCCTGCTCGACGATCGCGACGAGCCCGGCGAGCGCGGCGGCAGACACCGCCACCGCTTCGATGCCGATCGCCTGCTCCTTCATGGTCCGCAGGATCTCCCCCATGATCCAATTGCTCGACGCCTTCGGATTGCCCGACGCGCCGGCGGTCTCCTCGAAATAGTCGGCGAGGCCGCGCGTCTGCGTCAGCAGCGCCGCGTCGTATTCGGGCAATCCGTACTGCGCGATTAAGCGTCGCCGCCTCGCGTCGGGCAATTCCGGCAGTGTCGCCGCGATGCTCGCGCGGCGCGCGGTGTCGACAACAAGCGGCGGCAAGTCGGGTTCCGGAAAATACCGGTAATCGTGCGCCTCTTCCTTGCTGCGCATCGAATAGGTCTTGCCCTGCGCCGCGTCGAACAGCCGCGTCTCCTGCACGATCCGCCCGCCGTGCTCGATGATGTCGATGTGCCGGCCGATTTCGTACTGGATCGCTTTCTCGAGGTAGCGGAACGAATTCACGTTCTTCACCTCGACCTTGGTGCCGTACTTCGGGGCGCCGGCCCGGCGCACCGAGACGTTGGCGTCACAGCGCAAGCTGCCCTCGTCCA
>JBDTMB010000602.1:0-3428 GCA_039934485.1 Vicinamibacterales bacterium
CCAAGCTGGGCAAGCAGGCCCGCATTCCCGGGTTCCGCCCGGGCAAGGTGCCGGCGGGCGTCATCCGGCAACGCTTCAAAGGCCAGATCATGCAGGACGTGGCGGAGCATCTGGTCTCCAAGGCCGTGGGCGATGCGCTCACCGAGCGCGGCGTCGAGCCGGTGGCCACGCCCGACATTCACGACTTGAAGCTGGAAGAAGGACAGCCCCTGACCTTCAAGGCGAGCTTTGAAGTGGTGCCGTCGTTTGATCCCGGCGATCTCTCCACGATCGAAGCGAAGCGTCCCGCGGCCAGCGTTGAAGACGCCGCGGTCGATGCCTCGCTCGAGCGGCTGCGCGAACGCGCCGCGCGTTTCGAAGCCGTCGAGTCCGGCATCGTCGAAGCCGGCCACACCGTGGTCGTGCACCTCGAACGCCAGGGCACCGACAAGGCCGGCGTGCGCGGCGAAATGGACAAGCACGACCAGGTGTCGATCGAACTGGGCGCGCCGTCAAACCCGCCGGGCTTTGATGCCGAGATGATTGGCGTCACGACGGGCACGACCAAGAGCTTCACGCTCACCTATCCGGACGACTACACGATTCCGGAACTGGCGGGCAGCAAGGTCGATTACACCGTCACGTTGAAGGAAATCAAAACCCGCGTGGTGCCACCGCTGGACGATGAACTGGCGAAGGACCTTGGCGAGTTCGATTCGCTCGACGCGCTGCGCGCGCGGGTGCGCGCCGACCTCGAGCACGAGGCCAGGCACGCGGCGGACCACCAGGTGCGCGCCGACGTGCTGAAGCAGCTGGCGGCCCGGGTGCCGTTCCCGGTGCCGGCGTCGCTGGTCGATCGCGAGATCGATCGCCGCCTCGAGGATTTCGCGCGGCGCCTGATGGATCAACGCATCGACCCGCGGCAGGCGAACATCGACTGGAAGGCGTTTCGCGAGGGCCAGCGCGCCCCCGCCACCGAGGCGGTGAGCTCGGCGATTGCGCTCGACGAGATCGGCAAGCGCGAGAACATCGCGGTGACCGAGGCCGACATGGAAGCCGAACTGGCGCGCTACGCGGAGCAGGCCGGCCACACCGTGGCCAGCATCCGCGCGCGCCTACAGAAGGACGGCGAACTGGGACGCCTGGCCGCGGGCCTGCGCCGCGAGAAGGCGATCAGCCACGTCCTCACCAAGGCCAAGGTAAACTGAAGCCCACTCAGGACAACATCAGCCGGGGTTGCGGACAAAGAGCATCGTCCGTAAGCGATCGACGCGATGCGTTTCCGGCAGATCCGCGGGATGACGTTTCTCTGAAACGCAGTCACACGCAGGCCGATAGCCGTGAGATGCAAGGGCTTCGGACACTTCACCGACATTCACAAACCAGCTCGCAAATTGTCGTCCCGGCAAGTTGACTTGCTGGGTCGCGAATCGCGGACCGTCCCAGGCAGAGAGCCGACTGAACAGAATCCACGGCGCCTTCAGCGCCGCAAGATCCCCGAGCCGGTCGCCATAGTCGTCGAGGTATTGCAACACGGCGTTGACGTAGACCAAGTCTGGCGGCTGGCCGCCTTGCGGCAACTCAGTCGAGAACCTGATGCGATCGTCACTGTTGAACAACTGACGACCTGCGTCACAGACGTCCGGCATGTCGACCACGAGGTATCGAACTTGGACATCCCCTGGCAATGCCGGCAGGAGTTGCGCAAAGGCCGACCCGACGCCGCCACCATAATCAACGATATGCAATGCTGATCGCGCCGACGCGATCAGCGCGGCGGCGACGACAAAGGTCTCATGCCACAGTGGAATCTGATCGGCGCGACCTTGGTACGCCGCGTGTGTGTACTTGACCATCTCATCAATGAGTTCCGCGTCATAAGCGTCCCTGTGCGTGGGCACGTCACGACGAGTCGGGTAGACGCCCCGCCAGGTGACGCGTGATGGGGGGGCTGTTGGCGGACGCACCCAGTCGACGACGATTGGGGGAAGGAGCCGGCGGGCCCAGTGTTTCCACGTTCGATGTGTCATGGTCAACGCCACGTAAACTGAACAGCACGAAGCAGTTAGGTGCGTGCACGGCGATATTACCAACAAATAGTCCGTGGCTACCCATTCGGCTATTGCACTCTCGGCCTCCCTTAGCCGATAACAGATCACAGGGAGGGGCGTGGTACACTGAGAGTCGTTCGTTCTCCACACCCAGCGAAGCTTCCCAACAGACTAACTATGAGCGTCTACCCCCATAACCAGCTTGTGCCGATGGTGGTCGAACAGACCAACCGCGGCGAACGCGCGTACGACATTTTCTCGCGCCTGCTCAAAGACAACATCATCTTCATCGGCACGCCGATCGACGATCAGATCGCCAACCTCGCGATTGCGCAGATGCTGTTCCTCGAAGCCGAGGATCCGGACAAGGACATCGTCCTGTATATCAACAGCCCCGGCGGGTCGATCACCGCGGGCTTTGCGATTTACGACACGATGCAGTTCATCCGCCCCGCGGTGCAAACCCTGTGCATCGGCCAGGCGGCGTCGATTGCGGCGGTGCTGCTGGCGGCCGGGACCAAGGGCAAGCGGTTCTCGCTGCCCAATTCGCGCATCCTGATCCACCAGCCGTGGATGTCGGGGTTGGGCGGACAGGCCACCGATATCGACCTGGCGGCCAAGGAAATCATACGCATGCGCGCGACAATCAACGAGATTCTGGTCAAGCACACCGGGCAGGATATCAAGCGGATCCAGGACGATACTGAGCGCGACTACATCATGTCGCCCGAGCAGGGCAAAGCGTATGGAATTATTGACGATGTCATTCGGAAACGGGTGTAACCTAAGGTATCGGCATGGTTAAGAAAAGCGGCGACGGCGGCGAGATTTTACGCTGTTCGTTCTGTAATAAAGACCAGAACGATGTCAGGAAGCTGATTGCTGGCCCGACGGTCTTCATCTGTGATGAATGCGTCGAGGTCTGCAACGACATCATTGCCGACGACAACCGCTTCGACAGCCGCGGGACCCGCACCTCCCTGCCGGCGCCTCCCGAGATCAAGAAGTTCCTCGACGAATATGTCATCGGCCAGGAGCTGACCAAGAAGAAGCTCGCGGTGGCGGTCTACAACCACTATAAGCGGCTGGAAATCCAGAAGCAGCCGCGCAGCCGTCACGACGTCGAGCTGACCAAGTCCAACATCCTGCTGATCGGCCCCACCGGCACCGGCAAGACGCTGCTCGCGCAGACGCTGGCCAAGTTGCTGTCGGTGCCGTTCACGATCGTCGACGCCACCACGCTCACCGAAGCGGGTTACGTCGGCGAGGACGTCGAGAACATCATCCTCAAGCTCCTGCAGGCCGCCGGTGGCGACATCGAGAAGTGCCAGCAGGGCATCGTTTACATCGACGAGATCGACAAGATCGGCCGCAAGGACGAGAACCCGTCGATCACGC
>JBDTMB010000603.1:0-3410 GCA_039934485.1 Vicinamibacterales bacterium
CCAGCGCCCGCAGTGGCCCCGTCCCCGCTTCTTCGCCGATCGCGTGGAGCTCGGCTACCGCGACGGCGGCTTCATCCGTGCGCCCCTGTTCAAGACAGGCGCGCACCATCAGTTCCAGCGCCGCCGCCCGCTCCGTCCGGTTCTTCGCCGGCAACCGACGGAGATGGCGCTCGGCGAGATCGGCGCCATTGCTGAAATCGCCGCGATCGAAGATCACGCTCGCGCGCCCGAGCGAGGCGAGCGGATGCGATCCGCTCCTTTCGAACAGCGACATGGCTTCGTCGAGTTTGCCCTGCCGCCGCCGCAACTCGCCGAGGCGAACGAGTCCTTCGCCGGTCATGGCTGGGCGGGACGCCGCCAGTTCGTCGGAGGCGGAGGTCAGCTCCCGTTCCGCTTCTTCCCAGGCGCCGCGCCACATGCACACCGACGCGTACTGCGTGCGGCACACGGCAAACAGCGGCCGCAATCCCCATTTCTCGCAAAAGGCTTTCAGCCGATCGCACCATTGCACCGCGCGCTCGTAGTCGTGAATGCGCTCGCAGGCGGCGATCAGGTAACAACAGGTGAGGCCGATCAACACGCGATCGTGCATTTCGCCGGCGAGCACGGCGGCGTTGACTTCGTCCAGCTCCTGGAGGCCCTCGGCGACGCGGCCCGCGGTGACGCGCGAGAAGCCGTGCAGCGCGCGTCCCACCATCTCGTAGTCCGCCGCCCCAAGTGCCTGTCCGATGCGGATGGCTTCCGACGCGAGTTTTTCAGACACGTCCGGGTCGCCATCATCGAGCAACGCGAAGGCGCCGCTGCGCAGGGCCAGCCAGGCATGTTCCGTGGCATCGGGACGGTCCTCGAGGAGACGGCGGGCCCGCTGGAGCCACCCGTTCGCGATGGCGTGTTCGCCGCGGAACGCCTCGGTGTCCCATGCCAGCCAGATGGCCATCCGCGCCGCACCGAGGCTGTCGCCGCGCTCGCGATACAGGCGATACGCGCGCTCGCGCGCGTCGAACACCACGTCGGCCAGGTCGAGCCACCACGCGGCCAGGCCCAGGCCTTCGAGCGCCTCGGGATCTGCCGCGGTCGTGAGTGAAGTTTCGAACGCGACCCGAGCGGCCTGCCAGTCGCCACGCTCGAGCGCGGCGCGGCCGGCCCCGGAGTCCTGGGGATTCACGATTGGCACCCTCTCCACGGTTCCCATTCTATAATTCCCGGCCATGACGAGGACATTGATCGCCGCGCTCGTGGCCGGCTTGCTGGTTCCCACGTTGGCCGATGCCGGCGTAAAGCGTTTGCGCATCGAGCGTCGCGACGTGATCCTCAACGGACGAGCGTTCGGGGCCGCCGGCCCGTACGAAAAGCTCACCGGCAAAGTGGACTTCACGCTCGACCCTGCCCTGCCCCAGAACCGCGGCATCGTCGATCTCACGCTCGCGCCGCGAAACGCGCAGGGCCTCGTCGAGTTCTCCGCCGACTTCTGCCTGATCAAGCCCGTCGATCCGGCGCGCGGCAACGGCCGGTTGTTCTATGAAGCCGGCAACCGCGGCACCAAGCGGATCCTCCAGACCTTCCAGGGCGGCGCCAACTCCGAGGACCCGAAGACCGCCGCCGACTTCGGCAACGGCGCGCTGATGAACCAGGGCTTCTCGCTGCTCTGGATGGGATGGCAGTGGGACGTGCCGGAAGGCCGCATGCGGATGGACATCCCGATCGCCACCAACAACGGCCAGCCCCTCACCGGGCTGGTGCGCGGCAATTTCATTCCGGGGCCGAACGCGACCACGGCGTCGGTGGCCGACCGTGGACACCTGGCGTACCCGGTGGCCGATCCGGCGAGCCCGCAGAACCGGATGATCGTGCGCACGCTGCCCACCGATCCGCCGCAGGAGATCGCCCGCAGCCTGTGGCGCTTCTCGGGACCAGGCGCGGTCAGCATCGATCGTCCGTTCGAGGCGGGCCACATCTACGATGTGATCTATCTCGCGCGCGATCCGCGCGTGGTGGGCGTGGGACTCTCGGGCACGCGCGATCTCGTCAGCTTCTTCAAGCACGCCACCGCCGCCGAAGGCAATCCGCTGCCGGGCATCAGGCTGGCGATCGGCTGGGGCGTGTCACAGACCGGACGCTACCTCCGGCACTTCGTCTATCAGGGATTCAATGAAGACGAGCGCGGAGCGCAGGTGTTCGATGGCGTGATCGATCAGGTGGGCGGCGCGGGCCGTGGCTCCTTCAATCACCGCTTCGGCCAGCAGTCGCGCGATCAACTCCAGCACTTCAACATCCTCTACCCGGTGGACATGTTTCCGTTCACCGACGCGGACGAAACGGATTCGGAGACCGGGGAGACCGACGGCCTGCTCGCGCGCGCGACCAGGAGCGGCACGGTGCCCAGGTTCTTCCACATCCTCACCGATTCGGAATACTTCAATCGCGCCGGATCGCTGACCCACACCGACGTCACCGGCACGCGCGACATCGCGCCGCCGCCGACCAGCCGCATCTACATGATCGCCTCCGCCCCGCACATCGTCGGCGCCTTTCCACCGGCGCCGTACGCGGATCCGGACTTCGTCGGCCGCGCGGACATGAATACGCTGGTCTACACGCCGGTGATTCGCGCGCTCTTCCGCGCGCTCGATCGCTGGGTGAGCGAAGGGGTCGAGCCGCCGCCAAGCAAGTACCCGTTGATCGCGGATGGCACGCTGACAACGGTTGAGGCCTCGGGCTGGCCGACGATTCCAGGCTACGTGCGTCCGCGCGCGCCGATGACGACGTACCGGCTGGACTTCGGGCCGGAGTGGTCAAAGGGCATCGTCTCGATCGAGCCGCCGACGATCGGCAAGCCCTTCATCGGCAAGGTGCCGGCGGTGGATGAGGCCGGCAACGATCGGCCGGGCATCCGGTTGCCGGAGATTGCGGTGCCGCTGGCGACGCACACCGGATGGAACTATCGGCGGCCCGCGATCGGCGCGCCGGATCGTCTGGCGAGCGAGATCGGGTCCTACCTGCCGCTCGCCCGCACGCGCGCGGATCGCGAGAAGTCGGGCGACTCGCGCCGCTCGATCGAGGAACGCTATGCAAGCCGGGAGGACTATCTCGGCCGTATCTCGCTCGCGGCGGTGGGCCTGGTCGACGCGGGTTTCCTCCTGCCCGAGGACGTGCCGGCGATGATCCAGCGTGCAGCGAGCCACTACGACTGGGCCATGGGCAAACCTAAAGGTTTGCCCCCACCTGCGAAGTAATCCGCCTTGAACTCAATCCGCGACTCGGGATAGATTCCGCACTATGAAATATGCCATCAAGTTGCTCGTCGGCGTCGTCGTGCTCGCCGGCACGGCCTCGCTTCTCTACCAGCCGCTGGCCGCCCAGACCAAGGCCACGGCCACCAACGTCGCCGTGATTCCGCACGAGGCGGTTCC
>JBDTMB010000604.1:0-3395 GCA_039934485.1 Vicinamibacterales bacterium
CCCCGTATCCTTGAACGTGAATCCAAGATTGCAGTGGGCTTCCGCGGAGTCGGGCTTCAGCCGAATGCATTCCTGAAACGACCGTATCGCCCTGCCATGGTCGCCGACCTTGTCGTAAGCGAGGGCGAGGTAGAAGTGGTTGTCAGCCGTATCGGGTTTCCGCTGAATGGCCTCGTTGAACGCGTCAATCGCCCCTGGGTAGTCACCAGCTCGGTAAAGCACCAGCGCTGGGTCCCGTATCCCGACGTACCATAGAGCGCCGTACAGGGATGCCGGTATCCAAAGGAGGCGAAGGGGGAAGATCACGCTGGCGAGGCCAAGAAGGAAAGACGTCGGTACCATCCACAGCAGATGCAGCGGCGACAGGGACAGCGCCGGTATAACGGCGACGGACAAGGCGAGGAGGAGAGCGTGGACTTCAAATGTGTGCTCCGTAGCCTGTTCGCTCTTGGCCTTCTGGCGGATGTTAAGGCCTTGTGCAACAGCCCAGAGCAGAGCGAGAAGCCAGAGAATCGTTCCAAGTACGCGCATCTGCTTCCGTTCTCCTTGTCTGCCTAACGGTTCAAATGAGCCGCGCGTCGCAGCGACATGATCGCACGGACGGTCTGGCGCGTCGGCTCCATTTGAGGGTTAGGCAGCACGCCGGATTCAGCACGCGGCAGTCAGTGTTCATTCAAGGGAGGCGTGCGTCGATCTGCATGGCAAGCCAATCCTGAGAGACGCGGTTGATGCCCAGACGATGGCGATTATTTTGGCCCATAGTTCCGGTGTGTGCCTGGCACCACACCCGAGCCAGACCGCGAGAAAAAGGCGCACCGATCGCGCGATCGAGGGGCTCCTCGACGCCCATCCCAAGCGCTCTTCGCAGCGCATTAAATGTCTTTAGTCCGAGGCAAACCACCAGCCGAGGAATCACGATATCAATTTGTGGGATGGCGAACTCGAGAGCCGCTCGTTCAAGGTCCCGAACGCGAATCGTTGCGCTCAATTTGCCGGGCTTGATGAATGGGAATATGTTGGTGGCGTAGGTGTCGCGAAGCTGCAACCCGAAGTGAGTCTTGAGCAAGCGAATGAGATTCTTGTTCGTGGGTAGAGTTGGCGTGAAACCAAGTTCCGCGGCTCCGGAGTCTAGTTCCCCACTCAGTTCATCGTCCGAACTCCAATCCTGGAGCAGAATCATCACCGCCGCATCCACGTTTCCCGCAGCCTTCGTATAGGGCGATACAAAGTCACACTCGTAGGCGCCATGCCGGTACTCGACGAGCGGCTTGTACCCAGGCCAACGAGACGCCTGTCGCTTGCGCGCGAGATCGAGAAGTCTTGCAGCTTTATCCATGATGTCTCGCTGCCTGCCTAACGACTTGCCGCTCAGCCGCGAGCGGCGGGAACGGTCACGCGAAGGAGTCTAATGCATCCGCCGCTCGTCGGCTGCAGCGGCTGTTAGACGGCGCTTTTCAATGCACGCCCGATCAATTGTGGTTCGCCGGCGGCAGTTCGCAATGATCCGAGACATACGCGTTAAGCAGTTCGCGCTCGACTTGGCGGGCGTCGCCGTCATCGATGTACGCGCACTCAAGCACAAAGAACTGGCCTGGGTAGAGCACCTCGATCCTGTCGCGAACAAGCTTGTCCGAGCCCCTCGTGTTAAACAAACGCCCCGGACCACCGTTGCCTGGTCCCAATCCCTGCTTGCCACCGCGACTTCCTCCACCGGCCTGCCCTATATACACCACATTGGACGAACCCCGTACCCGGTTGAGAAGCGAAGGCGCACGAACAATGTAGACACCTCGCCGGCAGGGAACTGGCCGCGTAGCTTGCTTGAGTGTATGAAAATGTCCAGCAAGATACTCCCAAGTCGACCACACCCGTTGCTCGTAGGCCGCTTGGAACGCAGTGTGTGCGGGTTGCATGATCGGCAATCGGGTTCAAGTCGGGAATAAGCGGTCTAACGATCTGCCGCTCAGCCGCGAGCGGCGGCGGCGGTCACGCGAACGAGTCTAAACCATCGACCGCTCGTCGGCTGCAGCGGCTTGATCCTCATACAGCCCTCCCCCTGCTCCCACTCATTGTGAGGAGGCTGACGCAGGGTAAATGCGCAATGTCGCGCAGGAGGAGGACCGATGCGATTCTACAACCACCAGCACCAGTATTACTGCGGGATCGACCTGCACGTGAAGACGATGTACGTCTGCATCCTTGACACGACCGGCCAGGTGCTCGTGCACCGGAACATGCCCTCCACCCCGGCCGCATTCCTCGAGACGGTCGCGCCGTACCGCGACAATCTCGTCGTCGCGGCCGAGTGCATGTTCACGTGGTACTGGCTCGCGGATCTCTGTGCGGTCGAGGGCATCACCTTTGTGCTCGGCCATGCCCTGGCCATGAAAGCCCTTCACGGCGGCAAGGCCAAGAACGACAAAATCGACTCGCACAAGATCGCCGTCTTGTTGCGCGGCGGACTCTTGCCGCAAGCCTACGTGTATCCGGCTGCGATGCGATCGACACGAGACCTACTGCGCCGGCGCCTGCATCTGGTGCGCAAGCGCGGCGAGCTGCTCGCCCACATCCAGAACACGCGGGCGCAGTACAACCTGCCGGCCTTCGAGCGGCGTCTGGCCTACCCAGGGAATCGCGAGGGCGTGGCCGAACACTTTCCCGACCCGAGCGTGCAAAAAAGCATCGAGGTGGACGTGACCCTCATCGACCAGTACGACACCCTGGTCAACGACCTCGAGCTCACGATCGTCCGGGAGGCCAAGCGCCATGACGGCGACGCATTCCATCGGCTGCGCTCGGTGCCCGGTATCGGGAAGGTCCTCGGATTGACGATCCTCTACGAGATCCACGACATCACCCGCTTCGGCCGCGTGCAGGAATTCGCCTCCTATGCCCGCCTGATCAAGTGCGCGAAGGAGTCCGCCGGCAAGAAACTGGGCACGAGCGGCGCGAAGATGGGGAATGTGCATCTCAAGTGGGCCTTCTCAGAAGCGGCGGTACTGTTCCTGCGCCACACGGCGGAGGGGAAGAAGCTCCTGGCGCGGCTCGAGAAGAAACACGGCAAGGGGCAGGCGCTCTCGATTCTCGCGCACAAGATCGGGCGCGCGGTCTATTACCTACTGTCGCGAGGCACCGTCTTTTCGATGGAGAAGTTCCTCGCGGCGTAGCGGGGAGAGGGTGGGATGAGCCAGACGTCTAACTCGAGCCATCGGGACCGAGTTCGCCCCGGATTGCGCCGCACCGTGCGCCCAAGCGCTATGCGCGATCAGGAACCAGTGGTCCGGCAGCTTGCCGCTTTGATGGGACACTCGCCCTCTCCTCGCCACGGTGCTCTCGCGTCCCCGCTTGACGCGGCCCCTCCCCCGAGCCTGGAGACAACGGACGCGCTTCGGCGA
>JBDTMB010000605.1:0-3378 GCA_039934485.1 Vicinamibacterales bacterium
CTGACGTTTCAGGACATGCGGGCCGTCCAAGCGGCGGTACCAGGCATCGAGGCGCTCACGCCACGAAAACGCTTCACCCCGGCGCAGGTCGTCCCGAAGCCCACTGGCGAGATGCCCGTGGTGTTCGGCGTCGAGCCCGTGTACGCGGAGATCGCATCGCTCCGGCTCAGCGCCGGTCGATTCTTCACACCCGATGAATCCACGAGAGCCGCCGCACTGTGCGTGCTCGGCGAAGCCGCGCGGGTGGCAATGTTCGGAGTGACCGATCCACTCGGCAGGTTCGTGAAGATCGGTGAGACCTGGTTCCGCGTCATCGGCATCGCCGGGCCGCAGGCCAGCGCCCGCGAAGGCGTGGGCGGCGCGCCCGCGCAGGATCGCAACAACCTGATCTATGTGCCCACCGCCGCAGCCATCCTGCGTCTCGAAGACGGCTACACGATGTATCGTGACGAGATCGACGGGCTCTACGTCCGGGTCGCGGCGTCCGCGGATATTTCGTCGGCCGCCGCCGTCATGCGCGGCGTGCTCGAAGCGAGCCACCGAAATGCCAACGATTATTCGATCGTCGTGCCGGCCGAGTTGCTGGCCGAACAGCAGCGCACCAAGCGGATCTTTGACATCGTAATGGTGGCGCTGGCCTCGATCTCGCTGCTGGTCGGCGGCATCGGGATCATGAACATCATGCTCGCGAGCGTGCTGGAACGAACGCCGGAGATCGGGTTGAGGCGGGCCCTGGGAGCAACGCGGGTGGACGTGATCCGCCAGTTCGTGCTGGAAACCACCCTGCTGGCGGTGGGGGGCGGCATCCTCGGCCTGATGCTCGGCGTCACACTGTCGCAAGTCATCGCCAGCTTTGCCGGCTGGTCCACCGTCGTCACCGGCAATTCGCTCTTGCTGGCCTTCCTGGTCTCGGTGGTGGTCGGACTGGTGTCAGGAATCTACCCGGCGATGCAAGCGTCGAAGCTGGATCCCATCCAAGCGCTTCGCTACGAGTAAGATGCGTTGCGCACACCGACAGGCCGCGAGACTTTTCCTGGTATGGCTCGCCACTCGTTGAACGCCGCCGCTGGGCTCCTGTTCTTCTGCATCGCGCTGTTTAGCGCGGCGGTCACACCGTACGCGCAGCCGCGACGGGATGCGGACGAACAGGGGCTGCGGGGATATGTCCTCGCACCGGACGGGACACCCGTGTCCAGCGGACGGGTCCTGGCCGGTCGCTTCGCTGCCGGGCGAGTGAGCACGACCATCGATCGCACCGGCCACTTTCGCCTCGTCCCCGAGACGCCTGGACTTTACCAGGTCGCGATCGCGGCGCCGGGCTTCGCGCCGTACCGCGTCAACCTCACCGTGCCGTCCTCGAAGACGATCACGCTGCCGGTCATTCGCTTGTCTCGGGCCACGTATTTCCATGCGCGATTCGTCACCGCCGCGGGCGAACCGCTCAATTCGCCGACGCTCCGCCTGCGATCGGTGGACACCCACGGCATGCCGATTCTCGACCCACTTGAGGGTCCAGCCGCGGATCAGATCGAGGCCGACGGTAGCATCACCATCGGTCCGCTGCCGTGGGGCGTCACCATGATGGCGGTCGACGTGCCGCCGCTGGCGCAAACACGATTGCGCGACCTCGTCGTCACGGGGAAAGACCCGCTGATCGACGCCGGCGTCATCACCATCCAGCCCGGCGGCGTGCTGCACGCCGACATCGTCGACGAACACGGCACGCCGGTACCGGCGCATGATGTCTGGATCGAGGACGCGGCTCCGCAATCGCCGCTGTCCTTCCGCCCGGTGAAGACGAATCCGCAGGGCCGCGCCATCTTCGATCGCCTGGGGCCCGGCCGCTATCGGGTGTGGACGAGGGCGAAGGAGCGATGCGGCAGTCTGCCCCTGTCCCTCGCCCGAGGCGTCCTGGTGGCCGGTAGCGGCATTCAGCACGTGCGCATCGTGATCGGGGGCCGGGCGACCTTCCGCTTCGTCTCGCCGCTGGTCCCCATGAACGGCAGGACCATCCAGGCAACACCCGAAACGAACATGCCGGCGCCGTGGCAACGCGCGCTCGTCGATCTTTCCCCGTTGGTGCGGCGCCCGCCAATGATGCCCTTGCCGCAATCGTCGTCATGCAGCGGCGCCACCGACGCGGACGGGCGCGTGACCTTGAGCAATTTTCCACCAGGCCCTGCGAGCGTCGAGCTACGACTGTTCAACTCGACGTATATGAAGCGCGTGATCGTGCCCGACGGCGGCCGCGAGATCACCGTCGAGATCCCGGACGGGCTCCTGTCGGTGCGGGTGACCGACCAACGCTCGAACGAGCCGGTGGGTCGCGCGCAGATCGTGTGGACCGGTAACGGCGGCCGCGTTGAAGCGACTTCCACCGGCAACGGCGACGCGCTGCTCGAAGCCGTGGGCACCAACGGAGGCCAGCTCGCCATTACGGCTCCCGACTACGAGCCGCTCGAGGCCGACTTCACTGAACCGCCGGCCACCGTCCAGGAAGTGGCGCTGCCACGCGCGGCCGCCACGCGGGTACAGGTCAAGGTGGTAAGCGCCTTGGGCGCGGCCCTGGCCAATGCGGTCGTGGAGCTCGCGCCAACGGACCCGATGGGCGCCAGCGACATGGCCGTCACCGACGCCAATGGCGTCGCCACTTTTCTGGATGCTCCGACAGGTACGCCGAGTCTCACGGCCAGCGCCGAGGGTTTCATTCCCGTGGCGCGGCGCGTTTCGAACGACAATCGCGACATGGTCGTCCTCACCCTTTCTCGGGGGTATCGCGTGATCGCCTCGGTGGAGTCAGGCGCGACTGGACCACGCTTGGTACGGGTATTCAATGAAGCGGGCGACTCCATGGACCACGTGCTGGACGCCGACTCGGCGCGGAGCGTCGAAGGACCTGGCCGCCTTTCGATCGGACCATTGGCTCCCGGGACGTATGTGATCGAAGTGGACGATGGACGCGCCCCCTGGCAGGAGCGCGTCCAGATCGTCGATCGCGATGTCGCCGCGATCTTCCGCTAGCGCACGATTACTTCACCTTGAACATGGCAAGAAGCCGCTGGATCTCCGCCGGCGTCAAGCCGCCGGGCCCACCGGTGAGGACGGCCTCCTTGCCGCCGGCGGCGCGGACCAGCGGCGCCCAGACCAACCGGCCGTCGAACAGGATCGCGATCAGCTCGCCCATCTGCTCGGTCGCCAGTGCCGCCATCTTCCTGGCGCCCTCGTCCGTGAACACCACGCCGATGGCCGGGTCGCCATTGGCCTGCGTGCGAACTTCAGCACGCTCCACGTCCGCCGACGTCAATCGACTCGTCGGCGACACCCAGACATCCTGCTTGTTCAGCGGCGCTTTCATTTGTTGCCAGCCGGCCTTGGCGC
>JBDTMB010000606.1:0-3372 GCA_039934485.1 Vicinamibacterales bacterium
GGCCCTCCAAGGTGAAGCCCCGGCCCTCCAAGGTGAAGCCCCGGCCCTCCAGGGAACATCCGCCATGGACCTGCTCAAGATCCTGACCGACGAACGCTCGGTCGTGATCACCGAGAAACTGGCGAAGCGGCGCGGCTACGCCATCGGCGACGACATCCGCTTCATGATCGGCGACCGCGTCGGATCCTACGTCGTCCGCGCGCTGCTCAAGGACGAGGGTCCGGCCAGGATGCTCGACGGCAACTTCGTGCTGATGGACATCGCCGCGGCGCAGCTGGCCTTCGATCGCCTCGGGCGCATCGACCGCATCGACGTGCTGCTGCCCGACGGCAGCGACCTGACGCGCACGCTCGTCCGGGTGGCGGCCCTCCTGCCGCCGGCACTCCACGTGCAGCGGCCGACCCGACGCGGCGAGCAGGTGGAAACGATGCTGGCGGCGTTTCACATGAACCTCACCGCGCTGTCGTGGATCGCGCTCATCGTCGGGCTGTTCCTCGTCTACAACACCGTGACCATCTCGGTGATCGCCCGCCGCGACGAGATTGGCACGCTGCGCGCGCTCGGCGTGACGCGGCTGCAGGTGCTGTGGCTCTTCCTCGGCGAGGCGGCGGTACTGGCGGTGGCGGGCGTCGGCCTGGGCCTGGCCCTGGCGCGGCTGCTGGCCGACGCCACGGTGGCGCTCACGTCCGCGACCGTCCGCACGCTCTATATCGCCGCCGTCGCCGCGCCGCCCGACATGAACTGGACGCACGTGGCGATCGCGATCGGCATCGGCCTGCCGCTGGCGCTGCTGGCCGCCGCGGTGCCGGCGCTCGAAGCCAGCGGCGTGCCGCCCACCGCGGCCATGCGTGGGCACGACACGCTCGACCTGCGGACGCGCATCACGCCGGCCTCGCTCATCGCGCCCTTCATCACCTTGCTGGTGGCGGTGGGGCTGGCGCAACTGGGGCCGGTCAACGGCAAGCCGTACTTCGGCTACCTGTCGTCGCTTTTCATCGTCATCGGCAGCGCGTCGCTGGTCCCGGCGATCATGTTCGGCCTCGGCCGCGCCAGCCGCAACCTGCTGCGCCGCCGGCTCGGCGTCGAGGGCCTGCTGGCGCACGCCAACCTGTCGTCGGCGATCAATCGCCTGTCGATCTCGGTAGCGGCGCTGGCGATGAGCCTGTCGATGATGGTGGCGATCGCGGTGATGATCGGCAGCTTTCGCGACACCGTGGTTTACTGGCTCGGACAAACGCTGCACGCGGACTTGTTCATCGGCCCCGGAGTCCGGCCGACGGTGGGTTCCGAACAAACGCTGTCGCCGGATGTCATCGAGCGGGTGCGGCGGCATCCAGCCGTCGACGCCGTGGACTGGTTTCGCAACGTTGACCTGACCTACAACGGCAACCTGGCCATCCTTGGCGCCAGCACCTTCGAGGTGGTGGCGGCCCACGGCGGGCTGCTCTTCAAGAGCGCGGTGGATCCGCGCGAGGCCATCCTCGGCGCCGTCGGCAAGGATGCGGTCATCATTTCGGAGCCGTTCGCCAACCGCTACGGCAAGAAGATGGGCGACACGCTCACGCTCGACACCGCCGCCGGGCCCCATGACTTCATCGTCAACGCGGTCTACTTCGACTACTCGAACGATCGCGGCGTGATCATCATGGACCGCGGTACCTTTGCGAAATACTACGGCGACCTGCCGCCGTCGGGCATCGCCGCGTACCTGAAGCCGGACGCCGACGTCGACAAGGTGCGCTCCGAAATCCTCGCCAGCCTCGACCAGGGCCACCAGGCCTTCATCTACACCAACAAGAACCTGCGCACCGAAGTGCTGCGCGTGTTCGACAGTACCTTTGCGATTACCTACGCCCTCGAAATCATCGCCATCGTCGTGGCCATGCTCGGGGTGGCCGGCACCCTGCTGACGCTGGTCCTCGAACGCCGGCGCGACCTCTCGCTGCTGCGCCTCACCGGCGCCGATCGCCGGCAGGTCCGCCGCATGGTGGTGATCGAAGCGGCCCTCGTGGGCGCCGTGAGCCAGGGCATTGGACTTGCCGTCGGCTTTGCGTTATCAACCGTGTTGATTTACGTGATCAATGTGCAGAGCTTCGGATGGACCATCCAGTTCCACGTGCCCACGGCATTCCTGATCCAGGCCACGATCGCCGTGATCATCGCGACCTCGATCGCCGGCATCTACCCGGCCCGCAGGGCCGCACAACTCGTGTTGACGCATGATGAGTGATCAAGATCCAGCCGCAGATGACGCAGATGTGACTCGCGGCCTTCGCGTTCACTCTCGTCAACGCTTCGCGTTCCTCCGCCAGCGGCTTCGCCGCTGGGCGCCAATGCTCCTTGCAAACGTGGTCCTGGCGTCATCTGCAGTATCTGCGGCATCTGCGGCCCTGGCCTTTTCGATGGGTATTGCCGCACAGTGGAAAGAAGCGCTACCTGGCTACGCGTATCAGTTTCCGCGCGATCACGCGAGCCACCCGGAGAACAAGATCGAGTGGTGGTATTACACCGGCAACCTCCAGGCCACGGACGGGCGGCGGTTTGGGTATCAGGTCACCTTCTTCCGCGTCGGCGTCGACGCGGCGCCGGCGAATCCGTCGAAATGGGCCATTCGCGATCTGTTCATGACGCACCTGGCGGTGAGCGACGTCAAGGGCCAGCGCTATCGATTCGCCCAGAAGCTGACACGCGGCGGCCCGGGGCTGGCCGGCGCCGACGCCGATCGGTATCACGTGTGGAACGAAGACTGGACCGGCACGCTCGATGCGAGCGGACGGCATGTCCTGCGCGCGCAGAGCAGGGAGGCCGCCGTGGACCTGGTGTTGGACGAGGGCAAGGCGCCGGTCATTCACGGCCTTGATGGCATCAGCCAGAAGGGCGCGAAAAACGGCAACGCCTCTCATTACTATTCCCTCACGCGCATGCCAACACGGGGCACGCTGGCCGTGGACGGTGAGCGGGTCGAGGTCGCCGGTGAGAGCTGGATGGATCACGAGTTCGGCACGACGTTTCTGGAGCCTGAACAACGCGGCTGGGACTGGCTGTCGATCCAGCTCGCCGATGGCCGCGAGCTGATGCTCTACCAGCTGCGACGCGCCGATGGCAGCCGCGATCCGCGCTCGAGCGGGACGCTGGTGGCCAGGGATGGCCGCACCACGCACCTGTCGAATGCGGACTTCACCCTCACCGCCGGCCGCGACGTGTTCAAGTCCCCCAACGGCGCGCAATACCCGATCACCTGGACGCTCGGCGTCCCGTCGCAACAGCTCGACTTGCGCATCACGACGCCGCTCAGCAACCAGGAACTCTCACTCGAGCATTCGACCGGCGTGGCGTATTGGGAAGGCCTGATCGACGTGGCGGGCGCCGGCG
>JBDTMB010000607.1:0-3362 GCA_039934485.1 Vicinamibacterales bacterium
GCTCCACGGTGCGCATCGAAGTGTTGAGCGACGGCAAGCGGTCCACCCTGCGGATCCCGGTCGCGGCGCAGGGTCGCCCCCGGCGCGGCCGCTAACCCCGCCCGCCTGCCGCCGATGCAGACCCCGACGGCTTCCACTACTTCATTTCCGCCCCATACCCTCGAGGTGGTGCTGGCGCTCGCCCTGGTGGTGCTCGTGGCCGGCGCGGGCGCGATGCTGGTCTCCGGCCTCACGCGCCGGCTGTTACTGAAGATCGAAGGCGATCGGTTTCACACGCAGCCGTTCGCCGCCACCACCGTTCGGCTGGTCCGGCGCCTCTTCTTTGGCCTCCTGGTCCTGATCCTGGTGTTTCCGGCCCTCGACTTCGCGGGCCTGGACATGAGCGTGGGCCTTCGCGATGAAGAAGTCGCGCGCTGGGCCGCGCGCACCGGCATCCGGGTGGTCTTGCTGCTGCTCCTCACCTTTGCGGTCAATCGATTTGCGGCGGCGGTGGTTCGCCGGGCCGAGCACGAGATTGGAGAAGGCGACGGGCTGGGCAGCTACGAGCGTCGCAAGCGGGCCAATACGCTCGGGGCCACCTTCAGGCGGTTCATTTCCGCCCTCACCTGGACCACGGCGCTGCTGGTGATCCTGCGCGAACTCGATGTCGACATCACGCCCGTGCTCACCGGCGCCGGCATCCTCGGCCTCGCCGTCGGGTTCGGCGCCCAGACACTCGTCAAAGACATCATCTCCGGCATTTTCCTGATCGCCGAAGACCAGGTGCGCGTCGGCGATGTGGCGGTCGTGAACAACATCAGCGGCGCGGTGGAAGAGATCAACCTCCGCACGATCGTGCTGCGCGACGAGGAAGGCGTGGTCTACACGATTCCCAACGGCGAGATCCGCACGCTCGCCAATCGCTCCAAGGACTTCGCTTATTACGTCATCAACCTCAGCATCGCCTTCGAGGACGATACCGACGCGGTCACCGACGCCATTCGGGCCGCCGCCACCGACCTGATGCAGGACCCGGCGTTTGCGCCGAGCATCCTCGCGCCGGTCGAGATCCTCGGCGTGGATGATTTCAAGGCGTCGCAGGTGACGCTGAAATTCCGCATCAAGACGCTGCCGCTCAAGCAGTGGGAAGTGGGACGCGAGCTTCGGCGGCGCGTCAAGAGGGTCTTCGATGCGCGGGGCATCAAGCTTCCCACCCCGAAGATGGACGTCAACGTCACCAACGTTAAGTCCTTGTAATATCGCGCCCTGCCACACTTCTGACACATCCCTGACACCGGCGCGCCATCCGCTTCCCGTCATACCAACTGTGAGGATGACTATGAAGCGCCTGCTCTGGATTCTTGGACTGTCCGCGATCGTCGCGGCGGCCGTCGTGTGGTACGTGCGCGTGGATGTGGCGGCGGCGCCGCCGCAGCTGACATTTGCTCCCGTCTCGCGTGGAGACGTGGTGGCCACGGTCGAGGCCACTGGCACGTTGCAGCCCATCGACACGGTTGAGGTCGGCACACAGGTGTCGGGCACCATCGCGTCGCTCGGCACGGACTTCAACCAAATCGTCAGGAAGGGCCAGGTGATCGCCACGCTCGACCCGGCGCTGCTGCAGAGCCAGGTGGACCAGGCGAACGCCACGGTGATCCGGCTGAAGACCGACCTGGAGCAGGCCCAGATCCAGTTGGAGGACGCCCAGCTCAAGTTGAAGCGTGCCGAACAACTTGCCGCCTCGCAGCTGCTGCCGCAGCAGGATGTGGATACGGCCAGGTCCACGGCGCGGGTGGCCGAGGCTGCGCTCGGCGGCTCCAAGGCGCAATTGACGCAGGCGCAGGCGGCCCTCAACCAGGCCCAGGTGAACCTGTCGCACACCATCATCCAGTCCCCCACCGACGGCGTGGTGCTGAGCCGCAACGTCGAAGTGGGCCAGACGGTCTCGGCGGGGCTGCAGGCGCCGACGCTCTTCATCATCGCGCGCGACCTCACCAAGCTCGAATTGCAGGCGCGCGTGGACGAGGGCGACATCGGCGACGTGAAGGCCGGCAACCCGGTGACGTTCACCGTGGACGCGTATCCGCGCCGCACCTTCACCGGCACCGTGCGGCTGGTGCGCTTGCAGCCGCAAACCGTGCAGAACGTCGTGACCTACACGACGGTGATCGACGTGCCCAATGCCGATGGCGCGCTGAAACCCGGCATGACGTCCACCGCATCCATCGAGATCGCCCGCGCCGACCAGGCCCTGCGCGTGCCCGCGGCGGCGCTGCGGTTCAAGCCTAGCGAAGCGGTGCTGAAGGAATTCTCGGGCGCCGAACCCGAGGCGGCGCCCGGTAAGGCGCGCCGGGCCACTGTGTGGCAACTGGTCGATGGCCGCATCCAGGCGATCCCGGTGCGCACGAGCGTGTCGGACGGCGTGGTGACCGCCGTAGCCGAGGGCGCCCTCATCGAAGGCGCCCAGGTCATCACCGGCGCCACCAGTACGCAGAAGACTGCGACGACGACGCCGGCGTCGGGTTCACCGCTCCTGCCGACGATACCCAGGCGGCCGGGTAATGGCGGCGGCGGTCAGCCTGCCGCCAACCGTTAAGGCGCCGATGACGCAGACGACAACGCACATGGAGCGCATATGAAATTCGCGAACGTAATCACCCTCGCGTTTGAGGCGATCGGCCGCAACAAGCTCCGCTCGGCGCTGACCTCGCTCGGCATCATCATGGGCGTGGCGGCGGTGATCGTGATGATGGCGCTTGGCAGCGGCGCCCACGCGTCCATCGAGCAGCGCATCGCCAGCCTCGGCACCAACGTCGTCACCGTGACCGCGGGCTCCGCCAATGTCGGCGGCGTGCGAATGGGCTCCGGCGCGGTGACGACGCTGACCCCGGCCGATGCCGAGGCGATCGCCGCGGGCAAGGGCGTGGGCCTGGTCTCGCCGGGCGTCAGCACGCGCACCCAAGTGGTGGCCGCGGGCGGCAACTGGCAGACGCAGGTGCAAGGCACCGGCGCCTCGTTCTTCGACATCCGGGCGTGGAGCGCCGACCTTGGCAGCGTCTTCTCGCAGGATGACGTCGAGCGCGCGGCGAAAGTGGTCGTGCTTGGCGCCGTGGTTCGCGACCAGATCTTCGGCGAAGGCGTCGATCCGATCGGCAACACGGTGCGCGTCAACAACCAGCCGTTCAAGGTGATTGGCGTCCTCTCACGCAAGGGCCAATCGGCGATGGGCCAGGACCAGGACGACACGGTCATCGCGCCCTACACCACGGTGCAGAAGCGGTTGCTCGGCCAGACCCACCTGTCGAGCATTCTCGTCGCCGCCGCTACCGGCACGACGACCACTGACCTGATGTCCGAGGCCTCCACCCTGCTGCGCCGGCGTC
>JBDTMB010000608.1:0-3355 GCA_039934485.1 Vicinamibacterales bacterium
TTCTTCTTATTGGCCTTCACGACCCGCCCGCGATCCCCGCCGGTCCATTTCATCTGCACGAGCGTGCCGGCAGCCCCGATCACCAGCCAGGCAATCGGCAGCCAGCGTTGACCCGGCGCGGGATTCATCGGGTACGCCACCCAGACATCGCCCTGCGCGGCGGCCTTGAGCGGAGCGCTGTCGCCCATCATCGCCAGCCCGCCGACGAGCATCGTCCAGGCGCCGCCAAACGCGGTGCCGAGGATGATCACGTACCGCTGGAGCCAGGTCGCCAGCAGCGCGCCGGCGACCGAGAACAGCACGACGATGAAGGGATGCGGATCGCCTTCGATTTGCGTCCAGATGAGCTGCGCCAGCAGGGCGCCCAGGCCCGCGCCGACCAGCGCCACGCCGACGAAGTAGGCGGCCAGCAGCAGCGCGCCGCCGGCAATCCCGCCGATGATCGCGGCAATCACCATCGGCGTCGTGTCGCTCACGCCAAACACCGAGCTGGCGGCCAGCGCGCCGAGAATGAAGCCGAACACCGCCAGGACCACCTTGAACGATCGATAGCCGAAAAAGCAGGCGAGGATGCCGCCGCCAATCAGGACGGCGGCTGCGGGGATCTGGTACGCAGCTGGAAGCATGGGGCTGGCGGAATTCTAGCCTAAACTTCGCGGCGGCCTTCGAGGGCTTTGCCCACCGTCAGGTCGTCGGAGTATTCGAGGTCGCTGCCGACCGGCAGGCCGGTGGCGATGCGCGTCACGCGGATGCCGAGCGGCTTGAGCAGCCGCGCCAGGTAGATCGCCGTCGTCTCGCCTTCCACCGTCGGACTGGTCGCCAGGATCACTTCGTCCACCTGGTCGACGCCGATCCGCGCCAGCAGGCCCTTGATCTTGAGGTCGTCCGGCCCCACTCCCTGGAGCGGTGAAATCGCCCCCATCAACACGTGATAGAGCCCGCGGAAGCCGCCGGACTTGTCGACGACGTTGACGTTCTGCGGTTCTTCGACGACGCAGATCACGCGCCGATCGCGGGTTTCGTCGCCGCAATACGTGCAGGGATCCGAGTCGGTGATGTTGTTGCAGGTGCTGCAGTAGGTGACGCGGTCCTTGACGTTACGGATGGCGTCGCACAACCGCTCGGCGTCCTCGCGCGGCGTGCGCAGGATGTGAAACGCCAGCCGCTGCGCGTTCTTGGCGCCGATGCCGGGCAGCTTCTTGAATTGATCGACCAGGTCCTGCAAGGACGCGGGGAGTGACACGTGATTTTGCCTTTTTACTTTTTACTTCTAACTTCTAACTTCTAACTTCTAACTTCTAACTTTTAACCTACATCCCCGGCAGGCCAAGCCCGCCCAGCAGGCTCCCCATCCGGTTCTTCATCGCCTCGTCGACGCGCCGGTGCGCGTCGTTGACCGCGGCCATGATTAGATCCTGCAGCATCCCGACGTCGTCTTTCGAGATCACGGTGGGATCGATCGTGATCGACTGCAGGTGCTTGTGGCCGTTGACCGTGACGGTGACCATGCCACCGCCGGAGGTGGCCTCCACCTTCAGCTCGCTCATCTGCTGCTGCAGGCGCTCTTGCATCTCCTGCGCCTGCTTCATCATCTTGGTGTAATCCATGGCTTCAGCGTTCTTCGATGGTGGTTTTTTCCACCGGGAAGATCTCGAGGACGGCCTGGACCGTGGAGTTCTTCATCGGGTCTTCGTTCGTCTCCGGAGGAGCCGAGGGCTTGAGGGCTTGCGGTCCTGAGGACTCGAGGGCAGGCGGGCTTGATCGGGCCGGCGCTGCAGGGGCGTCAACCACGACCACGGAAACCGGAACCGGCCGGCCGGCCAATTTCTCCGCAACAGTTGCCAGCCACGGCCTCTGCTCGTCGCACTGCATCTTCAACATCTTCTGATTCGACAGGAAGGTGAAGGTGATGCCCGACGCGGCCGCGTCGATGCGGTATGCCTGCGCCACGCAGAGATTGTAGAAGGTTGCTTTCGTCGCCTTTATCTCAGCCAGAAAAGAGTCTTTGAGCCCACCTTCGCTGGCGCGCACGGGCTCGGCAAGCTTCGGCGAGACTGGCGGCGCAGGTTTCGCGGGCGCAGACATGGCCCTGGGCGCCTGAAGCGTCATCGGTGCGGGACGGCCACCTGTTTTCTCAGCCAGACCCAGCATCTCGGCGATCGGCACCAGCTTACGCATGTGCATCAGCCGCAAGAGCGCCATCTCCAGGTTGTAGCGGGGCTGATCCGAGACGCGGACCTCCTGCTCGGCCTTGGTGAGCAGGTCGAACGCGCGCAGGAGGTCTTCGCGCGACCAATGGCCGCTCATCGCGGTCACCCGCTCGCGCTCGCCTTCGCTGGCGACATCCGGGTCGGCCGCGCGCTTCGGATCGACCGAGAGGATCAGCAGGTCGCGGGTGGCCCTCGCCAGTTCGCGGCAGAGCAGGCGCAGGTCGTAGCCCCGCTCGATCGCGCGCTCGACCAGCGCCAGCGCCGCCGGCGCGTCTTCGGCGACGATCGAATCGAGCATGTCGAACACCAGGTCCCGGCCCACCAGGCCGAGCACCGTGACCACGTCTTCCACCGCAATCGTGTCGCCGGCAAACGCCCGCACCTGGTCGAAGGCGCTCAGCGAATCGCGCATGCTGCCTTCGCCGGCCCGCGCCAGCAGCATCACGCCTTCCTCGGAGATCTCGATTTTCTCTTCCTTGGCGATCAGGCGCAGCCGATCGGCGACGACCTTGGCGGAAATGGTCTTGAATTCGTAAACCTGCGATCGCGACAGCACGGTGTCGGGAATCTTGTGCTGCTCGGTAGTGGCCATCATGAAGATGACGTGCGGCGGCGGCTCTTCGATCGACTTCAAGAGCGCGTTGAACGACGAGCCCGACAACATGTGGACTTCGTCGATGATGAAGACCTTGTAGCGATTGCGCACCGGCGCGATCGCCAGGCCCTCGATGATCACCTCGCGCACGTTGTCGACGCCGGTATGAGTGGCGGCGTCAATTTCGAGCACGTCGATGTCGCGGCCCTCCGCGATCTCGACGCAGGCGTCGCACACGCCGCACGGGTCCGGCGTGGGGCCCTTCACGCAGCACAGCGCGCGCGCGAGAATCCGCGCCGTGGTGGTCTTGCCGCAGCCGCGCGGCCCCGACAGCACGAACGCCTGCGCGATGCGCTTGCTCTTGAGCGCGTTCTTCAGCGTGCGGGTGACGGCCTGCTGCCCGAGCACGTCCTCGAAGGTCTGCGGCCGCCATTTGCGGGCTAAAACTTGATAGGCCATTCGGCGAAGGAAGAAACTCGGCCCGGAGGTCCTCAACACATCACGGAAACGACTTAGCGCTGCTGCCTTCCGGCCCTGACGCGATTCGCCG
>JBDTMB010000609.1:0-3340 GCA_039934485.1 Vicinamibacterales bacterium
CCCTCGCCCTCCAACTTCCAAGGCCCTCGCCCTCCAACTTCTAACGCCCTCGCCCTCCAACTTTCAAAGCCGTAGCGAAGGCGGGTATAATCGGGAGATAGCCATCCCGGCTTTTTCCCTGCATGTTTGGCCAGCTTCTCACTAAAGTCTTCGGCTCGCAGAACGACCGCGAAATCAAGGCGTTACGCCCGCGCGTTGCCGAAATCAACGAATTCGAACCCCGCGTCAAGGCGCTCAGCGACGACGAACTGAAAGGCAAGACGGCGGAATTCCGCGCCCGGCTGGCCAACGGCGACGCGCTCGACGACCTGCTGCCGGAGGTCTTTGCCGTGGTGCGCGAGGCGGGCCGCCGCATCCTGCACATGCGTCATTACGACGTGCAGCTGATCGGCGGCATCGTGCTGCACAACGGGACGATCGCGGAAATGAAGACCGGCGAAGGCAAGACGCTGGTCGCCACGCTGCCCGCGTACTTGAATGCCCTGGTCGGCAAGGGCGTCCACGTCGTGACCGTGAACGACTACCTCGCGCGGCGCGACTCGGAATGGATGGGCCGCCTCTACCGCTTCCTGGGCATGAGCGTGGGCGTGATTCAGCACGACCTCAACGATCAGCAGCGCCAGGTCGCGTACGGCTGCGACATCACCTACGGCACCAACAACGAATTCGGCTTCGACTACCTCCGCGACAACATGAAGTTCGACCTCTCTGCCATGGTGCAGCGCGGTCATCACTTCGCCATCGTCGACGAAGTCGACAGCATCCTGATCGACGAAGCGCGCACGCCGCTCATCATCTCGGGCCCGGCGGAGGAGTCCACCGACCTCTATTACGAAGTCGATCGCATCATCCCCAAGCTCCAGCGCGGCGAAGTGCACCAGGGGCAGATGAAGGGCGAGGATCGCGATCGCCTCGAACTGTCGGGCGACTACGTCGTCGACGAGAAGAACAAGACGGCCACGCTCACCGAGAGCGGCATGATCAAGGCCGAGAGCCTGCTGGCGCATCGCCTGCAGCCGGGCGGCCTCTACGATCCCGCCAACATGCCGCTGCTCCACCACGTGCAGCAGGCGCTTCGCGCGCACACGCACTACCAGCTCGACGTCCATTACATGATCAAGGACGACGGCGTGGTAATCGTCGACGAGTTCACCGGCCGCCTGATGCCGGGCCGCCGCTGGAGCGATGGCCTGCACCAGGCCGTGGAAGCCAAGGAAGGCGTGAAGATCGAGCGCGAGAACCAGACGCTCGCCACCATTACCTTCCAGAACTATTTCCGCAAGTACGCGAAGCTCTCCGGGATGACGGGCACGGCCGAAACCGAAGCGCCGGAATTTGCGAAGATTTACAAGCTCGACGTCATGGTGATGCCGACCAACCGGACGATGCAGCGCGTCGAGGAGCCCGACCTGGTGTATCGCACCGAGGCCGAAAAGTGGGCCGCGATCGTGGACGACATCATCAAGCGCCAGGAGGAGGGCCGTCCGGCGCTCGTCGGCACGGTGTCGATCGAGAAGTCCGAGCGGCTCTCGAACATGCTCAAGAAGAAGGGCACGAAGCACATCGTGCTCAACGCCAAGTTCCACGCGCAGGAAGCCGAAATCGTCGCCCAGGCCGGCCGCCGGAACGCCGTCACGATCGCCACCAACATGGCGGGCCGCGGCACCGACATCCTGCTCGGCGGCAACCCCGAGTACATGGCGCGCCAGCAGAGCCTCAATGAAGAGGTCGCGGAGAAGGTCGCCAGGGGCGACGAGAAATACGTCGACGACGACGAGTACGTGAACTTCTTCCACATCGACAGCTTCTATCGCGTCAAGCGCGAGGACTGGACGCGCATCTTCACGCACTTCGAACGCCAGTGCGAAGAGGAGCACAAGGAAGTGGTCAACCTCGGCGGCCTGCACATCGTCGGCACCGAGCGCCACGAGGCGCGGCGCATCGACAACCAGTTGCGCGGCCGTGCCGGCCGCCAGGGCGACCCGGGTTCGTCCCGTTTCTATCTCTCGCTCGAAGACGACCTGATGCGCATCTTCGGCTCGGACCGCATCTCCGGCCTGATGCAGCGGCTCGGCATGGAAGAAGGCGTCCCGATCGAACACGGCATGGTGAGCCGGGCGATCGAGCGCGCGCAGAAGCAGGTCGAAGCGCAGAACTTCGCCGTCCGCAAGCACCTGCTCGAGTACGACGACGTGATGAACAAGCAGCGCGAGAGTGTCTACACCTTGCGCCGCGAGATTCTCGAAGGCAAGATCCACATCAGCGAGCTCGAAGAAACCGACCTGCGCGGCTACGTGATTGCCACCGCCGAAGAGATGATGGACGACAAGGTGGACCTGTTCGCCGCCGCGTCCACCGACCCCCACGACTGGGACCTGCCGGGCCTGCAGCGCGAGATCACCCAGGCGTTCGCCCTGAGCGACGAGGAGTTCGCCCGGGCCACCGCCGGCGAGCCGAGCTCCGACGAATTGCGCGATGCGCTGTGGACCGCCATCCGCTCGAAGTACGAGGAGAAGGAAAAGCTCGTGCCGCGGGACGTCCTGACCCGCGTCGAACGCGACCTGATGCTGCAGATCGTCGATCAGCAGTGGAAAGACCACCTCTACTCGCTCGATCACCTCAAGGAGGGCATCGGCCTGCGCGGCTACGGCCAGCGCGATCCGCTCGTCGAGTACAAGAAGGAAAGCTTCGGGCTCTTCCAGGACATGCGCAAGCGCATCGAGGAAGAGATCGTGCGCTACTTGTGGTGGCTGCGCCCGGTGATGGAGGGCGAAGGCGAGGCCACGCTCGCCGTGCCGGCGCGTCCCGCGCCGAAGCGGCCGGCCGCGCTCAACTACAACAACCCGGCCGCGCAGACGCCGTCGGTGTTCGCGCCGAAGCCCGCCGCGTCGGCCGGCGTGCCGATGGACGACCTTACCTCGGAACGCCCCACCGTGCGCGGCGGCGGCGACGATGCGCCGGTGAAGACGGTGAAGCGCGAGGAGCCGAAGATTGGCCGCAACGACCCTTGCTGGTGCGGCAGCGGCAAGAAGTTCAAGAAGTGCCACGGAGCCTAGCCGCAGATGACACACCAGGGCCGCAGATGACGCAGACACACCAGGGCCGCAGATGACGCAGATTACGCAGATCAAAGAAGGTATTGCCAAGTCGCTCGAGACGGGTCTGCGGACGGCGCTCACGTTCGACGACATCCTGTTGGTCCCGCGCCACTCCACGGTGCTGCCCGCTCACGTGGACGTCGGCACCCGGCTCACCCGCAACATCCGGCTCAACGTGCCGCTGCTCAGCGCGGCGATGGACACCGTCACCGAGTCCGAGATGGCGATCGCGATGGCGCAGC
>JBDTMB010000610.1:0-3336 GCA_039934485.1 Vicinamibacterales bacterium
GCGGTGACGATGCCGCCAGGCGCAAACCCCATCCGCGTCAGCCGCGACGAGTTGCGCATGATCTGCAGCGCCTGCATGGCCGCATGGCCGGAGGCGTACACCGGCGACAGGCCGCAGAGCGGGTGATACAACGGGTTCATCAGGTCGTGGATGATCTCTGAGGCCGGCACGACGATGGTCTCCGGCCCCACCCCTGAGAGCAGGTCCTCACTGATCGCGTAGTAGACATCGCCGGATGGTCCGACAAGCGGCTTCACGCGCGACGGGTCCAGTAGGTAGAGTGCGGTCACGACGTTGCGCGCGTCGCGCTCCTTCAGCGCGTAGGTGTTCCCACGGCACAGCTTCGAGAGAAGCCAGTAGGTGTAGAACTGAATGCGGTTCTGATAGTGGTTCGGCTTCCGCAGGACCGGCGAGAATGCCGCGTTCTCCACCGGTATCCTGATGCCGTTCTTGTCTTCTTGCATCAACGAGAACGAACCCTTGGCGATGTCGCCGGCGATCAGCGTGACGCAGGACCAGAACGTCGGGTGCGCGAGCGCATCTTCCGCCGAGACCGTGATGTTGCGCTGCCAGGCTCCGGTGAACGACTCGCGAATCGTCGCCCACCAGCCATCGTTGCGACCGATGCCGGGGAAGTCTGCAGGGAACGTGGTGACCAGGTCCGTCCCGGTCGCCTTGACGTCAAGAACGATCGGCTTCGACCGCTCCACGGACAATCCGAAGATTTCCATGGACTACGGTTCGGCGGTCAGGTCTCGACGTCGGTAGGACCGTCGCGGCGCTGATTCGGGCGCCGCTGGAGGCTGGTCCGCGGCGGCCTGGTCCTCTGGCGCGTCAACGACCTTCTGCGCGAGGCCGGCCTCGACGAGCGCTTCGCCGGACGCCGCATCGTGATCAGGAATCTCGAACGGCGTACCGACCGGCAGGTCGTCGGAGATCCACTCCTTGGCAATGAGCTTCATGGAGTGCGCGTGCTCGTCCTGGGAACCGGCGTGGGTGTTGGTGCGGGCGCCGGCGGCGCGGGCACTGGTGCGGGTGTTGGCGCGGCCGGCGGCGGCGCTGGGTGAAGTGTCGCGGGTGTCGGGCTGTTCGGCACGGCGGCGGCCTGCACGGGCGCGGGCGCGTTGACCTGGTCGGCCGGCCGCTGCGGACCACGCACGCGGCGCGTCTCGGCGTCTTCGGCGTCTTGCCTCTTGCGCAGGGCCGCGTCCGCGTTCTCTGGATCCCGATCGGCAGTGCTGACTTCGTGTTTGACGTCCATCGGATGACCTCCTCAGCAAACAAAGACCGGGGACCGGCCCGCGACCGATCCCCGGCTGAACGTTGAAGACCCGACCCGAAGCGTCGTCCTATTGCGGGACGTACGCCGGGCTGGCGATGTACTGCACCGCGAGGGCGCGCATCAGCTTCCAGTTCACCGCACGCTCGGCCA
Source organism: Vicinamibacterales bacterium (assembly GCA_039934485.1). Lineage (GTDB taxonomy): Bacteria > Acidobacteriota > Vicinamibacteria > Vicinamibacterales > UBA2999 > 12-FULL-67-14b. The sequence continues at coordinate 1,433 of JBDTMB010000610.1, forward strand.
AGATGGCCAAGCTGTTGGTCTGGAACATGGACACCATCGAGGCGCCACCGCCGGTGGTCGCATCCTGCGCGGGCGCGTCCGACATCTCGAGCGATGCCTGATCGCTGGTCGCGATCGTGACGCTGCCGTCATCAGCCAGGAACACGTCGTTCGCGTTCACGGCGACGATCATGCCGGTCGACGGCGAGCCGAGGGACGTCACGGCTTCCGACGTGATGACCGGGATCCCTTCGAGGAATCCGCCCATCATGGTGACATCCGGATAGTTCCGGACGCCGAGCGAGGTGCGCATCAGCGACAGCGACAGCGCCTGCGCCTGGGACATGATCAACACGAGCGAGGACGGCTGAATCCCGCCCGCGATCATCAGGTTGATCATCGTCTTCAGGTTGACCGCCAACGCCACCGCCGTGGTGGCCGTAGCCGTCGTCGCTGCGATGTTCGCCGTGATCGACGCCGGCTTGACGTTGGCCGTTCCCAGGTTCGCGGGATCGATGAAGTCCTTGTCCATCTGCGCCGCGATCGCGCGCGTGAGGTCGTTACGGACCTTCATCTGAGCATCGATGCTCGGGAACCGGACTTCTTCCTTCGTCAGCACGCTGATGCACGCGAGTTTCGTGAAGTCGAGCGTCGCGGTACCGAACGTGCCCTTGGTCAGCGGCTTGGCCTTGCCTTCTCCGACCCAGCTCGCCGTCCCGCCGGCCGTCTGCGTACCGACGCGGACGTTGAACGGCACATGCGTGACGTCCGGGTAATTCGCCCCGCCACCGTTCGGGATGGGCGCGCCGAACTTGCCGAGGATGGTCAGCGGCCGCAGATACTCGATGAACTCCGTCGCGATGTCGTTGTACTGGAGCAGCGGACCCTGCGCGTTCGCCGTCGTCGCCGCACCCACCGCGGTCTTGGTGTACTCGGCCAGGCGGTGATCGTCGGGGAAGTAGTTCGAGATGTAGTCGCCGGCACGCTCGACGTAGCCGGCCTTCACGGCGGCCTTCGCCATCACGAAACGGGCGAACTGCACGCCAGGCTGCAGCTTGCGCTCGACCATGTGGATGGTCGGCGTCTGGCCCGCGCGAGCCCGGCCGCCTTCGGCCGTATCACCGCCGGCGACCTGCTTGGCGGCATCCTTCTCGCGCGCTTCGGCCGCACGCAGGCGCACGAGCTGCGCGTCGATGCCCTTGACTTCGACTTCGAGCGCGTCGTGCTCTTCCTGCTGCGCGTCATCGAGAAGCACGCCCGTGTCGTCGGAGGCCTCGAGGATCGCGTCCATGCGCGCAGACTTCTCCGCGCGCGTGGCGACCCAGCCCTTGATCTGCTCTGAATATGGTTTTCTCATGTGATGTCCCGTGCGCGTTTTCACACGCGATGGCGCCGGAACACCGGCCGGTTTAGGAGCACGAACGGCGGCAGTCTCTTCGCCCGACAGGGCCAGACCAACGTCGAGAGATTTGATCGTTTGAATCGTGGCATCCGGCTGCGCCGGGATCGCCACAAGGCTCAATTCGAGAACTTCCGTTTTCAGGAAGTGAAAGCCGCCGGTGTCACGGTCGTACGCTTCCTCGATCGAGCGAAAGCCAATCGAGACGCCGGCGAGGAGCCCCGCCTTGATCGACTGCCACGCCTCGTCGATGCGATCACGAACGGTTCCAGGCTCGTCGACCACAGGCAGCGAGGCTTCAAAGTCGATCCCAGCTTTTGTTGGCTTTGAGAATTTGACCAGGCCGACCGGCTTCTGCGAGTTGTGATACAGCAGGAGCGGCAGCGGGTTCTTGAACTGCACGCCGAGCGGCTCGACGACATCGCCCATCCGGTCCGGCGTCGGCGTCGTGGCCGTGCCGGTGATGATGCGTTTGTCGCCATCGACCGATTTGACGTGCAGAAGGCTGTACGCCCGTTTGAGCATG
>JBDTMB010000611.1:0-3320 GCA_039934485.1 Vicinamibacterales bacterium
TGCACGGCGCGCCGCACGGTTGCGAGGTCATCGTCGAGCGTCCCGTCTACCAGCCGCTGCTGCGGATTCCGGAATCGCTCGGTGCGAAGGTGCGGCGGCTCGATCGCCGATTCGAGGACGGGTTCGCCCTCGACCTCGATCGATTCGAGTCGCTCATCAACCGGCGCACGCGCCTGGCCATCGTCAGCAACCTTCATAACCCGAGCGGAAAACGCGCGGATCTGAAGACGCTGAAGGCCATGGCGAAGATGCTGGAGCGGGTCGATGGGTACTTGCTCGTCGATGAGGTGTATCTCGAATGCTTGTGGGGCCGCCGCACCGAATCCTGCGTGCACGCCGGACCCAACGTGATCACCACCAACAGCCTGACCAAGGCCTATGGCCTCGATGGACTGCGCGCCGGATGGATCCTGGGACCGCGCGCAATCATCGATCGCGCGGCGCGCATCCAGGATTTGCTCGCCAACAACGGCGTGGCGCCTGGCGAGCAGCTCACGCTCGCGGCCTTTCGCCATTTGCCCGCGATCCGGCGCCGGGCGCAGGCGCTGCTTCGGCCCAACCTGGAACGGGTGAGGGCCTACCTCGCGCACGAGCCCAGGCTCGCAGCGCACGTGCCCGACGGCGGCAACATCGTCTTTGCGCGTGTGCCGAGGGGAGTGGATACCGATCGCTTGGCCGATCGGCTTCGCGATGAAGACTCCACCCTGATCGTCCCGGGCCGTTTCTTCGAGGCGCCGCACTTTGTCCGCTTCAGTTTCGGGATGCGGGCGAGCCGCCTCGAGCGGGGCCTGCGAAACCTCTCCCGCGCGCTTGGGGATCTCGCGTAAACCGACACGATTTCACATAAATGCGCGGTTGTTTACGCAGCTTCACGGCATCTTAGGTCATACAGAAGGTCTTTCTGTGCTCTAAAGTCCTTGTTATGGTAAACTTCAGCCCTGTTCGACTGTAGTGCCCCCGAATCGCAGTCCCCTGAGGGTTTAGGTCGTATCTCATGACGTTGTATGCGCTCCGGCTCCGTGTGGGAGTTGCAGTTGCCGTACTGCTGGGTGTCTTGCCCATCGATCCAGTGCAGGCACAGGATCTCGCGAAGAAGAATTCCGCCGACACGGACGTGATCTACGCGTGCGTGAAGAGCGACGGTACTCGCGACGGCGATCATGATGACGGCCGCCTCGTGCGGTTGGTCGCCGTGCAAGAGAGTTGCCGCCGCGGCGAAGTGAAGATTCATTGGAACGTCACTGGACCTAAGGGCGCGACCGGGGCCAATGGGGCGAATGGGGCCAATGGGGCGACCGGTGCGGTTGGTCCGCAAGGTCCCGCGGGTGCGCTCGGACCACAAGGCCCAGCCGGTCCGACGGGTGCCGCTGGTGCGATCGGTCCACAGGGTCCAGCGGGCGAGACGGGTGCGGCAGGTGCGATCGGTCCGCAGGGTCCCGCAGGTCCGACGGGAGCGGACGGGGCGATCGGCCCGCAAGGTGCGACGGGTGCCGCCGGTGCGATCGGCCCGCAAGGTCCGGCAGGTGAGACGGGTGCTGTTGGTGCGATCGGCCCGCAAGGTCCCGTAGGCGCGATCGGTCCGATCGGTGCCACGGGTGCCACGGGTGCCACGGGTGCGACTGGTGCGACTGGTGCGGCCGGAGCGATCGGCCCGGAAGGTCCGGCGGGACCCGAGGGACCCCAAGGGGTTCAGGGCGCGGCCGGTCCGACCGGAGCGACTGGCGCGACTGGTACGACCGGGCAGTTCTCCACGACCGTGCTGAGCAGCGCCCAATACACGACGCTCACTGGCAATGCGTTCGTGCCGGGTCTGGCCATGGCGATCACGGTGCCCGCCGACTCCGTGGTGATGCTGCAGAGCACCGGTGGATTCCAGCCGAATAGCACCACGGTCGGAGCTTTTTCGATTGTCGATGTCACGTTCTTTATTGACGGCGTCTTTCTGCCTGGCGCGCGCCGGAGGATGACGGCGGTCAACGTGACGTCGACCGAAGCCGCCACCGAATACTGGTCCATCGGCCAGACCGTCACCCTTGCTCCCGGCCCGCACACAATCGCGATCGCAGCGCTGCACGCGGCGGCCGGGACCTCGGCGAGCTTGGGTGGCGTGATGAACAGCACGCGCCAGGCCACGCTGACCGCGACCATTCTGAAGCAGTAACCAGGGCCGCACCGCTTCCAAACCCCTGACGCCCGCCGTGCACTAACGCTATAGTGTGCGGCGAGGGGGAGAGGAAATATGATCAAGCAGTTCGCAACCGTGTGCGCCGCCGTGGTGATCCTGCCGGCCATCGCGTTGGCCCAGAAGCCCATGGCCGCCACCTACATCACCGACGAAGAGGTGAAGGCCGTCAACGCCACGCCGGGAGTCGATCGCCAGATCGTCAGCCTCGACATCGGCAAGTCCAACTTTGCGGTCGGCATCATTCATCGCGGGAAGACCGGGGCGCCGGCCGCCGGCGCGGCGGGCCGCGGCGGTGCCGCCCCGGCAGCGGCGGCCGCGCCGCAGCCCTGCGGCGAGACCGGCACGGCCCCAGCCGGCGGCGTGCCCGGCGGCATCTCGCATGACGGACAGACCGAAGGCTACCTGATCGTGTCCGGCGGCGGCACCCTGGTCACCGGCGGCAAGATCTACAACGGCCGCAAGTCGGCGCCCGAGAGCGAAGTGACCACCACCCTGAACGGCCCGTCCTGCAGCGGCGCGATTGCCGGCGCGGATCTCGTGAAGAAAGTCGTCAAGACCGGCGACATCATCATCATCCCCGCAGGCGTGCCCCACGGCTGGACCGAGATCGGCGATCACGTCGATTACCTGAGCTTCCGTCCGGACCCGGATCGCGTGCTCAAGGCCGGCTACGTGCACCCGGCTATCAAGAAGTAACGCTAGCCCCGGAGCTTCTCGATCTCGGCCGACACGCTGTCGAGGCTGGGATCGTGAAGCTCCGGGACGCCGTGTGACAGCACCCGGTTCACCTGGGCCATATCGAGCGCCCCGTCCCACCGCGCAATCGCCATCGTCGCCACCGCATTGCCAATCAGGTTGGTGATCGCCCGCGCTTCGGACATGAAGCGATCGACGCCCAGCAGCAACGCGAGGCCGCCGATCGGGATGGTGGGAAATACGGCGAGCGTGGCGGCCAGCGTCACAAAGCCGCTCCCCGTCACCGCGGCCGCGCCCTTCGACGTGACCAGCAGCACACCGAGCAGTCCGAACTGTTGCGCCAGCGGCAGGTGCACGCCGCCGGCCTGCGCCACGAAGAGCGCCGCCATCGTCATGTAGATCGACGTGCCGTCGAGGTTGAACGAGTAGCCGGTCGGCA
>JBDTMB010000612.1:0-3316 GCA_039934485.1 Vicinamibacterales bacterium
GTGGGAAAAAGGCGCGATCGCGCCGCTGTTGCCGCCCCGGATCGGTTGGCCTCGCCTCTCGGCGCGCCTCGCCGCGGCGGCGGCGCCCGGCATCGGCATGCTGATGTTTTCGGCGTACATCTACAGGCTCACCGGCCACGCGTTCCAATGGACCGCGCAGAACGCCGCCTGGGGACGCGAATACCGCAGCCTCGACAACCTGGTGACCGATCGCGTCGGTTTCGTGGCGAGCAACGGCCTCTATGCCTACGCGTCGACGCAAACCATCGACTTTTTCTATCTCCTGGCCGTGCTGTTCGTCCTGGGCGCGGTGTGGCCGGTCTACAAGCGCTTCGGCCTGCCGTATGCGGTGATGCTGCTCGTCAACGTCCTCCCGCCGCTCGCCGCCGGCGGCCTGCTCTCGATGGGGCGCGTGACGTCGGTGTTGTTCCCGGCGTTCCTGTGGCTGGGCGGCGCGCTGCCCGTGCGGCATCGCACCGCGTGGATTGCGTTGTTCGCCTGCCTTCAGGGGTTCGTCGCGGTGATGTTTTTCACGTGGCGGCCGTTGTACTAAGAGCATGAGGGCTTTGAGGACTTGAGGGCTTGGGGGCCTGAGGGCTTGAAATTAGGCCAAGTCCTCAAGTCCTCACGCCTTCACGCCCTCACCCCTCAAGTCCTGAAGTCCTCCCCAAGCGTCTATACTTCGAGAGATGCGTCGCGTCGTATTCCTTTCCGTCCTTCTCGCTACCCTGACCGCCGGGCTGGCGCCGGTTGGCGCCCAGGGGCCGGGCGTGGCCGCCGCCCGCGTGGCCGCCGACAAGGCACTACGCTCGGGCCGCTTCGAAGACGTCGAGAAGCTGGCGCAACCGTTTCCGGCCGATGAAACCCTCGTGGTGCTGCGCGCCCGCGCGATTTCGGCGCGCGGCGACTACGCCAGGGCCGAGGCCCTGTTACAGCCGCTGGCCACCACCAACCCGACCGGCGATGCCGCGCTCGAATCGGGCCTCCTGCAGCAGATCGTTGGCCGGCGCACCGACGCGCGCCGGACGCTTCAACTGATCCTCGTCGCCGACCCCGCCAATCCCACGCCGCGCGACTACCTGCGCGCCGGCCGGGCGGCGCGCGCGCTGGGCCGCTTCGAAGATGCCAACGCGTTTTTCCGCGACGCCAATGCCGCCGCGCCGGACGATGTGGTGATCAACACCGCGTGGGGTGAGCTCTTCGCGGAGAAATACAACAACAAGGACGCCGCGCGGTCGTTCCAGGACGCGCTCAAGGTGGATGCGGAATACGGCCCCGCGCTGCTTGGCATGGCGCGCGTGCTGGCGGACGAGAATCCGCCGCAGGCGCTGGGCCTGGCCGAGCACGCCCTCAAGCTCAATCCCATGGACGTGGGCGCGCACCTGTTCCTCGCCGAAGGCGCGATGGACCAGGACAAGAAGAAGGAGGCGCGCGCGGCGATCGATCGGGCGCTGGCCGTCAACCCGCGCAGCCTCGATGCCCTGTCGATGATCGCGGCCCTGGCCTACGTGGATGGCCGCACCCAGGAATACCAGGACACGGTGGCCACCGCGCTCAAGATCAACGCGGGCTACGGCGAAATCTACCGGGAAGTGGGTGCCATCACGGCTCGCGCCTATCGCTTCGAAGAGGCGGCGGAGCAGGCGCGCAAGGCCATCCAGCTCGATCGCGAGAACATCCGCGCCTATGCCGACCTCGGCTCCCACCTGATGCGCACCGGCGACGAGCGCAACGCGCGGCGCGCCCTCGAAACTGCGTTCAAGACGGATCCTTACGACGTCGGCACCTATAACCTGCTCTCGGTGCTCGACACGCTCGACCCGTTCGACACGGTCCGCGAAGGCGACATGGTGCTGCGCCTCGCGCCGGCCGAATCCGCGGTGATGCGCCAGTACGCGCCGCAGCTGGCGCGTGAGGCGATGGCCGCGCTGAGCAAGCGCTGGGAGTTCACGCCCACCGGCCCGATCCTCGTGGAGATGTTTCCCAAGCACGACGACTTCGCCGTGCGCACGGTTGGCCTGCCCGGGATGCTCGGCGCCCTGGGCGCGTGTTTCGGCAAGGTGGTCACGCTCGATTCGCCGCATGCCCGGCCGCCGGGCGAGTTCAACTGGGGCGTCACGTTGTGGCACGAGCTCGCGCACGTGATCACGCTGCAGTTGTCGAACCAGCGCATCCCGCGCTGGCTCACCGAGGGTATTTCGGTGTTCGAAGAGAAGCGGGCGCGGCCGGAGTGGGGCCGCGAGATGGACATCCCCTTTGCGCAGGCGATCAACAGCGGCAAGGTGATGACGCTGCGCAACCTCAACTCCGGCTTCAGCAATCCGCAGCTGATCTCGCTGGCGTATTTCGAGGCCTCGCTGGTCGTCGAGCACATCGTCGAGGTCTACGGCCAGCCGAAGCTCAAGGCGCTGGTGCAGTCGTATGCCACCGGCATCGATACCGAAACGGCGATCAAGCAGGTGCTGGGCGTGGACCTCGACGCGTTACAGAAGACGTTCGAGGCGTTTGTCGAGCGCCACTACGGCACGTTGCGGAAGGCGATGGCCGTGCCGGAGGGCCTCAAGCCCGACCTGCCCGCCGATCAACTGAAGGCGATGGCGTCGGCGAATCCCGGCAGCTTCATCGCCCAGATGGCGCTCGGTGACGCGCTCCACGAGGAGGCGCCCGACGCGGCGTTAGCCGCCTACGAGCGGGCCGCCGCCCTCGTGCCCAACGCCACCGGCGAGGACAGCCCGCAGGCCCGCATGGCCGAGGTCTTCCTCGCCAGGGGCGACAAGGTGCGCGCGGCGCGCGCGCTCGAAACCCTCACCATCAACGATCACCAGGACATCGCCTCGGGCCGCAAGCTCCTGGCGTTGCTCGACGTCACGAAGGAACCCGCCCGCGTCCAGGCCGCCCTGCGGCGGGTGGTGGCGATCGATCCGTTCGACGCCGCCTCGCACACGACCCTCGGCCGCCTGTCGCTGGCGGCCAAGAGTTCAGACGAAGCGATCAGGATGTTTCGTGTCGCGCTCGCGGCGGGACCCGTCGATCGCGCCGGTGCGCACGCCGACCTGGCCGAATCGCTCGTGCAAGCCGGCCAGCGCGAGGAAGCCAAGAAGGAGGCGCTCGCCGCGCTCGAACTGGCGCCCACCTACACCCGCGCGCAGGATCTTTTGCTCAAGCTCACTTCAGGAGGGCACTAGTGCGCCGGGCGGCAGCGGTGGCCGCCCTGCTGGCATGGCTGGCGCCGATGGCGATGGCTCAAGTGCCGGCGATCGGCGACGACCGCTTCCTCGGGCTCAAGTGGACCTTCGCGCGCATCAAATACAGTTCG
>JBDTMB010000613.1:0-3302 GCA_039934485.1 Vicinamibacterales bacterium
GCCAGATCTCCAGCACCTTCGTCGCCGTCGATCAGCACACCACGTTCCTCGACGACTACTTCTCGTTCCTGTCGATTGGCCCGCTCGTGCCCAAGCCCGCGCAACCGCGGCCGGTGCCGGCGTCACCGATTGCCGGCATCGACTTCGACGCGGTGTCGTTTTCGTACCCGGGCGGAACCGAGCCCGCGGTATCGGGCCTGACGCTGCACATCCGGCCCGGCGAACTCATCGCGCTCGTCGGCGAGAACGGGGCGGGGAAGAGCACGCTCGTCAAGCTGCTGTTGCGGTTCTATGATGCCAGTGAGGGCACAGTTCGCGTGGGCGGCGTCGATCTCAGGGACATCGACCCCGAGCAGCTCCGCAACCGGATCGGCGTGCTGTTCCAGGACTACGCCAACTACGAACTCACCGTCCGCGAGAACGTCGTCATGGGCCGGCCGGAAGCGGCGACCGACGATGAGCGGGTGTTGGAGGCGCTGCGGCGGTCGCGCAGCGAGTGGCTGGTCAAGAAGATGCCCAACGGCTTGAGCTCGAAGGTGGGCCGGCTGTTCGAGGGCGGCCACGACCTGTCCGGCGGCGAGTGGCAGCGCCTCGCGCTGGCCCGCATCATGTACCGCGACGCCGACATCTGGATTCTCGACGAGCCCACCTCGTCGCTCGACCCCGAGGCCGAAGCCGGCATCTTCGCGGAGTTGAAGGAGAACCTGAAGGGCCGCATCGGGATCGTCATCTCGCACCGGTTTTCAACCGTGCGGATCGCCGATCGCATTGCCGTCATTGCCGACGGACGCGTGACGGAGCTCGGCACGCATGCAGAACTGCTGGCCGCGAAAGGCCGTTATGCCGAGCTCTTCGAAATCCAGGCCGCAGGGTATCGGTAAGCCAAACCCGAGTATTTTTCCGCTGCGACTGGGGTATTTCGCACCGAGAACGGTCTGCAAGGGCGCTTTCGCGGGGCTTGCGACTGGCAAGGCTAATGCACGCGTAACTGATGGCTGATGGCGGGCCGCCCCCAATGCCGAATCCTCCTTTTGCCGATCGTGCTGATGCCGGTCGCCGCCTGGCTGAACACCTGGCGGAGTACTCCGGCCGAACTGATGTCGTGATCCTGGCGCTGCCGCGCGGCGGTGTTCCGGTGGGATTTGAAGTCGCCAGCCGTCTGCACGCACCACTGGATGTGTTCCTGGTCCGGAAACTGGGTGTTCCAACTCATCCGGAACTGGCCATGGGCGCCATTGCCGAAGGCGGCGTCCAGGTCCTCGACCAGCGCCTCATCCGGGATCTGGGGATCTCTCAACGCCAAATCGACCAGGCCGTCACCGACGAGGGCCTCGAACTCGAGCGCCGCAGCCGCCTGTACCGGGGCTCTCGCCCCCGCCCCCAGGTGTCGGGTCGCATCGTCATCGTCGTCGACGATGGGCTCGCGACCGGGGCGACGATGGAAGCGGCGGTGGTTGCCTTGAAACAGTTGAAGCCCGCAGCCATCGTGATCGCCGCGCCGGTGGGCGCGCCCGAAACGTGCGAGCGGCTGCGCCGGCATGCCGATCGGGTGGTGTGCGCGGAGACGCCGAAGAACCTTCGCGCCGTTGGCATGTGGTACGACGACTTCTCCCAGACGACAGACGCCGAGGTGCACGACCTGATGGGCCGTGCCGCGTCGTCTCCACAAATCCCCCGGCAACACCCGGCCAGTGATGCCGCCGCGTTGGTCCGCGCGCATGCCCAGCGGCTCAAGGGAGCCCTCGGCGAATACGACCAGTTGATCGCGGCACTGGGTGACCATCGCGTGGTGCTCATTGGCGAGGCCACGCACGGCACGCACGAGTTCTACCGCGAGCGCGCGGTGATCACGAAGCGGCTGATCGCCGAACAGGGCTTCTCGGCGGTCGCCGTTGAAGCCGACTGGCCCGATGCCTATCGGGTGAACCGCTACGTCCAGGGCGCCGGCCCCGATGAAGAAGCGGTCGACGCGCTGGCCGACTTTCGCCGCTTCCCGTCGTGGATGTGGCGCAACGCCGACGTGCTGGACTTTACCGGCTGGCTGCGCGCGCGCAACGAAGCGCTGCCGGACGCGAACAAGACCGGCTTCTACGGCCTGGACCTCTACAGCCTTCACACCTCGATGCGCGCCGTGATCGCCTTTCTCCAGAAGGTCGATCCGGCGGCCGCGCTGCGCGCCCAGGCCCGTTATGCCTGCTTCGATCGCTACGGCGACGAGATGAACGCGTATGCGCACAGCACCGGCCTCGGGATCACGCCGTCGTGTGAGCGCGAGGTCGTGACGCAGCTGGTCGAGCTCCGCCGCCAGGCGGCCGAGTATGCGCGGCGCGACGGACGGCTGGCGCAGGATGAGTACTTCGTGGCCGAACAGAACGCCCGCGTCGTGAAAGACGCGGAGGCCTACTACCGCACGATGCTCCAGGGACGCGTCGAGTCCTGGAACCTGCGCGACCATCACATGATGGACACGCTCGAAAGCCTGATGAAGTACCTCGGCCGGAGCGGGCGGCCATCGCGGGTGGTGGTCTGGGCCCACAACTCTCACCTCGGCGATGCGCGCGCCACCGAAATGGGCGACCAGGGCGAGCTCAATATCGGCCAGCTCGCGCGCGAGCGCTTTGGCGACGCCGTGGTGTCGGTCGGGTTCAGCACCTACACCGGTACGGTGACCGCGGCGACGGAGTGGGGTGGCCCCGCCCACCGCAGGCACGTGAGGCCCGCGCTGCCCGGCAGTTACGAACACCTGTTCCACGAAGTGGGCATTCCCCGATTCCTGCTCTCGACGAAGGCGGACCCGCAGCTGGCCGAAGCGCTGGCGCGTCCGCGCCTCCAGCGCGCGATCGGCGTGCTCTACATGCCGGCCACCGAACGGCGCAGCCACTACTTCCAGGCGCGCCTCAGCGATCAGTTCGACTACGTCCAGCATATCGATCAGACGCGGGCCGTCGAGCCGCTGGAACGCACGTCGGAATGGGACGTGGGAGAGTTGGCGGAGACGTTCCCCTCGGGGTTGTGACGTCTGCGCGCGAGGATGCGTATGACCATGCGAAACATACCGGTCGTCACGAAGCCGTTCCGAATCCCTGTTGACGGAGGGTCGTTGCTGGGCGATCTCAGCGTGCCGTTGAACGCGCGAGGGATTGTCGTGTTCGCGCACGGCAGCGGCAGCAGCCGCTTGAGCCCGCGCAACCAGTACGTGGCGCGTTACCTGGAGCAAGAAGGCTTCGCCACGCTCCTCACCGACTTGTTGACCGAGGACGAAGAGAAGACGCGCCTCGATCCGTTACACACGCTCGTCGCGG
>JBDTMB010000614.1:0-3293 GCA_039934485.1 Vicinamibacterales bacterium
CGACCGGTTCAAACACCGCCGTCTGGTGAACGATGGCGCCGCCGGGCGCTGGTGCGACGTCGAACTCGAGCCACGCGCGGCCAGGCACTTTCATCTCGGCCGCCAGCCTCAATCGCCGCCCGGGTTCGTAGGCCTCGACCCGCCAGAAGTCCAGGGTGTCGCCCACGGAGAGGGCGTCCGGGTCGCGCCGCCCGCGACGCATGCCGACGCCGCCTGACAGCAGGTCGAGCGCGCCCCGCAGTTGCCACAGCCACGTCGCATAGTACCAGCCGCGTTCGCCACCGATCTGCGCGATGGGAAGGAACGCGCGGTCCGCGTCGACGTTCACGAAAACCTGCCGGGCATCGACCAGCTTGTTGCCGAACCGCGTTTCGGTGAGGGCGGGCAGCTCGCCTCCCGAGGAACGGGCATCCGACCAGCGCGTCAGCGCGAAGGCGCGGTCCTCGTTGCGGATGGCGCGTTCGATGGCCTCGCGCAGACCGACGGGGCGAATCGGGAACACCGCGAGCGCCGCGGGGTCGGTCACCACCGATCGGTTCTTCAACCCGCCAATCAGTTCGCGCCCGACCCGGGCATAGACGGGTGTGACCAGGCCCAGCCAGAGGCTCGACAAGTGTGGCGTCAGCAAGGGAACAGAGATCATCAGGCGCTTCAGCCCGCGTTGCCGCGCATACTCCCGCATCAAGTCGCCGTAGCTCGCCTGATCGGCGCCGCCAATCTCAAACGTGCGGCTCTGGCTTCCCGGCAGGTCGAGCGCCGCCGCCAGATACGCAATCAGGTCATCGATCCCAATTGGCTGCGCCAGCGTCGAGACCCAGCGCGGGCAAATCATCACTGGCAGGCGCTCCACGAGCGCGCGAATGAGTTCGAAGGAGAGACTCCCCGACCCAACCACGACCGAGGCCTGAAACTCCACCACCGGAACGCCGCTCGCCCGCAAGACCTCGCCGGTTTCGATTCGGCTGCTCAGATGCTTGCTGAGTGGCTCTTCGCCGGTGGCAAGTCCACCGAGGTAGACGATGCGGCGAATACCCGCCCGTCGCGCCGCGGCGCCAAAATTGCGGGCGGCCACGCGATCCGTCTCCAGGTAATCGCCGTGCGCGCCCATCGAGTGCACGAGGTAGTAGGCCACGTCGATGCCGGCCAGGGCGCGATCGAGCGACGCGGGATCGAGCAGATCCCCGGCGACCACTTCCGTCTTTGGCGACACCCGCGACGCGAGGGCCGCCGGCCGCCGCGCGATGCACCGCAGGTGGACCCCGGCGGCTTCGAGCGCGGGCACCAGCCGCCCGCCGATGTAGCCGGTCGCGCCGGTCACCAGCACCGTTGCGGGTCGCGGCTGGTTGGCGGCAGGCATCAGAACCGCCAGTCGAAGCCGAGGATCGGGAAGAGGCCTTGCTGCTCGCCGAACTGCTGGGTGTTGGTGCGGCGGTTCCAGGTGTAGCCGGCGAAATTGCGGCGGTTGGTGACGTTCTGCACACCGAGGAACAGGTTGAGCGGCTGGCCAGCCACCGTGAGGGTGCGATCCACGCGGAGGTCGACGCGGCCGTAGTCGGGTGCCCGTTCGGCGTTCACGCGCGTCAGATCGTAGACGCCACGCCGCTGCGCGGTGGACACGGCCTGGTCGTACGGCGTGAACGGCCGGCCCGCGAGAAACGAGAGCCGGGCCGAGAGCTCCCACACCGGCGAGAGCCGATAACCGCCGAGCAGGTTGAACACGAACGGATAGTCGAACGAGCCGGGCCTGAGCACGTTGTCGAGGCCGGCGTGCCGCGTGCGCGAAAGCGACAGGTTGCCCTGGCCGTAGAGTTTCGACGTCAGCCGCTTCTCGACGAAGAACTCCACACCCTCGGAGTAGCCTTCGCCGGCACTCGTGAGCGGAAACAGGATCTCGCGAACATCAAACGTGTCGCCGATGTTGGCCAACGACACCGTGGGCAGATCTTTCGCCACCGGGTACTCAGTGTAAGTCTTTCGGTACCCTTCAGCCGTCATGCGCAGGTTGGCGCTCGGCGACCAGGCCAGGCCCGTGACGTAGTGGTCGGCGCGCCACGGCACCAGGGATCCGTTCTGGGGGAACGCCGCGACGAAGAGGAACGACGGCTGTTGGTAGTACGACCCGGCGCTCGCGTTCCACGACAGCGCGTCGGTAAGCCGCAACTTGACGCCCGCGCGCGGGCTGAAACGGGCCTGCGACAGGATGTCGTAGTGATCGAACCGTCCACCCAGCGTGACGTTGACGCGCGAGCCCACCTGCTTTGAGGCCTGCAGGTAGAGGCCGGTCTGGTACGACCGGAAGCGGGTGTCCAGCGAGAACGGGTCGATGCCGGGCACCGGCGAGTACGGGGTGTCGTTGCCGTAGGGCGATTCCGCCTGGTAGTTGATGCGGAACGTCTTGAAGCTGCCACCGGCCTGCACGGTGTCGAAGAACGGCACCTGCACCGTAAGGTCGTACTTGATCGTGGTCTCGCCCTCGCGCGAGTCCTCGAAGTAGACGACGGGGCTCCGCGCGATGATGATTTCGGGTGGTACCCCCGGCGGCGGCACGCCGCTGGCCACCAGGTCCTTCACTTGCTGGCCCACCTTGGCCTCGGAGTGCGTGATCCCGAACAACCCGACGCCGCGCGACCCGTAGATGCGCTGCCAGTTGAAGCCGGTGGCGCTGCGCCAGCCGTCGTAACGAATGTCGAAGTTGGCAAGCTCCTCTTCGAGATCGGTCGTGTCATTGAGCCCGAGACGAATCTCGTCAATGCCCGCAATATTGACGATCCAGATGCGGTCCCGGGGCGTGAGGTCGTAGACGGCCTTGGCGTTGAACGAATACGCCACCGGCACGCCGCCAAAGCCGACATCATTGGTGAACAGATCCAGGAAGCTTCGGCGCGCCGACACCACCCACGATCCCTTTCCTTCATTGATCGGCCCTTCGAGAATCGCGCCCGCGCCGGCGAAGCCGAGCGTGGCCCAGCCGCCAAATTCCTTGCGGTTGCCCTCGCGCTGCGTCACCTGCAGCACGCTCGACGTGCGATTGACGTAGGGCGCGGGATAGCCGCCGGTGAGGAAGGTCACATCCTGCAGCAACTCGGCATCGAGCAGGCTCACCGTGCCGCCGGCCGAGGCGAAGTTGGCGAAGGCGTTGATGTTGGGGATCTCGACGTTGTCGACGACGAACAGGTTCTCGAGCGGACTGCCGCCGCGGACGATGATGTCGTTGCGGAAGTCGTTGCTGCCGATCACCACGCCCGGCAGGCCCTGGACGTAGCGCGACACGTCCTGAAGGGCCGCGGCGCTCT
>JBDTMB010000615.1:0-3292 GCA_039934485.1 Vicinamibacterales bacterium
CCACCAGCGTATCGCCGGCCATCAGTGTGACACTCGCGGCCTCGAACGTGCCGGCCTCAATCAAACCGAGCGCGGGGCCGGTGGCGTCGAGGCGCAGGCACGGCGCGGTGGCGCCCTTGTCGACGAGCACGCCGGGGTGCCCGGCGTTGACGATCGACAGCCGGCGCCCGGAGGCGTCCAACGAGGCGTAAACCGCGGTGGCGTAGCGCGCGCCATCGGTGGTGGCGTAGACATCGCGATCGACGGCCGCCATCAGGGCCGCGGGATCGAGATGCGCCAGCCGCGCGGCGGTGTGCACCCGCGCCTGCACCGCCGAGGCCACCAGGCCGGCCGCCAGTCCCTTGCCGGAGGCATCGCCGAGCAGCAGTCCCCAATGAGGTCCACCAAGCGAGAACACGTCGTAGAAGTCGCCGCCCACGCCGCGAGCCGGGAGGGACGCCGCGGCGCAATCGAAGCCGGGAATCGATGGCAATACGCCGGGCCACATCTGCGCCTGCACGGTAGACGCCGCGACCACGTCGCGTTCGAGATCACTCTGTTTGTTCAGCCGGGATCGCACCCGATCCAGGGTCGAGGCCAGCTTGGCTCGCGACACCGGCTTCAACAAGTAGTCCGTGGCATCGACGGCGATCGCCTCGAGCCCGTAGCTGTCGTAGGCCGTCGCAAAGACGATGAAGGGTCGGGGTTCCGGGAGCGAGGCGGCCAGGGCCGTGCCGCGCACTTCGGGCATCTCGATGTCGAGGAACAGCAGGTCGGGCCGCACCTCGAGGATGACGGCCCGCGCTTCCATCGCGCTGCCGGCTTCGCCCACCACGGTCACGCCACCGGCGGCCTCGAGCAGCTGGCGCATCCGCACCCGCGCCGGCGGCTCGTCGTCAACAATCACCGCCCGGATCACGCCGCCATCCTCACCACCGGCATCACCACGCGGGCGATGGTCACGCCGGCCGCCTCGTCCCGCGTCAGCGAGAGCGAGGCGCGCTCGCCGAAGTAGCCCTTCAGCCGCTCGCGCACGCTGCGCAGGCCAAAGCCTTCACCCTCGCGCGGCTGCAGGCCCCGGCTGTTGGCCCCCGGGCCGGTGTCGCGCACTTCCACCGTGATCTCGGAGCTCGTGGTCCGCACGACGATGTCGATGCGTCCGGGCTCGCGCTGTTGCGAGACGCCGTGCTTCACCGCGTTTTCGATCAGCGTCTGCAGCAGCATCGAGGGCACCTGCGGCGGCGGCAGCAGGTGGTCCGAGTCGATGGTGCAGGTCAGGCGCTGGCCGAAGCGCGCCTGTTCGACATCGAGGTAGGCACGCGCGAACGCGAGTTCCTGGTCGAGCGGCGCCCATTCCGACTCCGATCGGCGCAGCGTGTAACGGAACACTTCGGCGAGCTGTTCCACGGCTTCGTCGGCCCGCGCCGGATCGGTATGGATGAGCGAGGCGATCGCATTGAGCGCGTTGAAGAGGAAGTGCGGGTTGATCTGGGCGCGCAGCGCCTTCAGTTCCGACTTGCTGGTCTGCAGGCGCAGATCCTGGGCGACCAGGTCCTGCTCCTGCCGCCGGCGCTGGAGGCGGAGGTTGTCGAGCATGTAGCCGAACACGCCAGCCAGCGAGCGCATCAGCGCGAGGTCCTCGCTGAGCACGCGGCGCGTGCCGGGCGCATGAAGCACGGCGATGCGCACGGTCTGGCCGGACGGACTCGCCATCGCCACCTCGGCTTCGATCGCCTGGCCGTCGCGCGGCGGCTCGTCGCCGACGAGCACCACGATGCTGGCGCCAAAGATGTCGCTCAACTTGGCTTCCGTGGACGCGACCAGCGACTGTTCATCGGTCGCCGGCTGCATCGCGGCGAGCACGTGCTTCACCGCTTCCACCGACGTGAATTCGCGGCCCAGCCACATCCGATCGAGCCAGCGCTCGACCCGGGCGTGCAGCCACGGCATCAGCATGGCCAGCGGGACCAGCGCCACCGCGAACAGCCACGGCCGGGCGCTGCCGCGGGGCAGCTGTTCCAGCCAGGGCAACGTCAGTGCGATGAAGCTGCCAAGCGTCACCACGCTGAGCAACAGGAGGAAGGCGCGCTTGACGACGAGGTCGTAGAACTCGAAGCGGTTCTCGAAGTAGATCGACGCAATCAGGAAGTAGACCGGTGCGGCGCGGGTGACCCGATCGAGAATCTGCACCAGCAGGCGCTCCTGCCGCATGAAGATCAACGCGATGAACACCCCGCTCAAGGCGATGAAGAGGAAGATCATCACGGTGCGCATCTGGCCCCGTCTGTGGGCCGGCGCGTGGTGCGGACGCTGCAGCATGATCGTGGTGCAGAAGAGGCTCGACACCGTGAACAGCGAGCCGATCGAGATGCCAATCCAGGCGCCGAGATCGTCGGGCCGCGGCAGCAGGCGGAAGATCGAGGCGATGAGGGCGATGCCAATCAGTGGCGAGACCAGGTACATCGCCGTGATCAGGCGGCGATAAATGGCCGGCGGCGGCGCGTCGGCCTCGCCGTGGGTCTCCATGTAGACCGTGTGCATGATGACCGGCGGGAAGAGATAGACGATGAACACGCCGAGGTCCAGCCAGCCTTGCTCGGTCACGCCGGCCAGCTCGCGGAATTCGATGAGGCCGTTCAGGATGAACCACACCGTGCTGATCGCGAAGAGGGCGAGGCTGGTGCGATCGATCCGTTGCCTGACGCCGAGCGCATAGGGGCGATAGGGGCCCCACACCGGGCTCACCTGGCGGGCGCAGATCACCGTCGCCGAGCCGTAGGCATAGGCGCCGAACAGGTAGACGAACAGGGCGATGAGGCTGACGACGATCACTTCACTGAGTTATACGCCATTCGTCCGCCGGCCGGTCGAGCGGAGGGGCTCGAGTGGCGGGGACGGGCGGTCGAGCGGCGTGAAGGGCAAACCTGAAGGTTTGCCCTGTCGGTTATCCTCTGGGGATCGTGCTCACGCGCTTTGCCCCGGCGCCCACCGGCTTTCTCCATCTCGGCCACGTCGTCAATGCCATCCACGTGTGGGGCGCGGCCCGCGATCGTTGCGGCCGGGTCCTGTTGCGCATCGAGGACCACGACCGCCAGCGGAGCCGTCGCGAATACGAGGCCGCGATCGTCGAAGACCTGGCCTGGCTGGAATTCGAGGCCGCTGGTCCGCTGGTCCGCCAGAGCGAACGCGACGAGATCTATCGCGCCGCGCTGGCAACGCTCGTGGCGCAGGGCCTCGTCTACGGCTGCACGTGCTCGCGCGCCCAACTGTCAGAGGGCCGCTATCCCGGCACCTGTCGCGATCGCGGCTTCGG
>JBDTMB010000616.1:0-3265 GCA_039934485.1 Vicinamibacterales bacterium
GGAGATTGCCCGGGTTGGGGCCGTCCGCAAGGCGTGGCCCGAGTGCCGCTTCGCGGTGGGCGTGCATCCGCATCATGCGCATCTGTTTGCCGCCGACCCTGCGGAGGCGGCGGCGCTCGTGCAGCGACGGCTCGACCAAGTGCCCATGATCCGCGCGATTGGGGAGATCGGCCTCGACTATCACTACGATTTCTCCCCGCGCGATGTGCAGCACGCCGTGTTTCGGGCGCAGCTGCAACTCGCGCGCGCGCGCGATCTGCCGGTGGTCATTCACACGCGAGAGGCTGAAGAGGACACGCTCCGAATCCTCAAAGAGGAAGGCGGGACCATCCTCAACGGCGTGTTCCACTGCTTCACGGGAGACGCGGACGCCGCGGCGCGCGCGCTCGCCACGGGATTTTGTCTCTCGATCCCCGGTGTCATCAGCTTCCCCAAAGCCGAAGCGCTGAGATTGGCGGTGGCGCAGGTTCCCGCGGAACGATTGCTCGTGGAGACTGACAGCCCCTACCTGGCGCCGGTACCATTCCGCGGCAAGCGCAACGAGCCCGCTCATGTCGCCAAGGTGGTGGAGCGGCTCGCCGAGGCGCGCCACGTCGCCTCGGAAGTGGTGGCCGGGGAAACGGACCGCAACTTTGATGCGCTGTTCCGGCCATAGGCTCCCTGCAAATTGTGGCCCTGCAAGCACTAACGAGTGGCTCGTGTGCGTTGACACCTTGCCCCGCCTATGGTGAGATCTAGGGGCGTGTCTAACGTCGTCCCCCGGACTCAAGCCGATCTGCTGCAACTGTTCGAGCCCGTGCGGGCGGACCTCGAAGAGGTCGAGATCGAATTCGCGCGGCAGGTCGAATCGCAAGTCCACGTCATTCCCGAGATCGGCAATTACCTCCTGAAGGGCGGCGGCAAGCGCGTCCGCCCGGCGGTGCTGCTGATGGCGGCGCGGTTGTGCGGCTATACCGGCCCCCGCGCCATCCTCAACGCCGCGGTGGTGGAGTTCATCCACACCGCCACGCTCGTGCACGACGACATCATCGACGATGCGGACGTCAGGCGTGGCCGCAAGGCGGTGCACTCGCAGTGGGGCAACGACGTCACGGTGCTGGCCGGCGATTTCCTCTACATCAAGTCGATGGCGATGGCCCTCACCCAGGACACGCTCGACGTCGTGCGCCTGCTCTGCGACGTCACGCTGCGGATGATCGAAGGCGAGCTCTACCAGCTCACCAAGAACGGCGTCGTCGACCTCACCGAAGAGGAACACTTCGAGATCATCCGGCGCAAGACGGCGCACCTGTTCGCGGGATGCGCGCAGATCGGCGGGCTCCTCGGCGAGGTCAGCGAAGACAAGCAGCAGGCGCTGCGTGAGTACGGCTTCAGCCTCGGCACCATGTTCCAGGTGGTGGACGACCTGCTGGACTTCACCGGCGCCGCGGAGGCGCTCGGCAAGCCCGTGGGCGGCGATTTGCGCGAGGGCAAGATCACGCTGCCCATCATTCACCTGCTCGAGCACGGCGGCGCCGAGGCCGACGCGCTGATCCGGTCCGTGGTTCGCGATCGGCATGTCACCGTCGAAGACTGGGCGCGGCTCAAGGCGCTGCTCGCCGAACATCGCTCGATCGACTACGCCTACGGGCGCGCCGTGGAATTCGGCGAATCGGCCAAGCGCCAGTTGCGGGCGTTTGCCCCGGGCCCGGAGCGAGAAGCGCTGATGGCGCTCGCCGACTACGTCCTCTTGCGCGACCGCTAGAAATACAAAACACGGAACCACGGAACCACGGATTAACCATTTTGTTTTCTGTGTTTCTGTGTTTTTGTGTTTCTGTGTTTCCGTGTGACGCATTCCGATGACTCCCAGTAAACGGATCGACGCGCTCCGTGATGAAATTCGGCGTCACGAAGAGCTGTATTACGTCCACGCCAGGCCCGAGATCGCCGACGCGCAGTTCGACGCGTTGATGAACGAGCTCAAGGCGCTCGAAGCCGGCCATCCCGACCTCCTCACGCCGGATTCGCCGACACAGCGCGTCGGCGGGCGGCCGGCCGCGGGATTCGTCACCGTTGAGCACCTCCAGCCGATGCTGAGCCTCGACAACGCCTACAACGAAGAGGACCTTCGCGCCTTCGACGAGCGCGTGCGCAAGGGCCTGGGCACCGAGGCGTCGCCGGTCTACGTCGCTGAGCTGAAGATCGACGGCCTCAGTATCGCGCTCACCTACGAGAACGGCCGGCTCGTCCGCGGCGCGACGCGCGGCGACGGCGTCCGTGGTGAAGACGTCACGTTCAACGTGCGCACGGTCCGCGCGATTCCGCTCTCCCTGCGCGGCGGGCCCACGGAACGGATCGAGATTCGCGGTGAGGTCTATCTGTCCAGGGACGCCTTCGACCGGATCAACAAGGAGCAGGAAGAGGCGGGGGAGCCGCTCTACGCGAATCCCCGGAACACCGCGGCGGGGACGATGCGCAATCTCGATCCGTCGCTGGTGGCCAGGCGTGGGCTGTTGGCGTGGATGTACCAGGTGGTAGGTGGGGGCAACCCTTCAGGGTTGCCCACGCACGACGCGGTGCTGACGGCTCTGCGCAAGTGGGGCCTGCCGGTCGAACCGCATTTCACGATCTGTGAGGGCATCGACGAGGTGATCGCGTTCTGCGACGAGTGGCGCGACCAGCGCGCCGCGCTGGCCTTTGAGACCGACGGCGTCGTCATCAAGCTCAACGACCTTGCGGCGCGCGAGAAGCTGGGCTTCACCTCGAAGTTCCCGCGCTGGGCGACGGCGTTCAAGTTTCCGGCCGAGCGGAAGATGGCGATGCTGCACCGCATCGAGATCAACATTGGCCGCACCGGCGCGGCGACCCCGTTTGCGATGCTCGAACCCACCGTGGTGGCGGGGTCGACCATCTCGATGGCGACGCTGCACAACCCCGACGACATCATCCGCAAGGACATCCGGCCCGGCGAGCCGGTCATCGTCGAGAAGGCCGGCGACGTCATCCCGCAGGTCGTCGGACCAGCGAACCCCGACGCGCCCGATCGCCCGGCGCCGTGGGTGATGCCCACGATTTGTCCGGTGTGCCAGAGCCCGCTGCACCAACCGGAGGACGAGGTGGTGTGGCGCTGCGAAAACAGCTCGTGCCCGTCGAAGTTGCGCCGCGGGCTGGAGCATTTCGCGTCGCGCGGCGCGATGAACATCGAGGGGCTTGGCGAGTCGCTGGTCGAGCAGCTGGCCGAATCGGGACTCGTGACGAGCATCGCGGACGTCTATCACCTCAC
>JBDTMB010000617.1:0-3242 GCA_039934485.1 Vicinamibacterales bacterium
GGGATTCTTGGCGGGAGGCGGACTCTTGTCGGGAGAAGGGTTCTTGTCGGGAGGGCGATTCTTGTCGGGAGGGCGATTCTTGTCGGGAGTCCGCAAGGAAGCGCGCGAACGTGGCGTGGCGGGGGGCGAAGGGTTTGGTCCGGCCTACCAGCTCGCCGGCGATGCGCGCCGCATCTGGACCGCTGAGACGAACCACCCCCAGGCCGCCTCGGCCCGCCGGCGTGGCGATCGCCACAATGGTGTCGGAGGTGGAGAACACAGCGATCAGGGA
The DNA here is from genome assembly GCA_039934485.1 of Vicinamibacterales bacterium. GTDB lineage: Bacteria > Acidobacteriota > Vicinamibacteria > Vicinamibacterales > UBA2999 > 12-FULL-67-14b. Next base: position 272 of record JBDTMB010000617.1, read on the forward strand.
TCAGGGATCAAGAGCAAGGATCAATGATCCCTGATCCCTGATCGATCCCTACTTGACCGAGATGATGACCGTCTTTTCGAACGCATCCCCGATGCTTTCTGTCGTGACGTTCTCGACCTCGCCCACCGCCAGGTGGACGATGCGGCGCTCGTAGGGATTGAGCGGGCCGATTTCCTGCGCGAGGCCGCTGTCCTTGGCCTTGCCGGCCAGGAAAATCGCCATCTGCTTCAGCTCATCGTCCTTGCCCTTGCGATACCCCATGCAATCGACCACCAGGCGGCGGCCCTCGGTGGCTTCGTGCCGGTAGATCGCGGCGACGATGTGCTGCAGCGCGGCCAGGGCTTCACCCTGCTTGCGCGTCAGGATATTGCCGTCTTCGCCATTCAAGTTGATCCGCACGCCGTCGGGCATTTCCTCGGCGCTGGCCTCGAGGTCGAGGTCCATCGCATCCACGACCTTTTGCACGAATTCGGTGATGTCCGTTGTCGCCATATTCAGATGATCCCCGGCACCCCTAAAGGGGTGCCCTACGCTTTACCGAAGTGCCCTACGCTTTCACGGTCTTCGGCGAACCCATCATGTAGTTTGTCAGGTATTGCTGGCCGATGGTCAGCACCGTGCTGACGAACCAGTAAACCACGAGACCGCTGGGAAAGGACAGGGACATGAACATGAACATGATCGGCATGAACATCATCACCTTGGCCTGCGCCGGGTCCATCGTCGTCGGCGTCATCCGCTGCTGCCAGAACTGCGCGGCGCCGTTCAGGATCGGCATGATAAACCACGGATCGGGCGCCGACAGGTTGGTCAGCCACAGCGTGAAGTGCGCGCCGCGGATTTCAATCGACTGCGACAGCATCGAGTAGAACGCGAAGAGGAAGGGCAGGGTGAGGAGCATCGGCACGCAACCGGCGGCCGGGTTGACGCCCTTCGACTTATAGAGCTCCATCACCTCGGTGTTCATCTTCTGCCGTTCGGGATCGGTGACCTTGTACTTGGCGTAGCGATCCTGGATGGCCTTCATCTGCGGCTGGATCGCCTGCATCTTGCGCATCGAGACCACGCTCATCTGGCGCAGCGGGAACATCGCCAGGTTGATGAGGATCGTGAGCACGACGATCGACCAGCCCCAGTTGCCGATGAACTGGTGCACCCACTTGAGGCCGCCGAGCAGCGGCACCGCCAGCCACGAGAAGATCCCGTAGTTGATCACGCGGACCATCTCGGTGTCGATGGCGCGGAGCTCGTCGAGCGACTTGGGCCCGAAGTAGAACCGCATGGTGTCGCGCGGCGCCTGGTAGCGGACGGCGTACTCGATATAGCGGCCGGTCATGCCGGACTCGTCGGTGGGCGGCACGACGAACGGCGCGTGCTGGAACTGGAACGGCGCCGGCGACTCGTTGTTGAGCAGCATCGACACGAAGTAGTGATCGTCAACGCCGGCGTAGAGGTTGGCGCCCTCCTGCGAACCGCCGCTGGTAACGGCGAGGCGTTGCACCTTGCCGTCGACGTGGACAATCGCCTGCGCGGGGGTGTTGTAGCTCGGTGAGAAGAACGACGCCGGCTTGGCGCGCGCGATGTCGTCGCCGAGGCCGGGTCCCCACTGCACTGTGGGATTGAGCCGCTGGCCGCCGCGCTCGACGACCGCGTCGAACGACACGATGAAGCCTTCGGGTTGAAAGATGAAGGATTTTTTCACGCTCAAGCCGTCGGCGGTCTTCATCTCGAAGGCGAGCGTCGCGGGTTGCGTCGTGGCGTCAATGGGCAAACCTAAAGGTTTGCCCCCACCATCCGGTTTGCCCCCACCATCCGTGACTTGGTAAAGCGAATTGTTCAGCGCCTGTGTCACCGCCGCATCGTCCACGGCCAGCGTAAAAGGCTTGATGGCCTCGGGGCCGGCGCCGCCGGGAACCAGTTCGAGCGGTTCACCCTTGTCGTTCTTGTACGCCTTCAGTTTCCAGTGCAGGAGCCGCGCGCCGCGATTGGTGAATACGGCGTGGACCGTCGTAGTCTCTACGACGATCTCGCGCTCGGCGGTGTCGCCCAATAAAACTTCGGCTGTCGCAGAGGCAGGGGCGATCGCGGCTGGCGCGGCCGAGGCGGCGGCGGGCCCTGTCCCTCCCACAGCGGCGGGTTGGCCCACCGTAGCGCCGCCAGGCGCGGAGGTGGGGATCGGGTTCGTGTTCGCTGCCCCAGACTGATTCGAGGGTTTACCCCCCGTAGCTCCCGCGCCAGCGGGAGCGGCGGGGGGCATCACGAAACGCTGGAACAAAAACAAGACCAGAAACGAAAGAGTGATTGCTAAGAGAACGCGACGTTCCATTTTTTAGTCTGAATTCTTTATTCGTAATTCTTTATTGTTTATTTATCTGGAACAGGGTCGAACCCGTGACCGCCGAAAGGGTGGCAGCGGCACAGGCGCCTGGTGCCGAGCCAGCCGCCGCGAACCACGCCGAAGCGCGCGATGGCTTCGCTCATGTAATCCGCGCAGCCGGGGATGTACCGGCAGCTGCCGGCAAAAAGTGGAGACAACAACAACTTATACGTTCGAATGAGCGCCAGCGCCGTTCGGGCGGGGACCGACGGGGGACGTGCTTCTAGAACGGCTGGTGTGCCGTCCGAGAAGGCTGACGAATTCTGCCTCGAGGCGGGCATAGGTGGCATCGAGCATCTCGCGGCGGGGCACCACGACTACGTCGAGGCTTCCCGTGGGCTTGTGGTGGCGAAAAAGCTCGCGGACGAGCCGTTTTGCGCGATTCCTGGTTACGGCCGGCCCCAATTTCCTGGTGGCGGCAATTCCCAGGCGGGCACAGCCGCTATCCCTGGCCCGCGTGAACATCGTCATCAGCCGGCCATTCTGCTTGAAACCGGCCTTATAGATGAGCTCGAATTCGGCCCGTTTCCGAACATGCTCGGACTTCAGGAACTTGCTCATCGGCGTTCAGCGACGGCTAAAGCCATCGCTCTC
>JBDTMB010000618.1:0-3215 GCA_039934485.1 Vicinamibacterales bacterium
CGTCTCTCCAATGCCGGAACAGGACGACGACCTTCCCTTCGGGCTCTATGAGCGGCTGATCACGGCCAGCCTCAACGCCCGGCTGCTTCGGTTTGATCCCGCAGCGGCACGCGTCGTCAGGGAGAACGTGGATCCAGCGGAGGCGCACGCCACGCTCGCGCGTCATGTCGAAGGCGTGGTGGCCAGTGCTCTGAAGGAGCTTCCGCAAGAAGGTCGGGCCGCAAAGCAAGCTGAACTCACCAACGAAATCGTCAGGCTCTTGGTCAATAACCACGCTGACCTAGTTGAAATTCCCCCAGAGCAACTGCGCTCGATTCAGCCAATCACCGGAGTGCTCGCCGACGACCGCGAGATTGTCGCGCCGCTGGTTCCACTCTCCGCCTCCGACCTCCTCGTCAACGCCCGCGGCGAGCCGTCGCTCGCTCACGCGCTGGCACACGAGATTCCGTCCGCCGACTCCATCGACCTGCTCTGCGCGTTCGTCCGCTGGCACGGCATCCGCGTGCTCGAAGACCAGCTCCGCGCGCACTGCCGCGCCGTGCGACCCTTGCGCGTCATCACCACCGTCTACACCGGCTCCACCGAACGCAAGGCGCTCGACTGGCTCGTCTCGATTGGCGCGCAGGTCAAGGTGTCGTACGACACGCAGTCCACGCGCCTTCATGCCAAGGCGTGGATGTTCCGCCGCGCCACCGGCTACTCCACCGCCTACATCGGCTCGTCCAACCTCTCGAAGTCCGCGCTGATCGACGGCGTTGAGTGGAACGTGCGGCTCTCGGAAGTGACCTCGCCCGACATTCTCGAGAAGTTCGACGCCACGTTCAGCAGCTACTGGCAGAGCCCGGAATACGAGGACTACGACCCGGCGAGAGATGCCACGCGCTTCGACCGCGCGGTGGCCGGGGCTGATGCGGCCGGGGCCCCGGCCCTCCAGGACTTCTTTTTGGAGGTCACGCCCTGGCCACACCAGACCGAGATGCTGGAGAAGCTCGCCGTCGAACGCTCCCGCCATCATCGTCATAAGAACCTCGTGGTGGCAGCCACCGGCACGGGCAAGACCATCGTGTCGGCACTCGATTTCAAGCGGCTGCGCCAGGAGATGGGCGACCCGAGCCTGCTGTTTGTGGCGCATCGGCAGGAGATTCTTCGCCAGAGCCTCGGCGCATTCCGCCAGGTATTACGGGATGGCGCCTTCGGCGAGCTCTACGTCGATGGCCATCGTCCCGACGAATGGCGGCACGTGTTTGCGTCGGTGCAGTCGCTGGCGCAGTTGGATTTGAAGGACCTCAATCCCGACGCGTTCGATGTGGTTATCGTGGACGAGTTTCATCATGCGGCGGCGCCGACGTATCGGAGGTTGTTGGAGAGGCTGTTCCCAAAGGAGGAGGCTAAAGCCTCCTCCCTCCAAGTACGACAGCGTGAGTTGCTCGGGCTCACCGCGACGCCAGAACGTACGGACAGCGGCGACATCCTTCACTACTTCGACAACCACATCGCGGTGGAGCTGCGGCTGTGGGACGCGCTCGAGCGTGGGCTGTTGTGCCCGTTCCAGTATTTCGGCTTGAGCGACAACACCGACCTCTCGCACGTGGAGTGGTCGCGGCAAGGTTACGACGTCTCTCAGCTGGAGAAGCTCTACACCGGAGACGATGCGCGCGTGAGGTTGGTGCTGCAGCAGTTGCAGAACAAGCTGCGTGACACCAAGACGATGAGGGCGCTTGGGTTCTGCGTGAGCATTGCGCACGCAGAGTTCATGGCGCGCAGTTTTTCTAAAAACCAACTGCCGTCGCAGGCGGTTTCCGCCAACACCGACAGCGATACGCGCCGCAAGGCGCTGGCGGATCTGCAGAAGGGCACGCTGCGCGCGCTGTTTGCCGTGGACCTCTTCAACGAAGGCGTGGACCTGCCGGCCGTGGACACGTTGCTGTTCCTCCGCCCCACCGAGAGCGCACTGGTGTTCATGCAGCAGCTCGGTCGCGGCCTCCGCCGCTTCGAGGGCAAAGACTGCGTGACCGTGCTCGACTTCATCGGCCAATCGCACCGCAAGTTTCGCTTCGACCTGCCCTACCGCGCGGTGACCGCGACGTCGCGGAGCGAAGTCCAGAAACAGATCGAGCAGGGCTTCCCGTTCCTGCCCGCGGGCTGCACGATGCAGTTGGATAAGGTCGCGAAGGAGATTGTTCTCGAGAACGTGAGAACCGCGCTGCCGGCGCGGCGGCCGGCGATGGTGGCGGAGCTGAAAGCGATCGCGGCTGGCACCCCTGAAGGGGTGCCCTACGTGACGCTTGGCGCGTTTCTAGACGAGACCGGGCTCGACCTGGTGGATGTCTATCGATCGGGATGTTGGTCTGGACTCAAGCGCGACGCGGGACTGACCGTCGCGGCGGCAGGGCCGCGGGAGGAGATGCTCGGCAAGAGCCTCGAGCGCCTGCTGCACATCGATGACCCGTTGCGCCTGGACGGTTATCGCGCGTGGCTGAAAGGCGCCGACGCCGATCCTCGCGTGATCACCGCGCTGGTCTACACGCTATGGAGCAGCAACGCGCCGGCAACGCTCGATGACGCGCGGCAGGCTCTACAAGCGCATCCGGCGATCGTCGATGAGCTCGTGGAGTTGCTGGATCTATTGGACGAACGCGCCGATCATCTGACCTACCCATTCAAGGCCGGGGCTAAAGCCTCGGCCCTCCAAGTGCCGCTGTCCATCCACGCGCGTCACTCGCTGGTTGAAATCTTCTCCGCGTTCGGCCGCATCACACCAGGCCACTTCTATCAGCATCGCGAAGGAACCTACCGCGACCAGGTGACCAACTCGGACTTGTTCTTCGTGACGCTCGAGAAGTCGGAGCGCGACTATTCGCCGTCCACGCTCTACAAGGATTACGCCATCTCGCCGACGCTGTTTCATTGGGAGTCGCAGTCCACGACGACCGAGCAGTCGCCCACTGGACAGCGCTACATCCGGCATCGCGAGCTCGGTGGCCAGATCCTGTTGTTCGTTCGCGCCCGCAAGAAGCAGGACGGACTCACCGTCCCCTACACGTTCCTCGGTGCCGTGGATCACGAATCGCACAAGGGCGAGCGGCCAATCGCGTTGGTGTGGAAGTTGAGGCAGCCGATGCCGGCGGATTTCTTCAGGACAGCAAAAGTCGCGACTGCTTAGTACGACTTTGTCAGATTCGCAGGTTGATTTGTTGGAGTTTCTGAATCCGGGT
>JBDTMB010000619.1:0-3213 GCA_039934485.1 Vicinamibacterales bacterium
TGTCCGAAGAGCCGCTCGCGGGATGTCTCCTGGCGATCAGACCCGGAGTCCGGGGTCTCGCCGAAGCACCGTTTGCAGGCTAGTGTTAGCAGGATTGACTCCGTGTCCTCCGTGCTCTCCGTGGTTTACGTTTGTGGACAGGCGCAAATGACACCCGCTTTGTGTTTGACCGGCTGCGCGATAGTTTTGCGGAAGAAGGTGTGACCACGGACGTCAACCACGGAGGACACGGAGGGCACGGAGCTCTTGTTGGACTGCCCTCTGTTCTAGTGAAATCAGAGAGGATTAGTTAATGAGCGCAGCGGGTGCAACTTCGGCGACTGAATACGGTCATGACGACGCGAACAAGCGGCGATTGTTCTTGATCTGTCTGCTGGCCATCACCACCACGAGCATGAGCTTCGTGCTGCGCAGCAGCATCGCGCAGGACATCCAGACGAACCTGTTCGACCCGATCGACCCCCTGCATTCGGCGTCACTCGTCGGGTCCGCCCTCGGCGTCGCCTTTCTCGGTTTCGCAATAACCGTGGCGGTGGGCAGCCCGTTGATTGACGCGGTCGGCATGCGCACGGTCCTTTTGCTGTGCGGCCTGTCTTTCGTCTCGGGCACTACGCTCACCATTCTCGCTGACCGAATCTCGTCCGGCGCCGGCGTCTATAACGTCGTCTGGCTGGGCATGCTGTTGTCGGGTATCGGGTGGGGATCCTCAGAGGCGGTCATCAATCCTCTGACGACCACGCTGTACCCCGACGACAAGACACACAAGCTCAATGTGCTGCACGCGTGGTGGCCGGCCGGCATCATCATCGGCGGCCTGGCCGGCCTCGCCATCGGCGCGCTTCATCTCGATTGGCACTACAAATTCGCGGTCGTGATGGTGCCCGCCATCGCGTTGATCGTCCTGCTGCTCACCTCCGGCCGCTTCCCGAAAACCGAGCGCGCGGCCGCCGGCATTCCTGCGAGCGAGATGTTCCGGGCGTGCGTGACGCCGGCCTTCCTGCTGTGGTTCCTGGCCATGTTCCTGACGTCCGCGTCTGAACTGGCTCCCGGGCAGTGGGTGGACCTGGCGTTGACGCGCACCGTCGGGATGTCCGGGATCTGGCTGCTCGTGTATGTGAGTGGCTTGATGTTCGTGATGCGCCACTTCGCCGGCACGATGGTGCACCAGCTGTCGTCGGTCGGATTGCTGTGGGTGTCATGCCTCCTGGCCGCGGTCGGTCTCGTCGCGCTGAGCGTGGCGAACTCACCCGTGACGGGGTTTCTAGCCGCGACGATCTGGGGCACGGGCGTCTGCTACATGTGGCCGACGATGCTCGCCACGGCGTCCGAGCGCTTTCCGCGAAGCGGCGCGCTCGGCATGGGCCTCATCGGCACCGCTGGTTCGCTGTCAACCTACTTCCTGTTGCCGCAGATGGGCAGGATCTTCGACACGGCCAAGATCGAAGCCGCGGGCGGCGAGGCCGCCTTCGCGGCGCTCTCCGGCGACGCGCTGACGGCGGTGCTCGCACAGGCATCGACCGCGTCGTTCCGCGTCGTCGCGTTCATGCCGGCGGTGCTGCTCATCGTGTTCGGCCTGGTCTGGCTGAACGATCGCCGCAAGGGCGGTTTCAAGCCGGAACGGCTCTAGCGGACCATCGCGCTTTATGATTGCCCGCGCAATGCTCGTCGGCATGGCGTTGCTCGCCATCAGCTGTGGCCGAGCCGGCGACGCCCGGCAGCCGCGACTGTACTTCACCGACGTCGCGCCCCGGTCGCCATTCAATTACGTCACACGGAACGACTATCGCAGCCGCAAATACTTCATCCAACCACTCGCGGGAGGCGTGGCGATACTGGATTACGACAACGACGGCAAGATGGACATTTTCTTCACCAATGGTGCGGAACTGCCGTCGATGAAGAAACCGGCGGCATTCGCCAACGCGTTGCTGCGCAATCGCGGTGAAGGAGTGTTCGAAGACCGCACGTCAGCCGCAGGCCTCGCCGGTGGCGACAGCGGCTACCACATCGGCGCCGCCGCTGGCGATTACGACAACGACGGCGACACCGACCTCTTCCTGGCCAACGCGGGTTCGAACACGCTCTTGCGCAACAATGGTGATGGGACCTTCACTGATGCGACGGCTGGCTCCGGAATCTCAAAGCCTCCAAATACGCTGAGCGTTGGCGCGGCGTGGTTTGACTACGACAACGACCGCCTGCTCGATCTCGTCGTCTCCGATTACACCATCTGGACGCCTGAGAGCGACTACCAGTGCGCCGATTCATCGAACCAGGAAATCTATTGCAGCCCCACCCGCTACGTCAGCGTTCCCAATCGGCTGTATCGCAATCTCGGCAACGGTAAATTCGACGACGTCACAGAACGCGCGGGTCTTGCCGAGGCGCACGGCAAAGGGATGGGCGTGTCGATTGCCGATGTCAACAATGACAACCTGCCGGACATCTTCATCGTCAACGACACCGAACGCAATTTCCTGTTCCTCAATCAGGGCGCCGGAAAGTTTCGGGAACAGGGCGCCATTTACGGCGTCGCGTACAACGACGATGGCGTGACCGTGAACGGGATGGGGTCGGACGCAAAAGATTTCAACAACGACGGCTTCGTGGATTTGTTTTACAACGATCTCGCGACCCAGGTATTCGCGCTATTCGCCGGCGACCGCGGGAAGTCTTTCCGATACGTCAGCTATGCCAATGGTCTCGGCCGCCTGTCGTACCGGTTCGGCGGCTGGGGCGCGGGATTCATCGACTATGACAACGACGGGTGGAAGGATCTCTACTCCGCCAACGGTGACGTGGACTATCTGGGCGACAATGCGAAGCAGGCAGACACCATGTTCCGCAACCTCGACGGGAAAGCCTTCGCCGACGTCTCCGCCGCAATGGGTGCCGCCTTTACGCCCAAGGGCTTCCATCGGGGCTCAGCGTTTTCCGATCTCAACAATGACGGATCGCTCGACATCGTGGTGACGGGCCTTAACGAACGGCCGCGAATCCTCATCAACGCGGGAACACCTGGAGCGCACTGGCTCCTCCTCGACCTGCAAGGTACCAGGGGAAGCCGCGACGCCATTGGCGCAAAGGTGAAGGTGACGACCGTTTCCGGACGCATGCTTCATAACCACGTGTCGGTGTCGACCGGGTTGATGTCGTCTTCCGATCGTCGCGTCCATTTCGGCCTGGGACCCGAGAGTGCGATCTCCTCGATCG
>JBDTMB010000620.1:0-3196 GCA_039934485.1 Vicinamibacterales bacterium
GTTCATCGCATCGTTGAAGTAGCTCTGGATCGCGCCGTCGCCCTGCAGGCCGTTGACCAGTTGGCCGTCAACCATCACCGTCGTGTTGGAGGTGGTCATCCCGTGGGTGGACATGTAGGTCTGCTGCATGGCGCGGGCGCCGCCGGTGTCGGGCAGGCTGAGGTTGACGCCGACCACGAGCTGCGCCATGCCCTGGATGCTGCGGCCCGTCGGGATGGCGTCGATCGCCTCGCGATCGAGCACCGCGGTCTTGGCCGCCGAGGTGACGTCGACGACCGGCGACGCGCCGGTGACGGTGATGGTTTCTTCGAGGGCGCCCACCGCGAGCTGGGCGTTGACGGTGGCGGTGAATTCGGCCGGCAATTGCAGGCCGTCACGCCGATGGGTGCTGAAGCCGGGCAGCGAGAACGTCACCACGTACATGCCCGGCCGCAGGTCGGCGATCCGGAAAGCGCCAGACCCGTCGGTGACCGCCGCCTTGACCTTCTCGATCAGGACGGGACTTGCCGCTTCGACCGTGACTCCCGGCATCGCCGCGCCAGAAGTGTCCTTCACGGTTCCGACGATGGCGCTTTGCGCGATGGCCACCGCCGGCAGCGCGCTGAACACCAGCACCATCAGGACGTGCCTTGTTGTTTCTCTCATCCGTGCCTCCAGCCATGCCGACAACGACACGGGCGCGCCTGCATCCGTGTCAAAAGGTTGTGAGGTTGTAACGCACGGGCGGGGCATTCGCAATCCGGTTGAACCGGGCGAAAAACTACAGTGTTGCCTTAGTCGGTGCCTGCGCACGACGGATCGTCCATCGCGTAACTGGCTTTCACGGACTTCACAAACGGGTCGCCAAATCTCCGCTCGCGAACCGACGAATCACAGGGGTCTCGCTCGTTAAGGCTGGCGACGAGTCGTGACGCCATGTCGTTTCTCGTCGCGGCGGGGCCGCTCAACGGCCAAGCGCCGACACGAGCGACAGGTTCAGGATGTTCTGTCCCTGCGCGAGCGAATCCGCGTACTGCTTGAAGATGGCTTGCGCCTCGCTCGGAAAGACTTCGGCGAGGATCATCGACACCGTGTAGTCGGTGTCCTTGACGGGTGGATTGACCCAGAAGATGTAGAGCACCGTGCCGTTGGCGCCCGGTTCCTGCGCCTTGTAGACGCGCCACCCCTTGGCCTGCGCCTGGCGCTCGGGCTTGTCGCTATGCTGCAGCGCTTCCTTCAGCCTGGCCATGACGCCTTCGAATTCCGCCGTCTTGTCGGCCTTGACGAAATTCAGGATCATGCCGGCGTCGGATCCAAAGGTCCTGGCCTGCGAGGCCTGCGTCGCCGCCAGCTCGCCGGTCGACGCCTGGACGAAGGCGGTGCCGTAGTCGACGGCCACCGAGAGCAGCAGGCCGCCGGCGATGCCGGCACTGGTCGCGAGGACGTATTTCACCGAGCGGCGCACGATTGATTCAGCCATGACGTTCTCCAGCGACATCCCGAGGTCCACCGTCGACTCTAGCCGGGTCGCGATCGGACGGCCATCCTGACAACCCTGTAGTTTGGCGGCCGTCGAGGCGGTATTGCGCGAAGCGATGCCGCCTGTTACAACCCACTGGTGCTGCCGAGCCGGAGCACCGCCCCGCTGTCCGATGAGCCTCTGGCATCGGGGACGCCAACACGAGCGTGTGGACGCTCTTCCGCGGGAGTGGCACCTCAATCCCACTCCCGCTTTTTTCCGGACCCCGGGCTCCTCCCTGCGATTCGCCGGCGCCGGTCGAGGTGCGGCCGCCGGCGCGCATCCCCACAACACGGTAGTTTTCGGCACGGTCCGGCCGGATTGTGCCGTTGACGCCGGCGAAGTACAACTCACCGCCAATCGTGTTTGCGGCACGTGGCCGTTTTGTTTGATGCAGGTCAGAAGCGCGGTTTGGAGCCGCGCTTCAAAGGAGGAACGGATGAAGCTCCCCAGACTCGGAGCATGGCTGGTGGTCATCACTTTCGCCATCGGCACGCACGCCTTCGCGCAGGGCGGCGGCGCCAGCAGTACTGGCACGATCCAGGGACGGATCACCGATGCGCAGGGCGCGGTGCTGCCCGGCGTGACGGTGACCGCCACCAGCACGTCGTTGCTCGGTGCGCAGACGACGGCCTCGTCGGAAACCGGCAACTACCGTTTTCCCGCTGTACCGCCGGGAGTGTACGCGCTTAGCTTTGAACTGTCCGGGTTCAACGCGCTGAAACGCGACGGCGTGCAGATCTCGCTGGGGTTCACCGCGAACCTCAACGTCGAACTATCGCTCGCGACAGTCCAGGAAACGGTGACCGTCAGCGGATCGTCGCCAATCATCGATACGACGGCAACGCGCACCGTGCAGAACTTCAAGCTCGATCAGCTGCAGTCGATTCCCAATGCGCGGGACATGTGGGCGCTGCTCGCCGTGACCCCGTCGGTGCAGATGTCGCGCATCGACGTCGGCGGCAACCGTGCCGGCACGCAGACCGGCTACACGGCCTACGGATTCAACGGCCAGGTGCGCGTACTGATCGAGGGCATCAACACCACGGAAGGGACCGGCGGCGCCGGCTTCTATTTCGACTACTCGTCGCTCGAAGAAGTCTTCCTCGGGACGTCGGGGCAGTCGGCGGAAATGCCCAATCCCGGCGTGCAGAGCCAGTTCATCGCCAAGTCGGGCGGCAACCGCTTCAGCGGGGAAGGCTACCTGGACTGGTACAACAACTCGCTGCAGGGCAGCAACATCCCCGACTCGTACACGGTGCCGACGGCGTTCAACAACAACCCGATTCGCGCGCACAGCAACGAAATCGACCGCTACTACAACTACTCCCTCAACGTCGGCGGGCCGGTCGTGCACGACAGGGTGTGGTGGTTCGGGACGTATAACAAGCAGTTCAACGCCGTCGCCCAGCCCAACTTCAACTTCGACTCGACGTTTGACACCATGCTGTGGAACGCGGTCGGCAAGGGCACCTTCCAGGCGAATTCCAAGAACAAGTTCATCGGCTACTACCAGTGGGGGCAGAAGCTGCAACCCAACCGGCTGCCGTTCTCGACCGCGATCTACAATTCGCCGGACGCCACCTACAAGCAGGACTCAGGCAGCTGGGTGTGGAAGGGCGAGTGGAACGGCACGTTGAGCGACAAGCTCTACGTCGAGGCCCGCTACGGCGACTTCGGCTACTACTTCCCGACGCT
>JBDTMB010000621.1:0-3167 GCA_039934485.1 Vicinamibacterales bacterium
TCAGGCTCTTGAGCACATCGGCCATGTCGTAGATGGAGCCGGTGCGCATCTTGTCCGAGTTATCCTTGAAGCGGCCTTTCCAGTTCTGGTGGTTGTCGATCTTGCCGTCGCCCAGCAACAGGAACAGGCGTTCGACTTCCTCGTCTGTAATGGCCCGGCGGAGTCCGACATTGTCCACATTCGCGACGGGCACCAGAACCGTGGTCTCGTTGGACAGGATCTTCAAATGGAAGAAACCGCACGTCGTGCCAAGAATGGTCTTCTCTTCGACCTTCTCGACGACCCCGAGCCCATGATTCGGGTATATGACCTTGTCACCGATCTTAAATCCCACGTCGCCCCTCGTTTCGGATGGTAGGTACTGGCAGGACGGATTGCACTAACAGGTAAAAAGAGTATAGCGCAGGATTGGCCAAAAATCAACGGAAACAGGCCGAAAAACGCGCATTTCCGAGAATTCCCGCGCTCGCGGCTGTACCCGAAGTAACCCCTGATTGGGCACGTAGTTAGGAGCGGTATATGCTGTCGGAGATGATCCGGGTCGGCGACATTTTTGCACTGGCAGTTGGGCTGGCTCTGGTTTCCCTCGGCGCCGGCCAGGCCCCGGTCCAGTCCAAGCGTCCCGACGCCCCCCACCTGGCGCCATACGTCCCCACCCCACAGGACGTCGTGGACCGCATGCTGGCCCTTGGAAAGGTGAAAAAGGGGGACGTGGTCTACGACCTGGGCTGTGGCGATGGCCGGATCCCGATCACGGCTGCCAAGCAATTCGGCGCCAGGGGCGTCGGCGTGGACATCGACCCGCAGCGGATCGCGGAAGCCAACGCCAACGCCGCGGCAGCGGGCGTCACCAACCTGGTGACCTTCAAGCTCCAGGACGCGATGAAGACCGACCTGTCGGAGGCCACGGTGGTGACCCTCTATCTGCTGTCCGCCTCGAACCTGAAGCTGCGGCCGATCCTCACCCGGCAGCTCAAGCCCGGCGCCCGCATCGTCTCGCATACCTTCAGCATGGGCGACTGGCAGGCCGAGAAGGTCGACACCTTCACGGATGCCGGCGGCCGTTCGCAGACGCTGTACCTGTGGACCGCGGACGGCACGGTACGACAATAGCCGCTTCACGCGACAGCGTCGGCGCGGTCTATCGTGCGCGGCTGGACGATCGGCAGGCCACCGTGGCCGCCCACGAGGGGCGTCACGAGCGGATGGCCTGGCTCCGCTTCGCCATCTTCGCCGGCGCGGTGGTGCTGATCGTCATCCTCGGCCGGCCTGGTGTGCCCTGGCTCGCTGCGCCGCTCCTGCTGTTTGTCGTGGCTGCCTACATCCACGCGCGCATCCTCAATGCGCGAGACCTGGCGGCGCGCGCGGTCACGTTCTACGAGCGCGGCCTCGCGAGGTTGGAGGACCGCTGGCCCGGCACGGGCGAATCCGGCGACCGCTTTAAGACCGAGGGCCATCCCTTTGCCGATGACGTGGACCTCTTCGGCGCCGGCGGGCTCTTTGAGCTGCTCTCGACCCCGCGCACGATGGCCGGCGAAAGCACGCTGGCCGGCTGGCTGCTGGCTCCCGCCACCCCGCACGACATCCGCGAGCGCCAGTTGGCAGTGGAAGAATTGCGGCCCCGCCTGGATCTGCGCGAGCAGCTCTACGTGATCGGTCCCGAGATTCGCGCGGCGATCGACACCGATGCGCTTCGCGCGTGGTCGGCTTCCCCGCCGCGGCTGACCGAGACGTGGCCGGTCTATGCCTTGCCGCTCGCCGCGGCCGCCTCCACATCAGCCGTGCTGTGGTGGATCTGGTCCGGCGCCCCGCCGGCGTGGCTGCTGCCGGCCCTGGCGCTGCAAGTCGCGCTCGCCGGTTGGTTCCGCCGCGCCGTTCTCGAGGTGACGGCCACGGTCCATCGCCGCGCCAGGGAACTCGAGGTGCTGGCCACCTCCCTGGCGTTGCTTGAACAGGAAGTGGTGACGACGCCCCGGCTGGCGGCGCTCGGCGCGATGCTGCGATCCACGGGTCACCCGCCGTCGGTGGAGATCGCGCGGCTGGCCAGGCTCGTGGACACGCTGCGCTCCAGGCAGAACCAGATCTTCGCGCCCATCGCCTTCCTGCTGTTGGTCGGTTCGCAGTGCGCCTTTGCGGTGGACCGCTGGCGCGCGCGCTGTGGCCCCATGGTGCCCCGCTGGCTCGACGCGGTCGGCGAGTACGAGGCGCTGTCGGCGCTGGCCGGGTATGCCGCGGAGAATCCCGCCGATCCGTTTCCCGACATCGTCGACGGGCCGCCGCTCTTCGAGGCCGACGGCCTCGCGCATCCGCTGATTCCGATCGGCCGCGCCGTCGCCAATACCCTGACCCTCGGCGGCGATGGTCCGCGCGTCCTCCTGGTGAGTGGCTCCAACATGTCGGGGAAGAGCACGCTGCTGCGGACCGTCGGGATCACGGCCGCGCTCGCGCAGGCGGGCGCGCCGGTCCGCGCGACGCGGCTGCGCATGTCGTCCCTGAGGATCGGCGCCACCCTGCGAATCCAGGACTCGCTGCAAACCGGCCAGTCGCGCTTCTTCGCCGAGATCTCGCGCATCGCGGCGATTGTGAACATGGCGCGCGATCATCGCGACCACCGCCAGGCGCCGGCCGTCCTCTTCCTCCTCGACGAAGTGCTCGCCGGCACGAATTCCCACGATCGCCGGCAGGGCGCCGAAGCGATCATCACGGGACTGGTGGCGCTTGGCGCGATCGGTCTCGCCACCACCCATGACCTCGCGCTGACCGAGGCCGTCACCAAGATCGGCGGCGCGGCGAAGAACGTCCACTTCGACGACCACTTCGACAACGGCGTGCTGCATTTTGATTACCGCTTGCGCGAGGGCGTCGTGCAAACCAGCAACGCGCTGGCGTTAATGCGCTCCGTGGGCCTTGACGTGTAGGGCCGCAGCGGCCGCAGATTAGACAGATACTAGGGCATCGTGATGGACATCGAAAAGCTCGGGCTCTTTTACCTGGGCCGTCAACTGGATCCTGCGACCAAGGCGCGCACCGACACGCCGGTGCTGTACGACGCCTCCGATCTCGTCACGCACGGCGTCATCGTCGGCATGACCGGCAGCGGCAAGACCGGCCTCGGCATCGGCTTGATCGAGGAGGCGGCGATCGACGGCGTGCCCGTGATTGCCATC
>JBDTMB010000622.1:0-3163 GCA_039934485.1 Vicinamibacterales bacterium
GGCGCTCACGATCGCGGCCTGGGCCCGCTGGTTCAGGGTATCGGCATCGAGCCGGGCCTTCAAGCTGCTGTAGTCGGCTTCCGCCCCGCGGAGTTGCTGTTCGGCATCGTTGAGCGCCTGCTGCACCTGCGGGTCGCTCAGTTCGAGCACCACCGTGTCGGGCGTCACATTGACGCCAGGACGGAGCACGATCTTTTCGACCCGGCCTTGCGTGGAGGCGGGCACCCAGCGGCGGGCTTCGTCCACCGGCACCAACGTGCCGAGGCCGCGGACCTGCCGGACCATGGGGCCTCGCTTGACGGTGTCGACCCACACGGTGGCCCGTTCAACGGTGGGCGCGGCCGGCTTGAGCCGGGCCAGGACGACCGAAACCAGGCCCACCACGATGATGGAGGCCACACCTACGATGATGCGGCGGACCTTTTTCTGCTTAGCAACTGACGCGGGACGCTGAATGTCCATGTTTCGAACTGCCCTCTTAGACGGTGATCCCCATCAAAAACGATGGCACCCTGTTTCAAACAACATACTCAAGGGCTATGCCAGCCCGCCGGAATGAGCCAACACATTGAGAAAACGAGAGTTAGAGCCACAAAGTTCCCTGCCGAGTCGAACGGGGTGTTCGGAGGTGGGACGCCCAGGGCCACGGCTGGGACTCCCAGATTAGGCCATTTACCCGACGTCAGCCAAGTCGTAGGGCACCCCTTTAGGGGTGCCGTTCGCTAACGACGCAATCGAAAGACCAAGTCCGGCCCACGGAGTTCCTCGAACCGGGCCGCCGCCTCAACGTCCGATCTGGCCAGCAAGGCGGACGTGATGGCGCCGAACTCATCCGCGGACATCAAGCCGCCGTGCACCACGATCAGGTCCACGCCTCGGTGCTTGAGATAGCCAATCGATCGCTCGTCGGGAAACGACTTGGCATATTCAGTGAGATCCAGGAACGAGCGCGGAAAAAACCCGCTGTAGCCGTTCAACAGCGGCTGCCAGTGCACGGTGCTGCCCACCATGTAGAAGCCTTCGTAGGTGAAGTCGAGGCGGTCGGCTCTCGGAATGGGGAACTCGACCACCACCGAGCGCGGCTGCGTCGCGAGCCACGTGTAGACCGACGGCGGCCGCTGGGGCAGCGTCAGCCACGGCGTCATGACCGTGGCGTATTCGAGGAGCATCGCCCCCGCCACCGCAACGGTGGCGACGGTCGCCCATCGTTTCAAGAGCGGTTGAAGGCGCGCCCAGCCGTAGGCGGTCAGGCCGCTGATCGCGAGGAACACCAGGATCGACGCGCGCGCCGGTGCACGCAGGCCGCGATAGACGAACACCACCTCGCGGAGGACGTCGTAGATCGGCGTGTTGATCCCGAGTGAGATCACCAGGCCAGTCAGGCCGGTGATCACGAGGGTCAGTCGTTGTCGATCGAATCTTGCCAGGCCGATGAGGGCGAGCCCGATCGCCAGCGCTCCTGGGAAGAGCCGCCGCTCGCTCCGGCCAAACGCCGCGCTCCATCGTCCGTGGACCAGGTTGCCCTCAAGCGCGGCGAGATAGTTCGACCATGTCGCCGAATAGCGGCGCACATCGGTGAGGCTGCGGTCGCCGAGCAGGTCGCGGTTCAGGACGTACGCCGAAAGATACGGCGCCACGATCACCACCGCAACGAGCGTGGCGATCACCGCGGGCTTCACCAGGGCGCGCCGGCGTTCGCTCGACACCGACATGATGCGAAAGGGGAGGACGAACGCCAGGGCTGTCACCAGGAACACGGCGTAATAGATGCCGCTGTAGACCTGCGCCACGATCGCGGCGGCGAATCCATACAGGTCCCGTCGGTCGCCCGTCGCGAGCATGCGTTCGCACCACCACAGCGCCAGCGGCAGGAACATCGTCGCCTGCAGCTCGAGGTGCGGGAAGTGATCGAAGCGAAACGGCACGAACGCGAAGACGATGCCCGCCAGCCACGCCGCATGGGCGCTGCCGGTCAGGCGGGACGCGTAAAGAAACATCGCCGCGCCCGACAGGGTGATGCAGCCGAGGACCAGGAGGTTGTACGCGGCCACGGCCGGCACGCCGGCCCAAATCAAGGGCGCCGCGGCAAACCCCTCGAGCAGGACCGAGTCGGTGTACGCGAGTGTGCGTTTCTCGGGATAGAAGATGTTGCCGTTCAATAAGTCGGCCGGGCTTTGGGGAAGGATGTGCGCGATCCACGAGATGCGCCAGATGCTGAGCAGTGGATCGTCCGAATTGGGCACCAGCGTCCGCAGGTGACGCACTTGCGGCAGCGTCATCACGGCCGTCAGCAGCGAGAAGACAAGGACGACGGCCAGGCCGAGCCCGATGCGGCGTGTCATGCGGTTCCCATCACGGCGCTCCACAACGCCGGATCGGTGACGCCTTCGCTGACGATGACGAGCACGCGCGAATTGGCGCCAAGCTGAAGACGATCGCGAACATCCGCCAACGCGGGATCGGAGAGGACGGCGAGAAGGCCGCCGAGCGCGGCGGCGCCCGACGCGCCGGCGTTGATCGCGGGGTCGTCACCGAGGGGGTGCCCCAGGTGACGCATCGCCTGGTGCGCCCACGCATCGTCGATCGCCACGTAGGCGTCCACGATGGGCCGCACGGCCTCGAACGCCAGGGGCGAGACCTCGCGATTGCGAAGACCGGCCAGCGTGGTGGTGAGGGGACCCTCGAGCGCGACCGGCGCGCCGGCCTGCGCCGAGGCCAGGAGGCAGGCCGCTTCCAGCGGCTCCACGCACACGATCTTCGGCCGCGCCGCGCCCTTGTGAAACGCCCACCAACTGGCGACGCCGCAGAGGAGCCCGCCCACGCCACCTTGAACAAAGACTGCATCAGGGCAAACCTGAAGGTTTGCCCCCACCAGTTGGTTTGCCCCCACCAGTTGGTTGACCCCCGACCGTGGGGGCAAACCTTCAGGTTTGCCCTGATGCACGTTGACCCCGGACCGTGGGGGCAAACCTTCAGGTTTGCCCTGATGCACGCTCACTTCTTCCATCATGCGCGTGTAGCCGAGCATGATCAGCCGCGGGATGTCCTCGTAGCCCTCCCAGGCCGTGTCGGAAATCACCGTCCAGCCCTGCTGCGCCGCGTCGCGTTCCACTTGCCGCACCGCATCGTCGTAGCTGCCGCGCACGCGAACCACTTCGGCGCC
>JBDTMB010000623.1:0-3159 GCA_039934485.1 Vicinamibacterales bacterium
CCACTCTCAGTTCGAGATCGAAAAGATTGCGACGCCTCGCGATGGCTACCTTCCAATCAGGCGCAATACACGCTCCTGACCACCGGCCTTCGGCTTGCAGCAAGGCGTGGCATGGCTGGATTCAGACGGTTCGAAGACATCGAGGCGTGGCAACTCGCCACCGAGCTAAAGCAACTCGCCGACGCGTTGCTTGCAAAGCCCGAGGTGACACATCGGCTCAAGTTCTGCGATCAGCTCAGTGATTCGGCTCGTTCGGGCCCGCGAAACATCGCTGAAGGATTCGCGCGGTTCAAACACAAGGAGTTCGCTTATTTCGTGAGAATTGCCAAAGGGTCGGAATCGGAAGTTCTGAACCATTTCATCGACGCCCGAGAGCAACAGCTGCTATCGGACCAAGAGTTCTCGCAGGTCGAAAGCATCGCGAAGCGAGCGATGGGCGCGGCCACTGGACTCATCCGGTTCCTCGAATCGACGCCCGACCCTCCATGGCCCAAGCGGAAACCTCGTAGCACCTAGCACCCAGCACCCAGCACCTGGCACCCAGCACCCAGCCCCCAGCACCCGGCACCCAGCACCCGGCACCTAGCACCTAGCACCTAGCACCCAGCACCCAGCACCCAGCACCTGGCACCCAGCACCCAGCACCCAGCCCCCAGCCCCCAGCACCTAGTGTGTGAGCCAGGACTTGAGATGCGCTTGCTGTGCCGGCGTGGCATCTGGGCGCTCCTCGAGTTGCCATTCGCTCGACAGCGACAGGCCAAACCACTCGAGCGCTTCGGTGTAGTCAAGTTCGTCGGTCGACCCAAGGGCCTTGCCGAACCAGGCCTTGAGGTCAACGCCCGCCACCGTGTCTGCCGTCGCGCGAAGTTGATCGGCGGTGAACCCGCGCTCGCCGCCGAACCGCGAGTAGGCCAATCTCATCACGTCATCGAACGACTTCTGGTCGTTGGTGGTGTGGCGAATGTGCGCGTCGAGCAGGAAACCCACGATCAGGCCCTTGCCGTAGTAGCTCACCGTGGTCGGCGCGGCGTTCACCCCGGAGAGGCTGTTGTTCCACACCTCCGCGGACGATTGCTCGAGCGTCTGAAGAAGGCGGCCGGGTGATTTCTGCAGTTGTCCGATCTGCGAGGAGAGCGAGGCCAGTTGTTCGGCGTTGTCGCCCAGGCCGGCACGCCGGAGCATGAGGTTGCCGTAGTAGGACGTCACGCCCTCTGAAAACCAGAGGCTGGTGGTCGTCGGTGCGTGTTCGAAATCAAACGGCCCAAGTTCAACCGGCCGGAGCCGCTTGACGTTGAACGCATGGAAGTACTCGTGGCTCATGAGACCCAGCCACCGGCGATACGCTTCCGCCGACCCGCCCATCGTCGGACTGGACGTCACCAGTGCCGAGTCCTTGTGCTCGAGTCCGCCGCCGCCCTGCCGGAACATCAAGAGGAAGGCGTACTGCTGGTAGGGGAGCTCGAAGCCCCAAAACCTTCGTGTCTCGGTGACGATGTTCTGCAGGTCCGCTGCGGCGCGCCTGGCGTCCCAGGTGCCGACCTCGCCGGCGCTGACGACCTGGTGCCGCTTGCCATCCACCGTGAACTCTTCGACACCGAGATTGCCGGCAAGAATCGGCGAATCGGCCAGCATTTCGAAATCGGGCGCGCGATAGGCGTTGGCGCCGCCGCCTGGTGGAGCGGGGAGTCCCGATGCGGAGCGGCTCCACGCCGCCGGCAGCGTGAGGCGGACCTCGTGCGGACGCTTCACATTTTCTACGAGCGTGATGAACGTTGCAGGGCCGGTGAAGACGCCAAAGTCGGTGTGGACCCAGTTGGTGGAGACCGAGCGTTCCTTACAGGTGAGCTTGTAGGCGATGGTGATGCGCGCGCGGCCCCCCGTGGTGATGCGCCAGCGGTTGTCGGTTGGCCGATCGACGGCGAGCGACACGCCGTCCGGCCCACGCGCCGAGAAATTACTGACGCGGGTCGCGTAATTCTCGACCCGGTAGAAGCCGGGCGACCAGGCGGCCATCATCAAGTCGATCGTCGCGCGACCATCGGTGGGGACGATGGCCTCGATCTCGGCCATTTGTGTTTCCGGCGCCGGTGCGGCGATCGTGTAACGGATCGGCTCGAGCTCCGCGGTCCGCGCGTTGGTGAGCGCGAGCAGCGCGAACCCGACGCTGAGAGCAGAGAGCCTCACACTAACCTTGCACCCAGCACCCAGCACCCAGCACCCAGCACCTAGCACCTAGCACCCAGCACCCAGCCCTCATTTGCCTGCCGCGCCACCATCTGGAGCACGCTTGTCGTTGCCGCCCTCGAGCATGCCGTCCTTGACGACAATTACCTGGTCGGCGCCCTGGCCACCGCCTTCAACGACCGTATGGCCCATGGCGCGCAGCGCCGCGAGCGTGTCGGCCGAGAAGCCGAAGCGTTCGACGCTCAGGCGATCGGGCAGCCACTGGTGATGCATGCGGCCCGCGTCCACGGCCTCCTGCGCGTTCATGCCGTAGTCGATCACGTTCAGGATCGTCATCAGCACGGTGTTGATGATCGTCCGTCCGCCGGGCGTGCCGGTGACCATGAACAGGTTCCCGTCCTTGGCGATGATCGTCGGCGCCATGCTCGACAGCATGCGCTTGCCGGGCCGCGCCAGGTTGGCCGGCGTGCCGACCAGGCCGGTGTTGTCGGTCAGGTCGGGACCGGCGTTGAAGTCGCCCATCTCGTTGTTCAACAGGAAGCCGGCGCCGGGTACGACGATGCGCGAGCCGTAGCCGTACTCGAGCGTGTAGGTCATCGACACCGCGTTGCGCTTGGCGTCGACGATGGAGAGGTGCGTGGTCTCGAGCGACTCGGTGGGCCAGGTGAATGAGCCGACCTCGGACTTCGAGGCTTTCTTCGGGTTGATGGTCTTGCGCAGGCTGGTGGCGTAGTCTTTCGAAATCAGCATCGGCACTGGAATGTCGGCGTTGAAATCGGGGTCGCCCAGGTAGCGCGCGCGATCCGCGAAGGCGCGACGCATCGATTCAGCGACGAAGTGCAGTCCCTGGGCGGCGCCATAGCCGAAACTCTTGAGGTCGTAGCCTTCGAGGATGTTCAGCATCTCGACCATCGCAATGCCACCGGAGCTCGGCGGCGGCATGCCGATGATCTCGTAGCCGCGATAGGTGCCCTT
>JBDTMB010000624.1:0-3157 GCA_039934485.1 Vicinamibacterales bacterium
GCAGCCTGCCCTCCGGCCGACCAGGGTCGCCAAGGTGGGCCGTGTAACTCTTGCCACAATTAGTGTCCTCATGCTACCTTTTGCCGGTTTGCGGGTGTCACCAGGAAGTGACAAGAGGTGGAGAACCCAAAACGGGCCTGCGGCGTCTAATCACCAGTGAACGGTGTTCGGATCGCGTGATACGGGATGGCGCTCCACCTTGTAAGTCGTTATTAAGCAAGGTAATAGCTTAGGATTGGCGGGGCCTCAAGGCCCTGAATGACGGGTGAGCGGTGCACGTCAGCTCTGCCGGTTTGTACCCACAGCCATTCGATTGTTCGTTCATAACGGTTCTGTTTAGTCGGATTTCGAATTTAGTTTCATAGGCACTGCTCTTGCATCAAGGGCAGGCAATCATAAACTCCCGCGGAGTGGGAGTTTCGGAAGGATAGGAGCGGCTGAGCATCATGGCCAAAGTAGCGAAGAAGAAAGCCACAGCAGTAGCCGAAGCACCCATTGGTGCCCGCTACGACGAATTGAAGCGGATGCTCGAAGAGCGTCAGCGCGAAATCCTGAGCGAAGTGCAGGGAAAAATCCGCGACGTTCGCGCTGAAGGCGCCGACAAGCCGCACGAGGTCCAGGACCCGGGTGAGACCTCGGAGGTCGACATCCAGGAGGACATCGAATTCGCCCTCATCCAGATGAAGGCGGAGACGCTGAACAAGATCAACGAGGCGCTCTCGCGCCTGGAAGAAGGGACCTACGGTCACTGCTTCGAGTGTGGCGAGGAAATCGCCCAACCGCGGCTGCGCGCCTTGCCGTTCGCAGTGCGGTGCAAGGATTGCGAAGAGGCCCGCGAGATGGCCCAGCAGCGCGAACGTATCCAGGCGCGCCGCGGATCGGCTACTCTCGGCTTCGACATGCGTGGATAGCACCCTGGCGTCCTAGTTTCAATGGGCTCCGCCGGCGGCGGGGTCCGTTGGTTCCCGCCTCCGGCTCACTATCGAAGTGAAAAGTGAGAAGTGAAAAGGGAGAAGTGAAAAGTGAAGAGTGAAAAGTGAAAAGCAGTCAGAAGTAGGCTTCTCACTCTCTACTGTCCACTTTCTACTTTCTACTTCTCACTTTCTACTTCTCACTTCTCACTTCCCACTTCTCACTTCCCACTTCTCACTTCCCCCGGGAGGGGGCTTGACGTGAGCAACCAAATCGAAAATTTTGAGGCCGGCGGTTCGGACACGTCAGCGTTCCGCGTGCCGCCCGAAATGGCGGTGCTGCCGCTGCGCGACACGGTGCTGTTCCCGCACGGCTTCATGCCGCTCGCCGTGGCGCGCGAGAGTTCCGTCCGGCTGATCGACGAAGCCGTCGCGAGCGGACAGACCATCGCGGTGTTTGCGCAGCGCGAAGCCGGAGAAGACGAACCGGGGCAGAAGGACCTGCACCCGATCGGCACCGCCAGCCAGATTCACAAGATGTTCAAGCTGCCAGACGGCAGCTTGCGGATCATCGTCCAGGGGCTCGCCCGCGTGCGTCTCGACGAGGTCACCACCGTGCGGCCGTACTTGCGCGCCCGCCTGAGCGAAGCGCCCGAGGTCCTGCTCGAAAAAGATCGCCTCGAGATCGACGCGCTGCAGCGGAACATCAAGGCCAACTTCCAGCAGATCGTCTCGCTGTCGCCGCTGATGTCCGACGATCTGCAGTCGCTCGCGGTGAACATCACCGATCCGGGCCGGCTCTCCGACTTCATTGCCTCGAGCCTGGGGACGCTATCGACCGAAACCAAGCAGGAAGTGCTGCAGACGCTCGACGTCCGCGCCCGGCTCGACCTGCTCAATCGCCTCCTGATCAAGGAGCTCGAGGTCCTCGAACTCGGCTCGAAGATCCAGTCGCAGGTGCAGTCGGAAGTCGGCAAGAACCAGCGCGACTACTTCCTGCGCGAGCAGATGAAGGCGATCCAGAAGGAACTCGGCGAAGGCGACGACCAGACGCGCGAAATCGACGAGTTGCGCGAAAAGGTCGAGGCCGCGGGCCTGCCCGAGAACGTCAAGAAGGAAGCGCTCCGCGAACTCGATCGCCTGTCGAAGATGCCCGCCGCCGCCGCGGAATACACCGTCGCGCGGACCTATCTCGACTGGATCGTGGCGTTGCCGTGGTCGAAGCGCACCGACGAAATCATCGACCTCAAGAAGACCAAGGGCATCCTCGACGCCGAGCACTCGGGCCTCGAGAAGGCGAAGGATCGCATCCTCGAGTACCTCGCGGTGCGCAAGCTGAACCCGGGCATGAAGGGGCCGATCCTCTGCTTCGTCGGCCCTCCGGGCGTCGGCAAGACCTCGCTCGCGCGTTCGATCGCGCAGTCGCTCGGCCGCAAGTTCGTCCGCATCTCGCTCGGCGGCGTGCGTGACGAAGCGGAAATCCGCGGCCACCGGCGCACCTACATCGGCGCCTTGCCGGGCCAGGTGATCCAGGGCCTGCGCCGGGCCGAATCGAAGAACCCGGTGTTCATCCTCGACGAAGTCGACAAGCTCGGCAACGACTTCCGCGGCGATCCGTCGTCGGCGCTGCTCGAGGTGCTCGATCCGGAGCAGAACAACACGTTCCGCGATCATTACCTCGACGTGCCGTTCGACCTCTCGGAAGTGCTGTTCATCACGACCGCCAACGTGCTCGACACGATTCCGCCGGCCCTGCGCGACCGCATGGAAGTGCTGGAGCTGCCGGGGTACACCGAGGAAGAGAAGCTCGCGATTGCGCGCGATCATCTCGTCGCCAAGCAGGTCGAAAACCACGGCCTCACCAACAAGCACATCACCTTCACCGACGCCGGCCTGCGCACCGTGATTCGCGGCTACACCCGCGAAGCCGGGGTGAGGAATCTCGAACGCGAGATCGGCGCCATCTGCCGCAAGATCGCGCGGCGCCGCGCCGAAGGCGACGAAGGCAAGGTCAAGGTGACACCGGAATTCGTCGAGGAATTGCTCGGCGCGGTGCGCTACATGGGCGAGGAAGTGAAGGACCGCACCAAGAACCCTGGCGTGGCCACCGGCATGGCGTGGACCCCGGTCGGCGGCGACGTGCTGTTTGTCGAGGCCTCACGCATGGCCGGCACCGGCTCGCTGACGCTGACCGGGCAACTCGGCGACGTGATGAAGGAATCCGCGCGCGCGGCGCTGTCGTGGGT
>JBDTMB010000625.1:0-3147 GCA_039934485.1 Vicinamibacterales bacterium
TCGCCACGGGCGTCGCCGCCAGGCAGGCGCGCGACGCCGGGCATTCGGTGACCACCGAAGTGCGCGTCCTCGCCCTCCACGGCCTGCTGCATCTCCTTGGCCATGACCACGACGCGAAGGACGACGGCGGCCGCATGGCGCGGCTCGAACTTCGCTTGCGCAAGAAGGGCGGACTTGCCGAAGGCCTGGTCGAACGGTCCCGTCGATGACGCCGCTCCTGCTGTTTCTGCTCGGCTGCGCCGCGATCTATTTCGGCACCGTCAGCGCGGCCTTCAACGCGCTGATGCGGCTGTCGCTGCGCATTCACGCCGAGCGGAGCGATCGCGACGACGCGTTGGGCCGCTACCTCGACGACCCGCGCCGCATGTTCATCCCGGCGCGCATCTTTACGCTGATCATCGCCGTGCTGGCGGCGGCGCTGCTGGCGAGGGTCACCGGCGTCGAGACCGGGTTCCCGCTGCTCGTGCTCTCCGTGGTCGGCACCGTGCTGGTGTGCGAGCACCTGGTGCCGCTGCTGATCGTCCGGAAGGACCCCGAGCACGTCCTTGATGTGCTGCTGCCGTCCTTCGACGTGATCGTCGGCGTCCTGCGGCCGCTGACGAGCGCGCTCATCCGGATTGGCACGGTGAACAAGCGCGACGCAACCGGCGGCGACCTGCCCACGCCGCCGCAGTCGGCGGCCGCCGCCCCGGTCGCGACCGAGGTGGAAAGCAGCCGCGCGGAAGGCCAGGCGCGGGCGTTGCTCCGCTCGCTCGCGGACTTCCGCGAGACCATGGTGCGCGAGGTGATGACGCCGCGCCCCGACATCATCGGCATCGGTTCGGAGGCGACCTTCGAGCAGATGCTGGCGGTGTTTCGCGAACAGCAGTACTCGCGGGTCCCGGTCTACAAGGGCACTCTCGACAACGTCCTCGGCTTCGTCTTCGTCAAGGACATCATCCAGCTGAAGGCCAGCGGCTTCACCAGCATGGCGGCGCTCGTCCGCCCGGCGTATTTCGTGCCCGAGACCAAGCGCGTGCCCGACCTGTTGCAGGAGTTCCAGCGCAAGCGGGTCCAGAGCGCCATCGTCGTCGATGAATACGGCGGCACCGCGGGGCTGGTGACGATCGAAGACCTGCTCGAAGAAATCGTCGGTGAGATCCGCGACGAATACGACGTCGAAGTCGATCGCATCATCGACGAAGGCGACGGCAAGTACGTCTTCAGCGGCAACGTGCACGTCGAGGAGATGGCGAGCCGGCTCAAGGTCGCCGTCGAAGGCCAGGGGTTCGAGACCGTCGGCGGCTACCTGCTGGCGCACCTCGGCCGCGTGCCCGTGGTCGGCGAGCGGCTGGAACTGGACGGCGTGGACGTGGAAGTGCTCGAGGCCGAGCGGCGCCGCATTACGCGGGTCCGGATGAAGCGGCGAGAGGCTCCAGCCGTGGCCCACGGAGCGCTGGAGGGATGAAATCCGGTTTCGTCGCGCTGGTCGGCCGGCCCAATGCCGGCAAGTCGACGCTCCTCAATCGCCTCGTCGGACAGAAGCTCGCCATCGTCTCCGATAAGCCCCAGACCACGCGCAATCGGATCGTCGGTGTCAGGCAGTACCCGGGCGGCCAGATCGTGTACCTGGACACGCCGGGGGTGCACAAGCCGCTGCATCGGCTCAACGTCCGCATGGTGGACGCGGCGCTCGACACGCTGCGCGACGTCGATCTCGTGGCGGTGGTCGTCGATGGCGGCGAGCCCGGCGGCGGCGGCGACCGCTTCCTGATGGATGTGGTCAAGAAGGCCAACGTGCCGCGCGTGCTCGTGCTCAACAAGGTCGATGTGTGCGACAAGCTCGCGTTGCTGCCGCGGCTCGAGCAGTACCAGCGCGAGGTCGGGTTCGAGGATCTGATTCCCGTATCGGCGCTCACCGGCGAGAACATCGATCGGCTCGAGGAAGTGTTCCTCAAGCACCTGCCCGAAGGCGATCCGATCTATCCGGACGATTACCTCACCGATCAGCCGGAACGATTCTTCGTGGCCGAGCTGGTCCGCGAGCAGGTGCTGCAGCAGACCCACGATGAGCTGCCGTTCTCCACCGCCGTGGTGGTCGACAAGTTCGAAGAGCCCGGCGACACCGGGCTGATGAAGCTCTATTGCACCATCCTCGTCGACCGCGAGAGCCAGAAGCCGATCCTGATTGGCCGGGCGGGCGCTCGCATCAAGGCCATCGGCACCGCAGCCCGCAAGGAGCTGATGGCGTTCTTCGACACCAAGGTGTTTCTCGACCTGCACGTGAAGGTCCGCGAGGGCTGGCGCGAAGACGAGCGCATGCTCGACTCGCTCGGGCTGCCGGCCCGGCACAAACGGCGCTAGTTCGAGCCGTTTTGCCGTGCTACATTTGCTCGGATACTGATGGCAGCGCAGCGCAGAATTGACGTCGTCCTCGATTCCGTCAAGCGGCTGCTCCGGATTGGCGCCACCGCCAACCTCCTGAACCTGCTGCAGAAGCAGCATCCCGCAGACCTCGCGACGATTTTCGGCTCGATGCTCGACGCCGAGCGACAAGCCGTGTTTTCCGTGCTCGTCGAACGCAACGGCCGCCTCGCCATGGAGACGGTCAGCGAGATGGGCCCCGAGGCGGGCGCCAAGCTGCTCACCGGCCGCTCCGCGGAAGAAGTCGCCAAGCTGCTCCAGGAAATTGCGTCGGACGACGCCGCGGCGTTGATCGATTACCTGCCCGAGGAACTGTCGGCCGAAGTCCTGGAATTGATGCGCCGGCGCGAATCGGGACAAGTCGAAAGCCTGCTCGAATACGGCGAGCAGACGGCCGGCCGCATCATGAACCCGCAGGTCTTTGCCTTGAGCGAAGACCTCACCGTGGCCGAGTCCATCACCGCGTTGCAGGGTTCGCGCGACGTGGAGATGGTGTTCTATCTCTACGTGGTGGACGCGCGGCGGCACCTCGTCGGCGTGACCTCGCTGCGGCGCCTGCTGCTGGTGTCTCCCGAGACCCCGCTCAAGCGGATCATGACGCCGGAAGTGACCAGCGTCCGCGTCGACACCGACCAGGAAGAAGTGGCGCGGTTGGTCGCGTCCTATAACCTGCTTGCCGTTCCCGTCGTCGATGAGGAAAACAAGCTGGTCGGCGTCGTCACCGTGGACGACGTCATCGACGTC
>JBDTMB010000626.1:0-3140 GCA_039934485.1 Vicinamibacterales bacterium
GACGGCCTCTATGTGGCGCGCGCGGCCGCGCTGGATGCGCTCGCCGCCGTCGATCCGGTGGCCGCCAAACCCGTGGTCACCGCCGCGCTCACCGACAAGGACTGGGCAGTGCGCCTGCGCGCCGCCGAGATCCTGCGACGGCTGGACCCGAACGCTGACGTGTCGTCGATGCGGCCGGCGCCGCCACCCGCACTGCCGGAACTGGCGGCGGTCGATACGTTCGTGACGCCGCCGTATTCACCCGCCGCCTACATCGACACCTCGAAGGGGACGATTCAAATCGAGCTGGCGGTGATCGACGCGCCGCGTACGGTGGCCAATTTCATCGCGCTGGTCCGCCGGGCGTATTTCAACGGCGTGTCGCTGCACCGCGTGGTCCCGGATTTCGTGGTGCAGGACGGCGACCCGCGCGGCGACGGCGAGGGCGGCCCGGGCTACACGATCCGCGACGAGATCAACCAGCGGCCCTACCTGCGCGGCACGGTGGGGATGGCGCTCGACTGGGCCGACACCGGCGGCAGCCAGTTCTTCATCACGCACTCACCGCAGCCGCACCTCGATGCACGCTACACGGTGTTTGGCCAGGTGGTGTCGGGGATGGACGTGGTCGACCGGTTGTCGCAGTGGGACACCATCGAGCGCATCCGGGTGTGGGACGGGGTCAGCTGGATCGGGCACTAGCGAATAACGAATGACCAATAACCAATGACCAATAACCAATAAAAAAGGGGGCGACGTATCGCCCCCTTTGATCTTCAGCGTGAAGCGAGTTAACGCTTCTTCGCCTTCTTCGCTGCCTTTTTCTTTGCTTTCTTAGCCATCTGTAATCCCCCCCTTCAGGTTGGGTTATGCGGAAAAACTCGCCGCAGCACTCGGTGCCTCTGCCGCCTGGCACTCGGCCCGCTCGTGCCGGCGTTCTTCGCGCCTCGTTGCGCGTTGGGAAAATCCCAGCGCGCGGTCTTGGTGAAAAGGGTGGGGCAGTCTTGTGAGAACCGCCCCTGTGGCGGCTAGCGCTTCTTAGCCTTCTTCTTCGCCGCTTTCTTTGCCTTCTTCGCCATTGTTCTCTCCTGATGGGGGGTGACTCTGCCTGATGGCAACCAACTGATTGATTTTACGTGTTCACAATCAGTGGCCTGAGCCCTGCACCCTCATACCAGATGTAGATTATGGATGAGAAATTTGTGTTGTCAAGCACAAAGCGTTTGTGATTGGCCGACAACCGCCCCTTCTCGATCCACTTCCGCACCTTTCTGGAGGTCGTTGTCGGATCGATTTGATCAGAACTGTAGTACTTGCGATGCGCGCGCGAGCTCCGCGCGTAGCTGCCGGGCGCGTTGCAGCGCGCCGGCCGGCGTCGCTGGCGCCATGGCGATGATCGCGTCGAGCTGTTCGATGGCGCGCGCGTTGTCGCGGAGGGCGGCGAGTTGGATCGCCATGTTCAGCCGCGCGCGGACCTCCGCGATGTCGGCGCGATGGACCTGCCGGGCGCGCGCCAGGGCCAGCAGGCGCTCGGACGCCTTCAGGCTCTCCGCGTGGTTGTGGAAGTAGACGTCTTCGATCTCGGCGTCGATCTGGTAGAAGAGCGGATTGTGCGGGTAGCGCGCCTGCAGGCCGCGCACCAGCTCGAGCGCTTCTCGCGACTTGTTCTCGTACCAGAGATAGATCACGTGAATCTGGTACTGGGCCTCGCCGCTCACCAGCTGGCCCTCGGTGGCGGCGCGCTCGACCTGGCGCAGGCCATCCACGCGGTCGCCGCCGGGCAGCAGCAGCAGCCACCGAAGGAACTTCAGCACCGCCGGCGCGACGTCGGCGTAGTAGCGGTACATGCCGAGACCGAACTCCGCGTCGTGCATGGCGGGATCGAGCGCCAGCGCCCGCTCCAGCGCGTCCTTGATCCGCTTGCCGTCGCGGGCGGCCGCCAGGCGTTCCACCCGGAGCACCCGCCACTGCGCGCGCGCGCCGTAGGCGGCGCCCAGGTAGAACCAGGCCTCGGCGCGCTGCGGTTCTGCCTTGGTCAACCGGTCGGCCTCGGCGATGGCCGCTTCAACCTTGGCGGAGAACGCCGGATCGAGGGCGCGGCTGGCGGGGTCGAGCTGGATCTGCCACCAGAGGCTGAGTGCCTCGAGGCCCGTGCAGGCCACGCGCGGCGCCGGCCCGCACGCGGCGGCGATATCTGCCGGCCCGCGTTCGAACGCCGCGTCGAGGATGTTGTCGTAGGCTTTCGCCACGAGCGGCGCCGCGGTGATGCCGCGTTGCGGCGCGACTGCCATGAGCACCTGGCACCCGGCACTCAGCACAAGGCACCCGGCACCCACCACCAGGCACGCGGCACCCGGCACCCGGCACCTCATAAGGCGCTCGTCCTCAACTTTTGCTTCTCCGCGTGCCGCGCGAGGGCCAGCTGGATCAGGCGGTCCACCAGCGCCCCATACGGCACGCCGCTCGCTTCCCACATCTTCGAATACATGCTGATGCTGGTGAAGCCCGGCATGGTGTTGATCTCGTTCACGTAGAACGCGCCGGTGCCGCGCGCCAGCAGGAAGTCGACGCGTCCCAGGCCCGCCGCATCGATCGCGCGGAAGGCTTCGATCGCCAGCCGCTGCACGTCCGTGATCGTCGCCGCCGGCAGGTCCGCCGGAATCACCACTTTCGATCCCTCGTCCAGATATTTCGCTTCGTAGTCGTAGAACTCGCGCGACGGGATGATCTCGCCGGGCACCGACGTCGTGGGATCGTCGTTGCCGAGCACGGCGCATTCGATCTCGCGGGCCTTGAGGACCCCGGCTTCGACGACGACCTTGCGATCGAATTCGAACGCGTGCTCGATGGCGGGCACCAGCTCGGCGGCGGACTTGACCTTGGAGATCCCGACGCTCGACCCGAGGTTGGCCGGCTTGACGAACACCGGCAGGCCGAGCGCCCTGACCTCCGCCAGCACGCGCTCGCGATGCCGCTCCCATTCGCTCCGCACGAAGCCCCGCCAGGCCACCACCGGCAGGCCGCGCGCGGCGAAGAGGACTTTCATCACTGCCTTGTCCATGCCCGCCGCCGACGCCAGGACGCCGGCGCCCACGTACGGCACATTGGCCAGTTCGAGCAGCCCCTGCACGGTGCCGTCCTCGCCGTACGGGCCGTGCAGC
>JBDTMB010000627.1:0-3133 GCA_039934485.1 Vicinamibacterales bacterium
CGGCCGCGGTCAGCGGTTGGCCGGTGTTCGCAGTCCTCGGATTGCGCGCCATGATGTCGGCGGCGGTGATGCCGGTGGCGTCGAGGTTCACCTGGGCGAGCTGGATCTCGCAGGCGGCGAGGTAGCCGTCCTCCATCGCCTGAGCCAGGCCGTACTCGTACACGGGGTCGCCGAAATACTTCAGGTTGTCAGCGGTCACTTCGGCGTCCGCCTTCGCCTCTTTCGTGTTTTCCGCGCACTCGATCTGGCGAGGCGTTGCAGTCAGCCCGATCTGAACCGCGTTGGGATTGCGCGTGAGGATGATCGACCACTTACCCCACGCCGAGCGGTGGCACTCGTCGATGATGATGTGGGAGAAGTAATTATCCGGATAGTGGCGGAAGAGGAATGAGGGATCGCCCTGCTCGCGATCGATGCCAAGCGTCTGGTACGTGGCGATGTGCACGCGCGCGTTCTTGGCGTGGTTGCGCTCGCCTTCTTCCTCGTACACCTCTGCCGCGTCGGCACCGAAAACGCCCTGCATCGCCTTCAGACCCTGCGTACGCAATTCGTCACGGTCGCACAGGAAGAGCGCTCGTTTGAGCTGCCCTGCGTCGGCGATGCGCTTCAGCAGTTGTACCGCGATGAAGGTCTTGCCGGTGCCAGTCGCGAGGGACAGCAGCGCGCGAGGCGGTCGGTTTTCCGAGGCACTGCGCGCGACCTTTTCAAAAACGGCTCGGATGGCGGCGTCTTGAAAATAGCGCCGCTGCCCTTCACCGCCGGCGTATCGCATGAGAAGCGGCTTCGCGATCGGCTCGTCGAGCGAGAATCCCATGATGCGCTCATACCGGGCGCGAAGGTCTGCCGGAGTGGGAAACTGAGAAATCGGACGGGGCGGGCTGGTCATGCCGGTCGAGCGGTCGAACTCGACGAACAAATGGCCGTTCGACGAAAACACGAACTGGACATTGTGCTGCGAAGCGCGGAGATAACCCTTCCCTTGGTCCAAGCCGTGCCCAGGCGGCAACGTGTCCTTCTTGGCTTCGATGAGCGCAACCGCCACCGGCTGAGACTCGGCGTTCACGCGAATCCGGAGCGTGTAGTCGCTGCGCCCGCCCGAGCGACGGCGCGCCTTCCCGGCGATGATCTCGACGGCACCGAGCGTGGTTTCGCGGCAGATCATGTCCTCTGACCAGCCGCACTGGTGGATCGCCGGGTCGATGAGTTTCGCGCGGGTGTCGGCTTCTGAAAGGGGCACGCGCTCCAGATAATAGCGGACGATCGGCGATTTGGAGCTCCGGCCAGGCGCGTGCCTGTCCGGGCCGTTGCCAGCGTTCCGTCCTGAAATTGCAGCACGTACGTCCTGAATTGCAACGATTGCAAATGCGATCAGCAAACTTGCCGGCGCGCGATTGTTGTCTTCGGTGACGACGAGGGGGGAGCGACCCTTCGTGCGGGCCGGCCCGCGCCGCGAGGCGCGGGTCAAGGACCCGCGAAATTAGGGGGGTCGCTCCCCCCTCGCCTGCGACCCGGCCCGTGACCCCGCTCTTGACCCTGGACGCGGCGAAGGCCGCCGCGCCGCCGCGGGGATCCCTTCCGCAGAAGTCGTGAATTCCAAAGGGCTACGCGGGCGCGCCTGTGGCGCGTCTCTTCTCTCCGCAGTACGAATGTCGGGGCCAACAGAGGGGCCGACAGAGGGGCCGACAGGGGGGCCACCGCGCCTCCAGCCTGTCGGCCCCTGTAGAACGCCTCGGGTCACGTTCGACCTGGCCGCCGGTCGACACCAGCTCCCGCAACAGTCGCTCTGGGATACCTGTAGGCAATCCGCGCACACAAATTGCTTGGAGATATTACGGAATGAGAACGTCGGAAATCGATCATGTCCGCGCTGCGCATGACCGCGTGATCGGAATCGATCCGGATCGTGACGCGCGCGCAGCCACGGTCGCGACGCGGCCGCAGCCACGCGCATGTCGTCTCGTTGATCAGTCGCGGCATCACTCCATGTCCGTTCACTGCACGACAGATGACCACGCGCTGGATCGCGAACCAGTCACGGAGCGTGCCGGCGACAAGTGCGGAACGAGGCCAGGCGAGCACCGGCCCATGCTCCTTCGGCAACGGCAGGCGCGGCGCACGTCGAGCACGTCAGTGTGTCAGCAGCGCGTTGAGCTCATGTGGGACACCGAGGAAGTTGAAGACACGTGGAAGGAGCCGTAAGATGCAGCATTCCGTTCAAACCGAAAGACAGATTGATTCCTCGACCGCTGCCGAAAGGCTGCGATCGCAAACGACGCGAGCGCGCATGGCGCGTGTCACGCCGGAGCAGCTGCTGACCGTGAGCGACGCCGCCGCCTGTGTCGGCTGTTGCGAGGAAACGATTCGACGCGCGTACTTGGCTCGACAACTCGACGTGCTGCGGTTTGGCACGAAACGTGTACGGATTCGATCATCCGCACTGTTCGCCTGGCTGGATCGCGGCGGCAAGACGACGGCCGCGTGAGAACGTGGAGGCAATATGGCAGTTCTGAAGCAGTGCAGGTCCAAGGGCTGCAAGGCGAGCCCGCGCTGCGAGCATCCGTGGTGGTTCGATCTGATGCACAAGGGAAGGCGCTACCGGATGCCGGTCGATGCCTTTGCTCTGACACGGGGCGCGACTCAACCCGTGACCTCCAAGCAGGAAGCCGAGAAGACGTGGGAGCCGAAGTTCATCGGCGAGATCGTCGCCGGCAGGGATCCGCGCAAACCACCGGGGCCGCCCACACAAGCGGGCCTGACCGTTGCCACGTTTCTGGACTCGTACTACGACCGCTACGTCGTCGCCGAGTCGCTTCGGAGTGTTGCGTCGATTCGCAGCCGCCTGGCCGCGCTGAAGGATGCTCTCGGAACGTTGCCGGTCTCGGAGCTTGAACGGGTTGATCCCATCGAAGACTTCAAACGTTCATACGGCGAGACAAAATCGACGGCCTCCGTCAACCGCACGCTTGCCATCCTGCGACACGCGATCAACTGGGGCCGCGGTCGCACGCCGCCGATCTTCACACGCGATCGCCGCGTTGGGCACGACGAAGAACAGCGGCTGCTCGCCGCCGCCGACACGCTCGACTGCGCCGAGCATGGCTTCGCTGGTGCCGCGATGCGGGATCGAATCGTC
>JBDTMB010000628.1:0-3132 GCA_039934485.1 Vicinamibacterales bacterium
CGACGCGGTGCTGCACCTGGGCGACTACATCGACGAGTACGCCAACAACAACTCCGGCAACCGTCCCGAGGGCGATGGCACGGCGCTGGGGCGCGTCCCGCGCCCGAACAAGGAGATCGTCACGCTGGACGACTACCGCTCGCGCTACGCGCAGTATCGCGAGGACCCGGATTGCCAGGAAGTGCACCGCCAGCATCCCTTCATCGTGATCTGGGACGATCACGAATTCGCCAACAACACGTGGAGCGGCGGCGCCGAGAACCACAACCCGGCGGACGGCGACTGGCCGACCAGGAAAGCCGCGGCGGCGCGCGCCTTCAGCGAGTGGCTGCCGATCCGCGACGCCGTCGGCGATCGCCAGCTGCGCATCTACCGGACCATTCGCTTTGGCGGGCTCGCCGACTTGCTGATGATCGATTCGCGAATCACCGGCCGCGCGGAACAGCCCGCGGCGCGGGACGTGGCCGCGGAGAACGATGCGCGCCGCACGATGCTGGGCCGCGCCCAGGAAGAGTGGCTGTTCGCCGAGATGCATGAATCCAAGCGCGCGGGCACGCGCTGGCAGATTCTTGGGCAGCAGGTGCCGTTCGCGCCGCAGGTGCCGCGCGATCAGTTTGGATCAGCCGACACGTGGGAAGGCTATCGAGGCACGCGCGATCGCGTGTTCGACGCCGTGAAGGATGCCGGCATCGAGAACTTCGCCGTCCTGACCGGCGACGCGCACACGGCGTGGGCCTACGACCTGGTGCGCGATCCCTTCAACGGCAGTTACGATGCCGCCACGGGCCGCGGCGTGGTGGGCGTGGAAGTCGTCGTGCCGGCGGTGTCCTCGCCCAACGGCCTCGGGGAAGGCGCCGTCCGCGCCGAACGCGTCGCGGGCATCATGAAGGCCCGTCCGCACCTGCGCTACCTCGACGGCGATCGCGGGTACGTCGTCGTGGATGTCTCCGCCGCCCGGCTGCAGGCTGATTTCTGGACGGTGCCGACGATCCTCAAGCGCACCACCGAGGAGCGCTTCGCGAAGGGGATGGTCAGCGAGGCGGGGCGCCCTCATTTCACTGAAGCCACCAGCCCCTCCACGAAGGCTGGAGCTGCTGACCCGGCTCCCTAGTCCCCGGCCGCCGGGAGGCACTTCTTGTCGGGAACTGGTGGAAACCTCGGCGGGAGTCGATTACGGAAGGGTCGGGATCGCGTCCCGATGCGTTTTTGCTCTTCCCGGCGAGTGATTTCACCTCCCGAGGGGGTTTTGAGAACCTCCCGGGGGCGGGTGCCTTATATAATTCCCTGATGCCTCGGACGGACGTTTCGGACCCGAATTACTTCCATAAGGTCGTCGACTGCCAATGGGCCTGCCCGGCCCACACCAACGTGCCGGAATACATCCGGATGATCGCGCAAGGGCGGTTTGACGATGCCTACATCCTGAATCGGGAGTCGAACGTCTTCCCCGGCATCCTCGGACGCACGTGCGACCGTCCCTGCGAGCCCGCCTGCCGGCGCGGCCGCCTCGACGGCAAGCCGGTGGCGATCTGCCGCCTCAAGCGCGTCGCCGCGGATCAGAAGGACGACATCACTGATCGCCTGCCGGTGATCCCGGCGAAGAAGAACGGCAAGAAGGTGGCGCTCGTCGGCGCCGGCCCGTCGTCGCTGACCGTGGCCAACGACCTGATGCCGCTGGGATACCAGTGCACCATCTTCGAGAAAGGGCCGCGCCCTGGCGGCCTGATGCGCATCAACATCCCCGCCTTCCGCCTCCCCGAACAAGTGCTCGACGAAGAAATCGGCTACATCACCGAGATGGGCGTGGAGATGAAGTACGACTCGCCGGTAACGAGCCTCAAGGCGCTCGTCGGGTCGAAGGCATACGACGCCGTATACGTGGGGAGCGGCGCGCCCAAGGGCAAGGAGCTGGACATTCCCGGGCGTCACGACACCGACCAGATCTTCATCGGCATCGAGTGGCTCGAGTCGATCCACTTCGGCCACATCACCTCGGTGGGGAGGAAGGTCCTGATCATCGGCGTCGGCAACACGGCGATGGATTGCTGCCGTTCCGCCAAGCGCCTCGGCGCCACCGACGTGAAAGTGATCTCGCGCAAGACGCGCAAGTACTTCAAGGCCTCGCCGTGGGAGCTCGAGGACGCGGAAGAAGAGAAGGTGGACATCCTCGAGAACCTGTCGCCGGTTCGCTTCATCATCGAAGGCGGCAAGCTGACGGCGATGGAGTTCGACAAGTTCACCTCGCAGGAAGTGAACGGCAAGCTGGTGCAGGAGCCCGCGGGCCGCATCGTCCTGCCGTGTGATGCGGTGGTCCTCGCCATCGGCCAGGAGAACGCCTTCCCCTGGATCGAGCGCGACATGGGCCTCGAGTTCGACAAGAAGTGGGACATGCCGGTGGTGGACAAGACCACGTTCATGGCGACGCGCCCGGGCGTGTTCTTCGGCGGCGACGCGGCGTTCGGCCCGGCCAACATCATCTGGGCCGTCGAGCACGGACACCAGGCGGCGATCTCGATCCACCAGTTCTGCCAGGGCCTGCCGGTCACCGAGCGGCCGCCGCACGGGCAGACGCTGACCAGCACGAAGATGGGCCTGCACGAGTGGTCCTACAGCAACAATTACGACCCGGTCACGCGGCAGAAGATGAAGCACGTCGACCTGCCGCTCCGCTTTTCGAAGATGACCGTGGAAGTGGAAGAAGGCTTCACCGCGGAACAGACCCGGCAGGAGGTCGAGCGCTGCCTCAACTGCGACGTGCAGACCTACTTCACCGACGCGCTCTGCATCGAATGCGATGCGTGCATCGACATCTGCCCGGTGGATTGCCTCACCATCGCGCCGCCGGCGGACGATGAGAAGGAACTCCGGACGAGGCTGATGGCGCCGGCGGACAACCTCGAACAAGCGCTCTTCGTTTCCGGTCCCCTCAAGCAGACCGGCCGCGTGATGGTGAAGGACGAAAACGTCTGCTTGCACTGCGGCCTGTGCGCCGAGCGTTGCCCCACTTACGCGTGGGACATGCGCAAGTTCGTGCTCGAACTGCCGTACGCCGGGACCACCGCGTTCATTCCCCTGGAGACTGTGGGGAGATAGATGGAGGGCGGGGGCTTCAGCCCCCGCCCGGCCGGCGAC
>JBDTMB010000629.1:0-3124 GCA_039934485.1 Vicinamibacterales bacterium
GGCATGTACATGACGCCGTCGACGACAATCGGCGTGGCCTCCGAGCCGCGCATGCCGCTGCCGCCGCCTCGGCCGCCGCCACCACCGCCGCCGCGGCCAGCGGCCGGCGGTGCGGGGGCAGCTCCGGGCGCGGGTTCCGGGGGCGGCACAAACGCGTGGTACGTCCACGCGGGCGCGAGCTTCGCCACATTGGCCGGGGTGATCTCGGTCAGCGACGAGTGTCGAGTGCTGCCGGCATCGCCGCCGTACGTCGGCCAATCACCGGCACCCGGCTGCCGGGTCTGTCCGTGACCTACGCTGGAAGTCAGTGCGATAACGGCGCCAACGACCGCAAGCTTGCTAAACGTCTTCACCACGGCGTGTCCCCTTCGCAGCGTGCGTTACTTGATCGGCTTGCCCTTGACGGTGGCCTGATCGACGACCGCCGGATCCCTCGAAAGATTCGGATTGACGGGGCCGCGGCCGCCGCCGCGACCTGCACCCGCCGCTGGCGTCTGTGGCGGCGCGGGTGTCTGCACGTTGCCGCCGGCCACGTACAGCCACATCTCCGTTTGCGTCTTCGAGGTGTTTATCTGTGCGTGCCACGTGATGCCGTTCGGTGGCGCGAGGAACGCGCTGTATTGCGGCAGGTCGCGCAATTCGCTGCCGAGCAGCGTCGGGATACTGCCCGGTGTGATCTTCGTCCAGGTTTCCTCGGTGCCGGGAGCGTGCGGGTGGGGCGCCGCCATCGTCATCGGCATCAGCATCACGAGCAGGACGCGTCCCGTCATGCCGTCCGCCGGCGAGAACGGGCATTTCGACATGTTGTTCCAGTGGGCGTTCTCCTCGCAGTACGGCAGCAGCGTCACGTCGCGCACCAGGATGTCCTTGCGCGCGATCGCGTTCGCCGGCCACTCCACCATCACCATATCGAGTGGATCGGTCGAGCTGTTGATGAACCTCCGCTGCACGTCCGGCGGAATCAGCATCGTGATGCCATTGTGCAGGTCCCACGAGTTCTTGCCGTCGTCGAGCCGCCCTTCGCCGCTGACGACGTAGAACAGGAACTGGCTGTTGATGCTGATGAGCGGCGTGCTGCTCTTCGGGAGCAGCGTGGCCTTCGCGATCTGGGTCCGGTACTCGAGCACCGCGCCGGCCGGACCGGGCACATTGGGATTGCCGTGGGTCAGGATTGCCCGGGCCATCAGCCCGCCATGGGACAGGTGCCCGGTGGCGTTGGTCGCATCGCCGATGAACTGGTCGACCTGGACGTTATCGCGTTCGTTCGTCGTGTTGGCGGGATCGCGCACAGCCACAGCCGCGCGGCCGGCGCCACCGCCCTGGCCTTGTGGGGCGGGCTGCGCCGCCGCGGTCGCGGCCGTGATCGCTCC
This sequence comes from Vicinamibacterales bacterium, assembly GCA_039934485.1. Lineage (GTDB taxonomy): Bacteria > Acidobacteriota > Vicinamibacteria > Vicinamibacterales > UBA2999 > 12-FULL-67-14b. The sequence goes on from JBDTMB010000629.1 coordinate 1,371, forward strand.
AAATCCGATGACGAAGAACACGAGATGGCACTTCATAAATACGTCCTTTGAATCACCGATTCCTGTTTAACGTTGCACCCGTCCCGAGCCCCCGCCCATCAGCAACGCTTTGACCTCGTCAACGCTGACGCGATTGAGATCGCCAGGAATCGAATGTTTGAGACCGCTGGCGGCCACCGCAAAATCGAGCGCCGCCTGGGACCCGAGGCCGGTTTGCATGCCGTAGATCAGTCCCGCGGCAAAGCTGTCCCCGGTGCCAACCCGGTCGACAATGTGCGCGATGTCATAGGTGCGGCTCTCCAGGAACTCGCGGCCGTCGTGCATGCACGCCGACCAGACATTGTGCGAGGCGCTCTTCGATTCCCGCAGGGTCACGGCGACCGCCCGCAGATGGCCGTACTCGCGGATCACGGCCTCGGTCAGGCGACGGTAGCTCGCGCGATCGAGAGCGCCGGCGTGCACGTCGACGTCTGCCGCAAGTCCGAGCGTCATCTGAATGTCTTCCTCATTCGCAATGAGGATGTCGGACACACGCACGAGCCCTGGCATGACCGCCGACGCGGGCTGGCCCCACTTCCAGAGGTTCTTCCGGAAATTCAGGTCGCACGACACCGTGATGCCCATGCCGCGTGCGGTGCGCGCGGCCTCGAGCGCAAGCGATGCCGCCGCCTGGCTGACCGCGGGCGTGATGCCCGTGACGTGAAACCAGCCGGCACCGGCCAGCACCCGCGGCCAGTCGAGGTTCGCCGAGGCCAGCGCGAACGCACTTCCCTCGCGGTCGTACACGACTCTCGACGCTCGCTGACTCGCGCCGGTTTCCAGAAAGTAGATCCCCATGCGCCCTGCAGACCGCGCGATGTGCGACGTGTCGACGCCGAAGCGGCGGAGCTCGCCTATGGCCGCGTCCGCCAGCGGATTGGCCTGCGGCAGGATGGTCACGAAGGCCGCGGGCAGACCAAAGCCGGCCAGCGACGCCGCAACGTTGGCTTCGCCGCCCCCGAAGGTGGCGTGCAGCGTGGGGCTCTGCAGGAGGCGCTCGAACCCCGGCGGCGTCAATCGCAGCATGATTTCGCCAAATGTCACGGTCGTGGCCGGCATGCCGCTACGTCTCTCGTGCTTTCCGAATCGCAGCGAGCAACTGGCGAGCTCTCGCCGAAATCGCGTCGGCGTCGTCCGCGGCGCCCCTGGTAAGTTCACTGCCCACACCCAGTGCAACGCAACCCGCGCGGATCCAATGCGCGGCGGTCTCCACCGACACTCCCCCCGTCGGCATCAGCGGTGCGTGTGGCAAAGGGCCGCGGACCGCCTTGACGAACGCCGGCCCGAGCACCTCCCCCGGGAAGACCTTGACGATATCGGCACCGTCCTCGAGGGCGCGGATGATCTCGGTCGCCGTCCCAGCGCCCGGAAGGTACGCCACCTGGTAGCGCCGGCACAGCCGCGCGGTCGCCGCATCCGACGCTGGACTGACGACGAATTGGGCGCCGGCAAGAATGGCCGCACGTGCGGTCTCCGGATCGAGCACCGTGCCGGCACCGACGGCCACTTGCGCCGAGGCGTAGCGTTGCGCCAGGTCGGCAATCGCCGCTGTCGCGTTCGGCACGGTGAACGTCACTTCCAATGCCTGGATACCGCCCTCCACGCACGCGGCCGCCATGCGCGCCGCCTCGGCGGCGCTCGACGCACGAATCACGGCCACGAGTCCGGGCCCGACGATCTTGTGAAGGATGTCCAGTTTGACCAAAGCCGGATCC
>JBDTMB010000630.1:0-3115 GCA_039934485.1 Vicinamibacterales bacterium
CCGTGTTCTCCGTGGCTAACGTTCGTGAATTCCGAAAATGCTGGCTACACGTACTCTCGAGTTCGATCGCATCGTCTCGGCCGTTCGCGGCCTCGCGCTCACGCCGATGGGCGCGACGGCGCTGGCCGCGCTGGAGCCGTTGACCGATCCCAAGTCGGTCGTCCCGGCGCAGCAGGCGACCAGTGAAACCGTCCTGTTTCTCGAGCGCCATCCGCTGTTTCCGCTCCGCGCGGGCGAGAGCCTGCCTGAATCGCTGGCCTCGCTGGCACTCAAGGGCCGGCCGCTCGAGCCGCTCGATCTCCGCGCCCTCGCCGACTTCGTCGACTCCGTGGAGCAAACCCGCGCCGGCGTGATGCGCGTGGCCGCGGCGTTCCCCATCCTCGCCGCCCTCGCCGTGAAGGTCGCCTCCTTCGGGGACGAAGTCGGCGCGGTGCGCCATGCCATCGACGAGGGCGGCGAGGTGCTCGACCAGGCGAGCCCCGAGCTCCGGCGCGTGCGCAACGAGCTGCGGCAGAAGCGCCAGAAGCTGCGCGGCACGCTGGAGCAGTTCACGCGCGGCAAGGACACCTCGAAGTACCTGCAGGACGAGGTGGTGACCGAGCGCAACGGCCGCTTCGTGCTGATGGTGCGCGCCGAGCATCGCGGCAACGTGCCCGGCATCGTGCACGGCAGTTCGGCCAGCGGCGCCACCTTGTTCCTCGAGCCTTCCGCCACCGTCGAGATCAACAACGATATTGTCGAACTCGAAGACCGCGAGCGCGAGGAGATCTTCCGCATCCTGCTCGAGCTCACGGATCGCTTTCGCAGCCGCCCCGACGACCTCCACGCGATCGAAGAAGTGGCGTCCGCCGTTGACGTGCTGCAGGCCAAGGCGCGCTACAGCTCCCGCCTGAACGGCATCGAACCGTCGTTCACCGCCGACACCAGCCTGGAACTGAAGGGCGCCCGCCACCCGATGCTGGAGCGCGCCGTGCCCGTTGACGTGCTGCTCGATCCGCCCAATCGCGTGCTGCTCATCACCGGTCCGAACACCGGCGGCAAGACGGTGGCGCTCAAGACCGCCGGCCTGTTTGCGTTGATGGCGCAGTCGGGACTGCACGTGCCCGCCAGCGTGGCGCGGTTGCCCGTCTTCCGCTCGGTCTTTGCCGACATCGGCGACGAGCAGTCGATCACCGCCAGCCTCAGCACCTTCTCCGCGCACATCACCAAGCTGGTCTCGATGGATCGCGACCTCGAGTTGCCGGCGCTGGTGCTGCTCGACGAAGTGGGCACCGGCACCGATCCGAATGAAGGCGGCGCGCTGGCGACCGCGATTGTCCAGCACTTCCGCCAGCGCGGCGCGCTGGTGGTGGCAACCACGCACTTCGATGCCGTCAAGACGTGGGGCATCGGCACCGAAGGGGTGGCCGTGGCGGCGTTTGCGTTCGACCCGCAGTCCTACGCGCCGACCTACCGCCTGATCTACGGCGCGCCGGGACGCAGCCTCGCGATCGAGATGGCGCAGCGGCTCGGCATGCCGCAGGCCGTGGTCGCCGCGGCGCGCGGGTTCCTGAGCGACGATCAAAAACGCCTGCAGGCGCACCTGGCGCGCATCGACGCGCAGGCCCGCAGTCTCGAGACGGAGCGGACCAGGCTCGAACGCGAACGTCGGGCTTTCAACGAGACCAACGCCGCGCTGGCCGGCCGCGAGCAGGCGCTGGCCGAGCGCGAAGCAGTGTTCAAGAAGCGCCTCAACGAGCGGCTCGACGAGCGGCTGCGCCAGGCCAGGCGCGACGTCGACGCGGTGATCGACGAGTTGAAGGAGAAGTCCGAGGCGCTCGCCGAACGGGCGTCGTTGCGCGCGCCGATCAACACCGGCGAATCGGGCGCGGTGCGCTCGGAGGCGCGATCGAAGATCGATCAGATCGTGGAAGACCTGCGCCATCCTTCCTCGGCGGGGGCTGAAGCCCCCGCCCTCCAAGAAGACCCCGAAGTCGGCTCCAGAGTGTCCCTGGGCATGGGGCTCGAGGGCCTCGTGGTGTCGATCGACGGCAACCAGGCCGACATCGACGTGCGCGGCAAGCGCATGCGCGCCAAGGTCAAGGACCTGCGCGTGATCGCCAGTCCTCAAGGCACGCCTGCAGGTGGAGGCAAACCTTCAGGTTTGCCTGGCTCAGGCAAGGTGCGCGTCAACGTGGACCTCAAGCCGCGCGAAGGGATGTTGAGCGAACTGAACGTGATCGGCATGAGGGTCGAGGAGGCGGTGGACCGCGTCGCGCGTTTCATCGACGACACGCTCGTCACCGACATCCAGGAAGTGCGCATCGTCCACGGCCACGGCACCGGACAACTGCGCAAGGGGATCCACGCCTACCTGAAGACCAATCCGCTGGTGCAGAAGTACCACGCCGCCCCCGAAAACCAGGGCGGCGGCGGGGCTACCATTGTGGAGCTCAAGGAATAGATCAACAGCTCAAACGTTCACGAGATCAACAGATTGTTATTTCCCCAATCGTTCATCGACGAAGTCCGCGCCGCCTCGGACATCGTGGCCGTGGTCTCGGACTCGGTGTCGCTCCGCAAGGCGGGCAACACCTACAAGGGCCTGTGCCCGTTTCACGGCGAGAAGACGCCCTCCTTCACCGTCAACAAGGACAAGGGCTTCTTCCACTGCTTCGGCTGCGGCGTCGGCGGCGACGTCTTCAAGTTCATGGAACTTCAGGACAAGGTGGGCTTCCAGGAGGCGGTGCGCAGCCTGGCGCAACGCTTCGGCATCCCGATTCCTGAACTGGAAGCCGGCGGCGAGCATCGCGAGACCGCGGCGGAGCGCGAAGCCCTCGTCAAGATTCACGAAGTGGCCGTGGCCTATTTCCGCGAGCAACTCGAGTCGCCGGCCGGCGCCCGCATCCGCGAGTACCTGCTGACCGAGCGCGGCCTCACCGCGGACACGATCGACAAGCTGCAACTCGGCTATGCGCCGCCCGGCCGCGATGCGCTCAGGCAGCGGCTGTTGAAACAGGGCTTTTCCCCGTTGCAGGTCGTCACGAGCGGCCTGGTCTCGCGGCGAGACGATGGGGCGGAGGTCGATCGGTTCAGGGGCCGGTTGATGATCCCGATCGCGCGCGACACCGGCACG
>JBDTMB010000631.1:0-3112 GCA_039934485.1 Vicinamibacterales bacterium
AGGTGCCAGGTGCTGGGTGCCGGGTGCTGGGTGCCGGGTGCTGGGTGCTGGGTGCCAGGTGCGTCACGGGGCGCCGTGTGAGCGTTGCTCATCTCGCAACGCCCGAAAGCGCGCGAGCTCGATCCCGCGTTGCGCGCGGACGGCGCGGTCGCCCAGGGCCAGCCATACGAGGAATGCCAGGTGCGGCACGGCGAGGATGCCCAGTTCAAGAACGACCGGCCCGGGCAACACGACGGCGATGTAATTGGCGAGTGTCGCCATCCCGAACACGGGCACGAACAGGGGATGGCCGCCCGCCCCCGGGACCCCGCCCCCAAACACCATGGCTACCCGTTCCCACGACGGGACCTCCGCCAGCGGGCGGATACTGCCCACTTCTTCATAGAACACCTGGATGTAGCGACCGAGGCGCTCGGACCCGAAATGCAGCGGGCGAATGACCTCAAATGTCGCGAGCAGGACCAGCAACGGGATGACCGAGGCCAGGGGGTAGGGCAGCCACACGAGGACCAGGGTCAACAGGGCAGACCAAGCCACGATGCCTGTCAGCATTAAGACAGGTCGTATGGTTCCACGACGCCCAATGGTCTCGCGGAGGACCCGGTATTCGATGGTGTCGAGTCCGTTCATACGAAAAACCCAAATAACCGCCCGTAAAGCCTCTTGATTCCTAAAGATAGTCTGGTAAACTCCCGATAACTTAACACGATGGTGATGCTAAATCGCTTTGCGAAAGTGGTCGTGTGCCTGGCGACAGTCGCCCAGTTGGGCGCGTCGCTGGACGCGGCCGCGGCTCAACGCACCACCAAGCCATCCGTCGCCAAGCCGGCCAAAGCACAGGCGACGCCGGCGCGTGCCACCACCAAGAAGACCTATTCAGCCACCAGCGCCCGCAATCGTCGCGCCCAGTTGGCCCGCGCCCGTGCCCTGGCTCGCGCCCGGGAGTTGCGCGAGGTGCAGACGCCGCGTTTCAAGGTGGACGAGTTCGGCCGCGAAGTGCCAGACGTCCGCGCCGAGGCGGCGATTATCTACAACCCCCAGACCAACGAAGTGCTCTGGGAAGCTCACGCGCAGGATCAGCGCTCGATGGCCAGCATCACGAAGGTGATGACGGCGCTGGTGTTCCTTGATAGCGGTGCAGACCTGACCATGCCGGTCACCGTGCAACGCACGGACGTCCTCCACGCGTCCACCACCTATCTGCGCGCCGGGTACAAGTTGACGGCCGACGACCTGCTCAACCTGTTGCTGGTCGGCTCCGACAACGCCGCCGCCCGGGCCCTGGCGCGCGTGTCGCCGTATGGCTCGGAGCAGTTCATCAACAAGATGAATGAGAAGGCCGAGACGCTCGGGCTCACCAACACGCACTACGCGGATCCGTCGGGCCTGCTCTCGGAGAATGTGTCGTCAGCCTTCGATCTCGCGCGGCTGATCGCCTACGCGGCGGCCGACGAGCGCATCGGCGGCATCATGCGCAAGAGTTCCTACCAGACCTACTCCGGCAAGAGCCTCATCAGCGCGCACAGCACCAACCAGATTGTCCGCAGTGGCGACATCGATGTGGTGGGCGGCAAGACCGGCTTCATCAGCCGTTCGGGCTACTGCCTGGCGACGCTGCTGCGGCTGCCCGACACCGGCCAGCAGGTGGCCTTCGTCGTCCTCGGCGCCAAGTCCAACGCCAGCCGCTTCTGGGAAACCCGCCACCTCTTCAACTGGATGAGCACCCGCTCGAAGGCGCTGCTCGACGGCACCCAGCACCAGGAAGAACACTAGGCCTGCGTCGCCATCGCCGCATCCAGCGGCAGCGTGGCAATCTGATCAAAGTAGGGAAGCAGCGGCCGTGACGCCTTGCGCCCATCGAGCGCCTTGATATAGCGGCTGCACGCGCGGCACGACATCAGGCGATAGACGCCGTCCGGCGTGGCGAGGGACTTGATCGTGGTCCGATCGTCGTTGCCGCAGTACGGACACCTAATCGGATGAAACGGCCACCGCACGTGGCAGCGTCCGCAGACCAGCAGGCGATCGCCGGCGGTGGTGATCAGGGAGAAGTCCGGCTCGGCGGCGCAGATGGGACAGGTGCTGCGGCCCCACCCATCGAGCGGGACGCGCTGTTGCAGCACTTCCGCCACCCGTTGCAGGTACGGCCGCGACGCCCAGGCGAACACTTCGTCGAGCATGTCGATGGCCGGCATTTCGCCCCGGTCGAACCAGGCGCGCATCAACGCCGGCAGTTCCGGACTGCGGCCGATCGCGTGCAACGCGAGCGAGGCGTCGCCGTCCACCGCCTGGTGACGCCGCAGGATGTCGGTGATTTGGCGGATCAACAGGCGGACGTCATTCCACTCGAAGACGATCTGATCGAAGTCGAGGAGCGCCTGGCCGCTCTGGAGGCGCGCGGCGAGGACTTCGGTCGGCGTCTCGATCCACGGCGTGGTCAGGCGGCCCTGGACGCGGCGTGCCGCGTCGATGAGCTCGACCTGCATCTGGACGGCGGGCGCGAGTTCCGGCTGCCGCTCGGCGAGGGCTTTCAGTTCGGCGATATCGCGGGAGACCGGCCGCGATCCAGGTTGTGGGGGGCCCGACACGGGGAGATTGTACCGCTATCAGGCTGCAGGCTACAGGCTGCAGGCTTCGGGGGCTCCAGGCTTCGGGGGCTACAGGCTTCAGCTAAGCTAGAACGATGCGAGGCGCGAAGAGTGTGAAGGCCAAGACGGCTCTGCGCGTTCTGATGATTGCATCGGAGGCGCATCCCTTCTCGAAAACGGGTGGCCTCGCGGATGTCGCCTCGGCGTTGCCGAAGGCGCTCGGCCGCCTCGGGCACGAGGTGACGCTGGTCACGCCGAGGTATCGGGGCATCGACGTGGCGGCCGTGTCGGCGTCGGTTCGCCTCGGGATGGCGGGCGTCGAGTTCGAGGCGGGGATGATCGAGCTCCCGCTCGGCCCGGGCGCGCGCGCCGTCTTCGTCGATTGTCCGCCGCTGTACGACCGTCCAGGCATCTACGGCGAAGGCGGCGTCGATTATCCGGACAATGCCCTGCGGTACGCGTTTCTCACCGCCGCCGCGCTCGACTGGGCGGCGCAACAGCCGCAGCCCTTTCACATCGTGCAC
>JBDTMB010000632.1:0-3106 GCA_039934485.1 Vicinamibacterales bacterium
GTCCGCGGAGGGTGTGGCGGTGGTCATCCACGACACCACGCTCGACCGCACCACCGACCATCGCGGCCCGGTCCATGCCCTCACCGCCGACGCGCTGGCGCGGGTGGACGCGGGACACCGCTTCGAACGCGACGGCGCGTATCCGTTTCGCGGCCAGGGGATCGGGATTCCCACGCTCGAAACCGTCCTGCGACGCTATCCCGCGGCCCGCGTCATCATCGAGATGAAGGGCGGTGAGCCGGAGCTGGCGGGCGAAGTGGCGCGGGTGGTCCGCCGGGTGGAGGCGGTCGATCGCATCTGCGTCGGCTCGTTCTACCAAACCTCCATCGATGCCTTTCGACGCGAATCGCCGGACCTCCCGAGCAGCGCGGCCCTGCCGGAGGCGCGGTGGGCGCTGTACCGCTCGTGGCTAAAATGGCCGCGGATCGGCCCGCGCCCCTACGTGGCGTTCCTGGTCCCGGAACGCGCCGGCCGCATGCGCGTGGTGTCGCGCAACTTCATTCGCCAGGTCCACCAGGAAGGGCAGGTCCTCCAGGTGTGGGTGGTGGACACTGCGGCCGACGCGAGGCGGCTCCTCGACTGGGGTGTGGACGGGTTGATCACGGACCGGCCGGACGTTACAGTGCCGGCACGGAACGGGTGGGCTTTGGGATTCAATAGCCAATAACCAATAAACAATAACCAATAAACAATAACCAATAAACAATAAACAATAACAATTGACCAATTCACCATGACTCCGCCGATCCTCAACGTCGTCGACCTGGCCCGCCGGCGGATTGCGCCGTACTTGCGACCCTCGCCGCTCTTGCGGCATCCGCTGCTCGACGCGGAGACCGGCCTCGAGATCTGGGTGAAGCACGAGAACCACAATCCAACGGGCGCCTTCAAGGTCCGCGGCGGACTCAATCTGGTCGGCGCGCTCACCGCCGACGAGCGCCGCCGCGGCGTGGTCACCGCCAGCACCGGCAACCACGGCCAGTCGCTTGGGCTGGCGTGCCGCCTCCACGGCGTGGCATGCACGGTGTTCGTGCCAGACGGCAACAATCCCGAAAAGAACGCGGCGATCCGCGCCTACGGCGCCACCCTGGAAGAAGGCGGCGCCGACTTCGACGAGGCGCGCGAGCGCTGCGAGCAGCGGGCGGCGGCGACCGGTGCGCGTTACGTGCACTCGGCCAACGAACCGCTGCTGCTCGCCGGCGTCGGGACCTATGCGCTCGAGATCTTCGAGACGATGACCGACGCCGACGTGATTGTCGTCCCCATCTGCGGCGGCAGCGGCGCCTGCGGCTTGATCACCGTCCGCAACGCCCTCGGCTCCCGGGCCCGCATCGTCGGCGTCGCCGCGGCGAATGCGGATGCCGTGGCCCGTTCGTGGCGCGGCTCCCAGCGCGTCGTCGGCGCATCGGCGAACACGTTTGCCGAGGGCATGGCCACGCGCGTGACCTTCGATCTCACGTTCAACATCCTCAAGCAGCACCTCGACGATTTCATCCTGCTCAGCGAAGAGGAGTTGGCGGAGGGCGTGCGCCTGGCGCTGCGCGCCACACACAACCTGGCGGAGGGCGCCGGCGCCGCGTCGATCGCGGCCGCTTATCGGCTTCGGGATCAGCTGCGCGGGCAGAAAGTGGTTTGCATCATGAGTGGTGGCAACCTTGACGCCGCGAAGCTGAAGTGGGTCATCGGCGCGGCATGACCGGCGCCGCGGGGTTTCGCCGCGAGCTGGGCCTCGGCGATGCCGCCCTCGTCGTCGCCGGAGGCATCGCGCGCGTGCTCGAGACGCCCGCGCTCATCCTGCTGGCGTGGACCATCGGCGGCGCCGTGGCGCTCATTGGCGGCTTCGTGTGGGCGGAACTCGGATCGCGGTTTCCCGACGTCGGCGGGCAGTACGTGTACCTGGCGCGCGCCTATCCGCCCGTGGTTGGCTTCCTCTACGGCGTCGCCTTGCTCTTCATCATCAACGGCGGATCGCTGGCCGCGGTGTCGATGATCTTTGCGTCGTATGTCGATCGATCGCTCATCCCACTGGGGCCCACCGGCATCCGCGTCGCCGCGGCGGCCGCGCTGGTGACGCTCACCGGCATCAACGCCCTGGGCGTGCGGGCGGGGAAGTGGACCACCAATATCCTGATGGCGGCCAAGGTCGGCGGCATCCTCGTGCTGGTGGCCCTGGCGTTTGGACGGGGTTCGACGCCGGCGAGTGATTTTGCTGCGGCGAGCCCGGTGGCGGCCGCCGCGTGGCCACGCCTTCTACTCACGGCGCTCGTGCCCATCCTCTTCGCCTATGGCGGATGGCAGAGTTGCGCGTCGATTGCCGGAGAAATCCGCAATCCCGTTCGTAATCTCGCCCGCGCCAACGTCCTCGGCGTGCTCCTGGTGATTGCGCTCTATCTGTCGCTGAACGTGGCGTATCTCTGGGCGCTGACGCCGGCGCAGATCGCCGCGTCTCCCGCGCTCGCCGCCGACATGGCGCGGGCCGTGGCCGGTGAGGTCGGCGCGCGCTTTGTCGCCATCCTGATCGTGATCTCCAGCCTCGGTTTTCTCGCGGTCGTGATCATGACCGGCGCGCGGCTGTATTACGCGATGGCGGCCGATGGCCTCTTCTTCCCGCCGGCGGCGCGGCTCCATCCGCGGTATCAAACGCCCGTCTTCGCCCTGTGGTGCCAGGCGGCGGTGTCGCTGGCGCTGATGACCACCAACAGTTACGACCAGTTGTTGTCGTACGTGGTGTTCGCGGATTGGCTGTTCTTCGGGCTCACGGCGGGCGCGCTGTTCGTGGTGCGGTGGCGCGGCGAGGCCGCCGGCAGCGGCGTCTTCCGGGCGCCGGGGCATCCGTGGACCACGGGCGCGTTTGTGTTGGTGGCGGCGGGCGTCGTCGTGAACACCTTCTTTGTCTATCCCACGCAGTCGCTGATCGGCGCCGCCATCCTCACCGGCGCCGCCATCGGGTTTACGTTGATGCCGCGCTCGCGGAAGCGCGGCAGGAAGGTGGGGGCAAGCCTTTAGGCTTGCCCTGGGCGGCATGAACTTTCCAGACGTCGAATATATCCGCTGGGCGAAGGCGCTGCCGGCCGCGACGTGCAACCTCGCGCGCAGCGGCCTCGAG
>JBDTMB010000633.1:0-3103 GCA_039934485.1 Vicinamibacterales bacterium
TCCCTCCCATTCCCCCGCCGCTTCGGCATCGGCCTGGTCGTGGCCGGCGCGGTGTTGCTGGCCTTGGCGAACTGACCGCCGATTGCACGGTTCTACACCCGCAAACTTGACCAACCAGCCCTGCCGAACTACTGTCGGTTAACCCTCTGTTCATGTTCGTCTTAACATTGCTGAGCTGGATGAACTCTTGAAATGAGTAAGCCCTCGTGCGTGGAAGCCCTCCCCACGCTCTCTCGCGGCACGATCCGGCTGCGCGAAGTGTGTATCGAGGATGCCCCGGCGCTGACGGAACTGTTCGCCATTGCGGAGGTCTCGGCCTTCCTCTCGCCCCCGCCGGCCACGATTGCGGAGTTCGTCACCTGGATCGAGCTGTCGCGCTCGCGCCGCCTCGATGACAAGGCGGCGTGCTACACCGTGTTCAACGGCAGCGACCAGCCGGTGGGGCTGTTCATGTGCGTGCGCGGCCTGCCCACGGAAGACTCCGCCGAGATCGGCTTTGCGCTGGCACCCCACCTCTGGGGCACCGGGATGTTCTGCGAAACCGCCGACCTCTATGTCAAGTTCCTCTTCGAGCATTGGAACCTGCCGACCCTCACCGGCCGCACCCTGGCGCGCAACCATCGCGGCCTGGGCGCCATGCGCAAGCTCGGCGCCACCATCGTCGATCAGACCGAGCGCGAGGGCGAGGCGGAGTTCGTCTGGCAGATCAAGCGGCCGGAGTAACCACTCCAGGCTTGGTGTCGCGCAGGATTTCGACGATCGCCTGCCTGATCGCCGGCGTGAGGTGCGCAAACTTCGCGCTGGTGTCCTCGCCCTTCAACACCTGGTCCAGCTTCCTGAAGAGCGCGGCCTTCACCTCGTCGGGCAGCGCGTCGATCGCCGGGGAGTAGATCATGTAGCTGAGCGGATAGCGCATCATCCGCCCATTCAGCTCGAACTCGCGCAGCGAACGGCCCTGCGAATCCTTCGGCCCCAGCGCCTGGAATTTCTCGGCGTAGCCCGATGAGCCCTCGATGCGTTCCGGGATCTTCGCCTCGTCCACGAAGAACAGGTAGTCCACCAGGTCGCGGATGGCGTCGGGCACGCGGTCGGCGTGGCCAACGCGCGCCTCCCAGCCCAGGCGGGTGATCAGGTTGGCGGCGTGCGACTGGTGCTCGATCACCATCAGCGCCACGACGTCGCTGTACGGCGTGGGATAGCCGTTGAGGTCGAAGCGGCCTTCCACCGTGGCCTTCAGCGGCGGCGGCGACGAATCGTCCGTGCCCTTGGGCATGAACAGCGGCAGGTTGCCCAGGTGATGGATCGGCGCCTTGCGCCCGGTCACGTACCACCCGCCCCAGCGCTCCCGAAGGTCGCGGTAGTGATCCACCGCGAAGCCGTTGGCGTAGTCCTTGTCGGTCTTGCGCGGGAAGGTGCTGAGGATGATCGGGCCGGGCACGGCCAGCGTGTCCCACGACAGGTGACACGACAGGCACGACAACTGGCGCGAGAAGTGCGGCGTGCCGGCGGTGCTCTGGTCGAGCGTGTAATAGATCGAGCCCTGCCGCGGATCCTGCGCCTCCACTTCCAGCACCACGCCGGTCCTCACCCAGGCCATCGCCAGGGTGTCGGTGAAGTACACCGCGCGCGGGTTCTGCATGTTGATCTTCGGCGCCTGCAGGCTGGTGCCGGTGTAGACCAGCAGTTGCGACTCCACCGGCAGCGCGAAGGCCTCGAGCGCCGATCGCAGATACCCGCTGGTGGGGTCGAAGGTGAATTTCAGGGTGCCGGCGTCGAGCTTGCGGTTGACCTCCTCGACGATGGTGTTCACGGGCGTGGTGTTGTAGGCGATGGCGGCATTCTCGCGGGAGGCGGTGAACGCATCCGGACGCTGCGCGACGGCGATCGCGACGTTGGCGATGAGCAGCGTGGCCGCGATGGCGAGGAGGGCGCGCATGAGTCCAGCTTAGCGTAGGCACCGCTAAAGCGGTGCCCTACATTCGGTGCCCTACATTCGGCGGCACATTCGGCGGAACATTCGGCGGAACATTCGCCGGAACAATGGCCCAGCCGCGGCCGTCTACCGTCCCGTGCACGCGTGGATCGGCGATCTCAAGGCGTCCGTCAGGCAACTGGCCCAGGCCCCGGCCTTCACGGTGGCGGCGGTGGCGGTGCTGGCCATCGGCATCGGCCTCAATGCGGCGATGTTCAGCGTGGTCTACGCGTTAGCGTTCATGGGCCGCGCCTTCCATGAACCCGAACGCATGGTGCAGCTCTACTCCAGCGAAACCGCCCGGGTGGATTCGTTCCGGCCGTTCTCCTACGCGGCCTACCAGGAGCTGGCGTCACGGCAGGACCTCTTCGACGGCGTGCTCGCGCACAATCCCACCCTGGTCGGCGTCACCGAAAGCAACGGCGACGCGCGCCGCACGTTTGCGGAGCTGGTGAGCCGCAACTACTTCGACGTGCTGGGGGTGCCGATCATTCGCGGCCGCGGCTTCACCGCCGACGAGGATCAACCCGGCCGCGACGTGCCGGTGGTCATCGCCACCTACAGCTACTGGCAACGCACCGGTTTCGATCCCGGCCTGATCGGGAAGACAGCCCGCCTCAACGATCGGGCGTTCACGGTGATCGGCATCACCCCGCGGGGGTTCTCGGGCACCATGACGGTGTTTGGTCCCGAACTGTTCCTGCCGCTGGGCGTCTTCCACACGGTGGCCAACGACTTCCAGGGCACCGCCACCCGCTCCCTCGAGCGCGCCGATAGCTACAACCTGTTCCTGTCGGCGCGGTTGAAACCCGGCGTGACACTCGTGGGCGCGGCGGCGCAGGCCGCCACCGCCGGGCCGCAACTCGCACGCGCGTTCCCGGTGGAATACCGGGACGCGCGCGTCACCCTCGCCGCCCTGCCGCGCTTCGGCACCAGCGCGGCGCCGCGTGATGAAAGCGTGATTGCGCTGCTCGGCGCGGTGATGCTGGGGCTCACCGGCGCGGTGCTGCTCACCGTGTGCCTCAACCTGGCCGCGATGCTGCTGGCGCGCGGGCGGGCTCGCCGAAAGGAATTTGCGATTCGCCTTGCACTCGGATCCGGGCGGCTCCGCATCGTGCGGCAGTTGCTCAC
>JBDTMB010000634.1:0-3059 GCA_039934485.1 Vicinamibacterales bacterium
CTCACTTTTCACTTTTGACTTCAGGCTGCGTTTTTCAGCAGCCTGCTAGTCTAGCTAGCGGGTGTCGACCGCCTCGCGCAACTTGCCGACCCCATACACCGGGGAGCATCCTCATGAAGAGGCGAATGTCGCCGATCTGGGCGGTCGTCGCGATGAACTCGAACGCGGTCGGGCTGACGGACGTCGTGCGGCGTTCGAGAACGGCTGTCAGCGCCGCGGGAAGGATGGGACATTCGTCCAACAATCCGAGCACGCTGATCCAAACGGTCATGTCGAGCATCGCGAGCACCTCGGCGGCGTCGCGCGCCAGCCAAGGTGTGCCGGCCTCGCGCTGCTCCACGAGCTGGCGCCGCAGCGCGCGAAGTCCGCGGCGAGTGTCGGCGTCAACACCATGAAGATCGGCCAACGTCGACATGAGCTGATCCGCCACGAATAAGCTCACCTCACGGTATCGCACCGAACAGCCCACTTCGAACGCGGTCACGAGGTCGTGATCCACGAGGAACGCGTTGGGAGGCATGGCCGTGTCGAGTTCTCATGGTGACGACGCACCCGGCCAGGCCGCGGACCGCGCGGGTTCGTCGAGGACGGAGGCGACGACAGCAGTGGGCTGCGCGAGCAGAACAACAACCTCGCGCTGAAGTACTGGAAGCTGATGATCGAACGCGTCCAGTAGACGCGAGTCGACGAGCGTCCGTCCCGGCGAGCCGCGCCGGGACGGGCCCTCACTCAAGATAGGATGGCGATCATGCGCACACGGACCTTCGCGGTCGCCCTACTCGCGGCGATCGGTCTGGCGGCGCCAGCGCGGGCGCAGCCGCCACAGCAGCCCGGCGGGTTTGTCGATCTGGCGTACCCCGCCGATGCGCTGGCGGCGCGCGCGACTGGTGTGGTGGTCGTGCGGGTGACGACCGACGCATCAAGACGGGTGACCGAGGCCGAGGCGCTGTCGGGGCCGGCGATCCTGCGGCCCGCGGCGGTGGCGAACGCCCGCCAATGGACGCTGGGGAACGGGCCGGGCACCGACGTGATCGTCTACCGCTTCGAGATCGATCACGCCGCGTGCAACGACGACAGCCGCAGCCTGTTCCGCCGCGTCTACCCGAACCTGGCGCTCATCACCGCCTGTTCCGGGCCAGGGCGCGGCGATCCACCGAGCGTGCCCGACGAGCTGCCGCTCGAGACGGAGGGCGCCGCGCGCGACTACCCATCGCTCGCTTTCAACGCGTCGATCCGCGGCGTAGTGGTGCTGGAGCTTTCGACCGACGCCAGCGGTACCATTACGGAGGCTCGCGCACTGAACGACGCGCCGTTCCTGCGCGACGCCGCCATCGCCCACGCCAGGACGTGGCGTGTCCGCACCGCGGTGCCGCGCCGGGGGATTGTCGTCTACGAGTTCCTCCAGGACCTGCGCATCTGCACGAAGGAGGTCCCAACCGTGCTCACGCACATCACGGGCGACTACCTCCGGCTCAGCGCGTGCGGGCGAACCATCGATTTCGCGCCGTGAGTCGCGACTCGCTTGCGGCGCGACCCGGTCCGCGATCATCCGTTACGCGGGCGGCCGCCAGAACGACGGGCGCAGGGTAAGCCGTGCTGTGCCTGACACTTCTCTGGCTGCAAGGGTGCTGCGGAAGCAGGCACGCGATCCTCAACGGGCACGCGATCGACTGGATCAGGTAGCTCGGACATCGACAAGGGGTGGATCGGCAGCCGTGCAGCCATTGCGCGCAGCGTTATCCTCGTGAAGGTCATCTCGATCGTCTCGTCGACCTTCGGCGGCGTCCAGCCGGGCTGGCCGAACCGCGTGTAGTCCCACTTGAACGCCGGGAGCGCCGTCCAGGCCGGGCCAGAGGACCGGAACCTCGACCGGCGCCGCCAGCGGATTGCCGTCGAGCGCGACGACCCTGAATGTGTGTCCCGGCAACGCCACGCTGCGGATTTCGGTGGCGCTGCCGTTGACGATGTTCAGCAGCACGCGCTCAGGGTGAGAAACACTTCACGCTCGGCAGGAAACCGGACAGCGCGGTGAGCGTTCCGGCTTTGAGCAGTGTGCGTCGATCGATCGACATCGGGGCGTCTAGGTCATCAGCCGCTTCCACTGTGCGGTGTCAGTGTACTGCTGGAACGTCACGACCTTGTTGCCGTGAAGCCTGAACACGTGGCAGAACGGGGAGTCGAGCGTCGCGCCGCCGTCTTTCATCGTGCCACCATAGCGACCGAGCACCACGACGTGGTCGCCGCCGTCAATGAACGTGGCGGGCACAACGGTGAAGTTGTCGATCGCCGCTAGCAACCGCCCGAACACACCTTCGCCCACCGCCTGCGGTCCAACGTAGGGGTTGCGGTCCGCGAGAGGAGTGCCCTCCGCTTCGTTCCAGTTGATCCCTGGGTCCATGGCAGCAAACAGTACAGAAGGATCGTTCCGGCCGAACGCCGCGTACGCCGCCTTAATCGTCTCGACCGCCGACATGGTGTGCTGCCTCCCTGGTGACTGACTCCGCTGCTTGACTCGCGCGATGCTAGCACAGAGATTGAAGCCGGACGGATTCACAACTGGCTCATCCGAGTGGCTTGGGCGGAACTGCGCGCCAGCCTGCTGCCCGGGGGACGATTGTGCCGACGATGGTGATCGCCATCGACCAGCCCAGGAGTCTGGGATCAAATACAACCGCCAGTAAACGTGCTATTTTCTGCGCGATGCGTGAGACCTTCGGACCCAGACGCCACGCTGACTGACGACCGACGAGTAGAGCGCCGTGAAACCGCCGAAGCCCACCGGTACTCATCGGCATCGCGCTCGCGCCAGCGATCGTCGCGCTGGGACGGCTGTCACGCATCGACCGCGACCGCGCGCTCTATCCGGTCGCCCTCATCGTGATCGCGGCGTACTACGCCCTGTTCGCGACGATGGGCGGAGCGCAGGCACTGCCGAGTGAGTTGATCGCGGCGACGGTGTTCGTCGTCGTCGCGGTCGTCGGGTTTTGCACACAGCCTGTGGTGCGTGCTCATCGCCATCCTGTTGCTCCGCCGCGCTATCCCTGCGCGCGGCTGAGCGC
>JBDTMB010000635.1:0-3044 GCA_039934485.1 Vicinamibacterales bacterium
GATAGAGCGCCAGGTCCGGCGAGGCGGCCATCCAGTCGCGGACCGTCGCGAGCGGCAGCCGCAACAACTCCGGCTGGAACCACGACGCCGCCTGCTGCCATCGCGCCAGCAGCAACTGCACTCGCTGGCGCTTGGCGTTGATGTTGTTGTTGCGCTGGTCCTCGTCGTATTGCAGCGACGGATAGTACCAAACGCGGTAGCTCAGCTGGCCGAGCGTGTCGCGATCGCGGAGCGCGCGAAGCAGGCGATCGGGGCCCTGCCCGAGCGTGCCCGCGTAGGCCTTGTACGACTCGATGCCGCGATCGAGCTCGGCAAAGCCGGCCTCCCACGCGTCCCAATCGGGAAAGATCGCGGCGAGGTCCCAGGTGTACTGGGGATCTAGCGAGGCGCGCTCTGGAACAGTCGTGGATCGCACCGGGACAGCCGGAGAGGACATCGCGTGATCATAACAACTTGGACAGTTCCGCGAGCACCGGGTTGGTGAGCCGTTGCACGATTCGTGGCCGCGCCAGGGCGTCGGCCAACGCCTCCGGCAAGGGGACATCCTGGCCAATGATCGGCTCGACCACCTCGCGGAATTTCGCCGGGTGCGCGGTGGCCAGGAAGAAATGCGGGCGCGCCGCCGTGCCGTCGATGCCGTCGCGCGTCGCGCCGAGGTAGCTGATCGCGGTGTGTGGATCGGCGACGACGCGGAAGCGATCGAAGAGATCGAGGATGCCGTCCTTCACCTGGTCGTCGGTGTGCACGCTGGTCTCGATCGTCGCGCGCATGGCGTCGAGGTCGTGGCCGAACAGCCATTGCAGGCGCTCGAGGTTGCTCGGGTTGCCGACGTCCATCGCGTTGGCGAGGGTCGGCACCGATGGCCGGGGTTCGAGCACGCCGGTGGCGAGATAGCGCGGGACGGTGTCGTTGATCGTCGTCGCGGCCACGAAACGATCGATCGGCGCGCCCATCCGCCACGCCATCAGGCCCGCCGCGAGGTTGCCAAAGTTGCCGCTTGGCACCGAGAACAACACCTGCGATGTCTTCGGGACCTGCACGGCGGCGTGCCCGTAATAAAACATCTGCGGCAGCAGCCGGCCGAGGCTGATCGAGTTGGCCGACGTCAGCCGCAGCCGGGCGCCGAGCACGGAATCGGCAAACGCTTCCTTCGCCAGCCGCTGGCAGTCATCAAACGATCCGGTCACGGCAATGGCCGTGATGTTGCCGCCGAGGGTGGTGAACTGCGCCTCCTGGACGGCGGTGACCTGGCCCTCTGGATACAGCACCACCACGCGAGTGCGCGGCACACCAAAGAAGGCTTGCGCCACGGCGCTGCCGGTATCGCCAGAGGTGGCGACGAGCACCGTCAGCGGCTCTTCACCCGCGCCATGAAAGTGCGCCATCAGCCGTGCAAGGAAGCGCGCGCCCACATCCTTGAACGCGAAGGTGGGGCCGTGAAAGAGCTCGACCATCTGGAGGAAGGCATCGAGCCGCCGCAGTGGCACCGGAAAGTTGAGCGCGTCGGACACGATCGCCGTCAAGGCGGCGCTCTCGATCTCGTCGCCGATCAACGCGCCGGCCATCGCCACGGCAGCGTCCTGAAACGACTTGCCTTTCAGCGACTGCCACCACTCGGCCGATTGCGGCTCGATCCTGGCGGGAACGTAGAGGCCGCCGTCGGGGGCGAGCCCGGCGAGAATGGCCTGCGAAAAAGAGACTTGAGGGGACTGACCACGCGTACTGACACAGATCATTTTGCTTTTCCAGGCCGGCCACAGATAAACACGGATAAAGGGCCACAGATAAACACAGATGAATACAAGCCGCAGATAGACACAGATAGAACGGCGGGTGGCGCGCTCACGCATTTGGGCGTGGGCCCGCGGAACGGCCGAAGGCCGCTGCTCAGAATCAGGTGGCGCGGGCCGCCATCATCTGTGTTCATCTGTGGCCTCTGCGTCATCTGCGGCTAAGAACGCGCGCGCCCTGGCGACCGACAGGCGACACCCACAAATCCGCGCCAGCTGAACTTGCTGACTCAAACGCCCGCGCCATCGCCTCACCCGCGCGCTTTGCCACGTCGAGCGTTGCGGCGAGGGCAAAGATGGACGGGCCGGAACCGGACAAGCTGCAGCCGAGCGCCCCGGACGCCGACGCGGCGGCCTTGACGTCGAAAAACCCCGGCACCAGGCCGGCGCGCTTGGGCTCGGCGATCACGTCTTCGAGCGACCGCGACAACAGGCCCAGGTCGCTGGTGTAGAGCGCAGCCACGAGCCCGCCGAGGTTGCCCCATTGCCGGACGGCGTCCTTCAGGGGCACCGAGTCGCCCAACAGCTGACGCGACTCCCCGGTCTTGACCTCGAGGCGCGGATGCAGCACCGCGCACGCCAACCCCTCGGGCACCGGCAGGCGGACAATGTCGGGCGGGTGGGCGCTGCGGGCGAGGACGAATCCGCCAAAGAGCGACGGCGAGACGTTGTCGGGATGCGCCGACCCACACCCGACTTGCTCCCCTTTCATCGCGCACTCGAGGAGGATCTGCAGGGACGCCGGCCGGCCCAGCAGTTCGTTGGCGGCGACGACGGCGGCCACGGCGCTGGCGCCGCTGCTGCCCACACCGCTGGCCAGCGGAATCCCCTTGTGAATGGTCAGCCGCACGCCGCGGATAGTCTCGAGCCGGTTGAGCAACGCCAGGACGGCGGCGCCGGCCGTATTGCGCAGCGGGTCGAGCGGCAAGCGACCGGCGTCTCCGTCGATAGCGGCGATGGAAACGCCGGGCTCCGCCTGCGCCTCGGCCACCACGACGTCGCCCGGCTCATCGAGCGCAAAGCCGAGCACGTCAAATCCGCAGGCGACGTTCGAGACCGTCGCGGGCGCGTAGGCCGCAATCATTCGGCTTTGACCGGGATGGGGACGCCGTCGGGCCCGATCGCCACGAGAATCACTTCCGCCTCGGTCACCATCACCCGTTCGCCCTGCCCCGCGCCCCAGCGCTCGGCCTCGACCAGCACCTTCACGGTGATCGACGTCCGCCCGACGCGGATCGTCTCTGTAAAGAAGTT
>JBDTMB010000636.1:0-3041 GCA_039934485.1 Vicinamibacterales bacterium
AGATCGTGGCAGTGGTGGGAGCGGGCGGCGGCATCGGCGAAGCCGTGGCCCTGGCGGCCGGGGCGCAGGGCGCGCACGTCGCGTGCCTCGACATCAACGCGGCGCACGCCTCGGCGGCGGCGGAGCAGATCAAGGCCGCCGGCGGCAAGGCCGAGTCCGGCGTGATGGACCTCACCGACGAGGCGCAGGTGAACGCCGGCTTTTCCGCGCTCGCACAGAAGCATGGAAGGCTCGACGGCCTCGTCTGCACGCCGGCCGTCAACGTGCGCAAGCCGATCCTCAAGTACACGCTCGCCGAGTTCGACAAGGTGGTGGCGCTCAACCTGCGCGGCAACTTCGCGGCGCTGATGTCGGCCGGGCGCATCATGACCGCGCAAGGCTCGGGGAGCATCGTGCTCTTCTCCTCAATCCGCTCGATCGTCACCGAGCCTGGCCAATCGGTGTACTCGATGACCAAGGCCGGCATCCTCCAGCTCGCGAAGACCGCAGCCACCGAGTGGGCCCCGCAGGGCGTGCGCGTGAACGCCGTGGGCCCCGGCGTGGTCGAGACGCCGCTCACCGCGCCGATCAAGGCCAACGCCGAGTGGTACAACGCCTACGCGCAGAAGGCCCCGATGAATCGCTGGGCGCAACCGTCGGAGATGGCGGGCCCGACGATCTTCCTGCTGTCCGACGCGGCGAGCTACGTCACCGGCACCATCATCTACGCCGACGGCGGCTGGCTGGCGGCCGACGGCCGCTTCACGCCTCCCGGGATGTAGCCATGGCCCAACCGCGCTATCGGGTGGCCGTGATCCCGGGCGATGGGATCGGCCAGGAGGTCACGCCCGCCGCGATGCGCGTGCTCGACGCCGTGGCCGGGCGCGCCGGCCTCGCGCTCGAGCGCACCGAGTACCCGTGGGGCTGCGACTTCTATCGCGAGACTGGCCGGATGATGCCGGTCACGGCGCTGGATCAGTTGCAAGGCGCCGACGCCATCTTCCTCGGCGCCATCGGGCACCCCTCGGTGCCGGATCATGTCTCGGTGTGGGAACTCATCCTGCCGATCCGCCAGCGGTTCGAACAATACGTGAACCTGCGGCCGATGCGGTTGATGCCCGGGGTGTCGTGCCCACTGGCCGGGCGCGGCCCCGCCGACATCGACATGGTGTGCGTGCGCGAGAACAGCGAGGGCGAGTACGCCGGCGTGGGCGGACGCGTGCATCGCGGCACCGCCCGCGAGATCGCCGAGCAGACCGGCGTGTTCACGCGCGTCGGCATCGAGCGCGTCGTCCGTTATGCGATCGAGCTCGCCCGGTCGCGTCCGCGCAAGCTCGTGGCGAGCGCCACCAAGTCCAACGCCCTGCAGCATTCGATGGTGTTGTGGGACGAGGTCGTTGAGCAGGTCGCACCGGAGTACCCGGACGTCACGGTGCGGAAGTATCACGTCGATGCCCTGGCGGCGCGCCTGGTGACGCACCCGGACACGCTGGACGTCATCGTCGCGTCGAATCTCTTCGGCGACATCCTCACCGACCTGGGCGCCGCCGTCTCGGGAAGCCTCGGCGTGGCGCCGGGCGCCAACCTCAACCCCGAGCGCCGCCACCCGTCGATGTTCGAACCCATTCACGGCTCGGCGCCCGACATCGCGGGCCGCGGCATCGCCAATCCAATCGGCGCGATCTGGGCCGGCGCGCTGATGCTCGATCACCTCGGGCACCGCGATCTGCACGACAGGATCGTGAGCGCCATCGAACGCGTCTTGGCCGCCGGACGCGTTCGCACGCCGGACCTTGGCGGCTTGCACAGCACCGCCGACGTGGCCGACGCCGTCGCGCAGGAGATTTGATAGTGTGGGCCAGTCACATTCGATAACTGACGGAGGTCATCGATGAAAGCGTTCTTTCCGATTGCCATCACCATCCTCACGCTCTTGCTGGCGCTGCCGGCGGCAGCCATGGCGCAGGCGACAGGCCAGATCAACGGCGTGGTCACCGACGCCTCCGGCGCCGTGCTGCCAGGCGTGATCATCGAGGCCACCAACCTGGCCACCGGCGCCACGCGCACGGCGCTCACCGGCAGCGACGGGCTCTACACCGTGCCGCTCCTGCAGCCGGGTGACTACACGGTGAAGGCCTCGCTCAGCGGCTTCCGCAGCGCCCAACGCGAGCGCGTCCGCGTCACCGTCACCGAAACGGCGCGCGTCGCCTTCGAACTGGCGGTGGGCCAGCTCACTGAGACCATCAGCGTGACGGCCGATGCCACCCTCGTCGAGACCAGCAACGCCACGCACGGCATCGTCATCGACGAGCAGAAGGTGGTGGACTTGCCGCTGAACGGCCGCAACTTCACCCAGCTTGGCACCCTGATTCCGGGCGTCGTCGCCCCGCCCGCTGGGCTTGGCGGCCAGTCGGGCGACGCCACGCCGGGCGGCTTCGGCAACGTCACCGGCGGCTTCAACGTGAACGGCATGCGCAACCAGTCCAACAACTTCCTGATGGACGGCGCCACCAACAACGACACCTTCAACACCGGCTTTGTGCTGCGGCCCCCACCGGACGCGATTGAAGAGTTCAAGATCCTCACCAACGCCTTCTCCGCCGAATACGGGCGCAACGCCGGTTCGGTGGTGAATGTCGTGACCAAGTCGGGCAGCAACCAGGTTTCGGGCGCGGTCTGGGAATTCAACCGGGACGATGCGCTGACGGCGAGGAACTTCTTTGCGCCGACGACGCAGCCCAAGCCGGTGCTGAAGCAGAACCAGTTCGGCGCGGCCGTCGGCGGGCCGATCCTGAAGAACAAGCTGTTCGGGTTTGGCTTTTACGAGGGGTATCGCAACGACAGCGGCATCACGACCAACATCGTGGTGCTCTCGGAGGCCCAGCGCCGCGGCGACTTTTCGGCCACGACCACGCCGATCCGCGATCCGCTCACCGGGCTGGCCTTCCCGGGCAACCTCATCCCGGCCGATCGCATCAGCCCGGCCGCCGCCAAGCTCCTGGCGGACTTCGTGCCGCTGCCCAACTCGGCGGGCAACCGCTACATCGTCTCGCCGACGGTGA
>JBDTMB010000637.1:0-3025 GCA_039934485.1 Vicinamibacterales bacterium
TCTACTTCAACGACGGGCTGATGGACGAAATCAGCTACCAGACCAGCACCCTGCCAGCCGAGGCCCCCGTAGGCGGCGTGCAGATCAACATGATTCCCCGCGACGGCGGCAACCAGTTCCACGGCGGCATCTTTGCCACCGCCGCCAACGAGAACATGCAGGCCAACAACCTGGACGATGACCTGCGGAAGCTCGGGTTGACCGCGCAGAACCGCGTCGATTCCGTCTACGACGTCAACCTGACGTTCGGCGGGCCCCTCGTGAAGAACCGCGTCTGGTTCTTCAGTACCTTCCGCCGATGGGGCGCCAACAACTACCTGGGCAACACCTTCACCTCCACGGGGGCGCAGGCGCTTGACGACCAGCGCCTCACCGACGCCACGCTGCGCATGACCGCGCAGGTGACGCCACGCAACAAGCTGACGTTGCATTACGACCGCAGCATCAAGTGGCGCGGACACCGCCCCAACAACTGGATCGGCGCGGCCATCAACGAGCCGATCTCGTCGGTGGTGCAGACGACCGGGCTCAATTACATCGGCCAGGCCAAGTGGAGCTCGCCCATCTCGAACAAGTTGCTGGCTGAGGTGTCGGTGT
Organism: Vicinamibacterales bacterium; assembly: GCA_039934485.1. Taxonomy (GTDB): domain Bacteria; phylum Acidobacteriota; class Vicinamibacteria; order Vicinamibacterales; family UBA2999; genus 12-FULL-67-14b. Next base: position 598 of record JBDTMB010000637.1, read on the forward strand.
TCACGCTGCCGGTGAACTACAACCTGTCGTTCCAGCCCGATGCGGCGCCCGACGCGGTCTCGACCTTCGACCAGATCCAGTCGATCTTCCGCGGCGTCTCACCGCGCCAGGACACCAACACCGCCCGCATGTGGACCTACGCCGGGTTCGTGTCGTACGTCACCGGCTCGCACAACCTCAAGACCGGCGTCCAGGTGCGCAGCGGCGACTCGCAGGAGCTCTTCGAGACCCGTGGTGACATCGTCCAGATCGTGAGCAACGGGGTGCCGAACTCGGTGCGCCTGGTGAACAACGCGAGCGGCCACAAGGAGTCCGGCGTCAACACCGGTGTCTACATCCAGGACTCGTGGCACCTGGGCCGCGTCACGATCAATCCCGGGCTGCGCTACGAGCGGTTCGTGATGTCGATCCCGCAGCAGAGCGCCGCCGCCGGCACCTGGGTGCCGGCCCGCGAATTTGCCGCGCAAAACAACATCGTGAACTGGAACACCCTGTCGCCCCGCTTCGGGGTGTCGTGGGACATGTTCGGTGACGGCCGCACCGCCATGAAGGCCGGCCTGAGCCGCTACGATCGCCTGGCTGGCATCACCCTCGTGCAGCCGCTGAACCAGAAGAACATCGCGTTCCAGACCTGCCCCTGGGGCGACACCAACGGCGACCTCCGGGCGCAGAACGACGAAATTGCCTTCGCCCGGTGCACCGGCTCGCTGCAGCCCAGCCTGGGCTTGGTCGACGAGAATCTGAAGCGCCCCTTCCAGTGGGAATACAACATCTCCGTCCAGCGCCAGCTGGGCAGCCGCACGTCGGTGATGATGGCGTACTTCGGCCGCAAGTTCTGGGACCTCTACACGACAGTGAACGACGCCGTGCCCGCCGCCTCGTACATCCCGGTCACCATCACCAACCCCTTGACCAACGCGCCACTGACTGTCTACAACCAGGACCCGGCCACGCGAGGCCAAGTGCGGAACCTGCTGACGACGGTGCCGGACCTGACGCAACGCTATAACGGCGTCGAGTTGCAGTTCGACACGCGCCTGAGCAAGGCGACGATTTTCGGCGGCTTCACCATCGGCAACAACCATGGCGATCAGGACGCCGGCGACCTGAACAACCCGAACAACCGCATCAACAATCGTGGCGACATCGGCTTCGACTCGCCCTACCAGGTCCGCGGCGGCTTCAGCTACGTCATGCCTGCGGACTTTCGGGTGTCCGGCTCGCTCCGCGCGGCGTCTGGCCTGCCGCAGACCCGCACCTATGTGGTGACGACGGCCGTCGTGCCCGGCCTCACGCAGGTGACGCAGAGCGTGCAGGTCGCCGAGCGGGGTGACTACCGCTATCCGTGGGTGAACCTGCTCGACCTGCGCCTGACGAAGTCGTTCAAGATGGGGAAGACGCGCTTCGAGCCGACGCTCGACCTCTACAACGTGTTCAACAACAATGCCCCGACCAACGTCAACCAGACGATCGGCAGCTCGCTCGGCCGTCCGTCGGCCATCGTGATGGCGCGGCTGCTCCGCGTCGGCGGCCGGATCTCGTTCTAGGTTCATGAGACTGTCCATGCTCCGTCAACTCCATCGCAGCGTCGTGATCGCCGGCGTGGCCGCTGCCGCGGCCGCCGCCGTATCGTTCGAGGTCCACGCGCAGGACGCCATCACCGTGCGTGCCGCCCGGGTGATCGACGGGAAGGGCGCGGTCCTGCGAAACAGCACCGTGGAGGTCCGCGACGGGAAGATCGTGCGGATCGATCAGCGCCAGGGCGCGGTGACCTACGACCTCGGGGACGTCACGCTGATGCCGGGGATGATCGATGTCCACGTGCACATCGGCTACCACTTCGGCAAGGACGGCCGCGCGCAGAATCAGGGCGAGACCCCCGCCGAGATGGCGCTCGCCGGCGCCGAGAATGCCTATGTCACGTTGATCAACGGCTTTACCACCGTGCAGAGCGCGGGGGCCCCGGGCGACCGGGACCTCCGCGACGCGATCGCTCGCGGACGCCTGCCTGGTCCGCGCATCGTGTCGTCGCTCGGGTCCATGAACGAGCGGACCGGAGACGTCGAGCAGATCCGCGCCTACGTACGCAAACAGAAGTCCGAAGGCGCCGACTTCATCAAGATCTTCGCCTCGAAGAGCATTCGTGACGGCGGTGCGCAAACACTCACCGACGCGCAGTTGGCGGCGGCCTGCGGCGAAGCCAGGGCCCAGGGGATGCGAACGCTGGTGCACGCGCAGAGCGACGGGTCGGCCATGGCGGCGGCCAGGGCCGGGTGCACGCAGGTGGAGCACGGCTCGGGCATTTCGGCCGAGACGCTGAAGTTCATGGCGGATCACGGCGTGTACTTCGACCCGAACATCGGCCTCGTGCTCCAGAACTACGTCGAGAACAAGGCGAAGTACCTGGGCATCGGCAACTACAACGAAG
>JBDTMB010000638.1:0-3011 GCA_039934485.1 Vicinamibacterales bacterium
TCGTCGGCGGCATCGGCATCATGAACATCATGCTGGTGTCGGTGACGGAGCGGACGAAGGAGATCGGCCTGCGGCGCGCCCTGGGCGCCAGGCGCACCGATGTGCTGCGGCAATTCGTCGCCGAAGCCATGTCCCTCAGCCTGGCGGGCGGCTCGGCCGGGGTGCTGCTGGGCGTGATCGTCTCGTTCGTGCTGAGCGCGGTGATGAAGTGGGCGACGGAAGTCTCGCCACTGGCGATCGTGCTGTCGTTTGGCTTTTCGGCGCTGGTCGGCGTGGTCTTCGGCTTCGTCCCGGCGCGCCGGGCCGCGGCGCTGATGCCGACCGAGGCGCTGCGCTACGAGTAGGGCACCCAAAAACGTGGGGCGCCCCTTTAGGGGGTGCCCGGGGACGCCCCACTGACGCGCGTCTTGTTTTGTCCACAGATTAAGTGGATGAACACGGATTAAATGCCAGTGCGGCGCCCCGCGCGCGCGTCGCGCGCGCGGCCGAAGGACCGAGCCCGGCCGGCCTCGGTCCTTCGCCAGCGGCTTCGCCACTGGGCGCCGCTGAAGGATCCGGACGGGCGTCATCCGTAGCCGACGGTCCGAATCCCCTTAATCGGTGAAATCCGTGGATGAACCTTTCTAGACAGCGCGCCGCGTCATCGACCGCGGGCCGGAGACCGATCGGTGGCCGGCGACAGCGACACGCCAGTGTTTTTCCGTGCCCACGCGAATGCCGATGCGCGGGCTCCAGGTGATGGCACCGGCATCAACGCCGCGGTCGTGAATCGTCAGCGGCCCTCTCGATAGCGATCGCAGGTTGTCGGCAAGCGTGATCCCCATCGCCCGCGTGAGGTTGCCCGGACCGCGGCAGAGGTCGTGATCGGCCACCGGGCCCTTCCCTTTTCGCCACGGGGCCTTCGCCCGGCGGCGGCGCATCAGCGCCAGCCCCTCGACCGGTTCCAGCGCGCGAATCAGCACCGCCGAGGGATGGCCATCGCTTTCGGTGACGGCGTTCAGCATGTCGTGGAGTCCGTAGTTGAGGTACACGTAGGCCAGACCGGGCGGGCCGTACAACGGCGCGTTGCGCTCGGTGGGCCCAACCGCGGCGTGGCACGCCGGATCGTCTTCGCCGATGTAGGCCTCGACTTCGACGATGAGGCCGCTGGTGGTGCCTTGGGGCAGGCGATGCACGAGCAGCGTGCCGATCAGATCGCGGGCGACCTCGAGCGTCGGCCGGGCGTAGAAATCTGGCCGGAGAATCACGGCACTGGAACGCCGAGCTCGATCAGGTAGCCCCGCGCCTGGGCGCGCCGGGATTTGTCGTCGAGGGCTTGCTGAAGCGCGACCAGCGAGCCGTCCTTGAGCAGCCGCTCGCGCGCGAACGACACGGCCAGTGCGGTGGAGTCCTTCCCGCCGGCCCATTTGTCACCGGCGACCTGCCGCACCAGTTCAACGGATGACGGCTCGCCGATGCGCGCGAGCGCCTCGAGCGCGCCGCCCGCCAGCGCCCGCTGGCCGGCGCCGCGATAGAACGCATAACGCTCGGTCAGCGCCGTCACCGCCATCGTCGCCCGCAATAAACCCAGCGCGTCCATCGCCGCCAGCTGATCGAATTCGTGGTCCTGGTTGAAGACCGCAAACACGGCGTCGAGCATGCCGGCCGGCAGGTTCGCGGTGCCTGCCGCGGCCTGGAGCGGCACGGCGAAGACGCGGCCCGCGACCCTGGCGCCGGCGATTCGCGTTCGGCGATCGATTGACGCCATCATCTGGATGAACGACTGCCCGGCGGCCGCCAGCTCCGCCGGCGCCGCCGCCCGGCCGGAGCGTCCGGCGAGGACGCCGAACGCGTAAGCCGCTTCGATCCGATCGCGTCCCTCTCCGCTCGACAGCATCGCCAGGGGCACCGCAAACGAGCCCGGGGTGACCGCAATCGCCGGCTCAACGCCATCATCGAACGCGCCTTCGATCCCGCGATCGCGAACCTGCACGCCGTGGCGCGCCAGCGTCTCGCGGAGCGAGGATTGCGCCGACGCCGCAGATGGCGACAGCAGGGCCACCGATAAACAGAGGCACGCCAGGCCCGCCGGCCGTGTCACATTCATCGGGCCACCGTCTGGAGCTTGCCAGACGACAGAATCTCACGAAGGTAACGGCCGGTGTGCGAGGCGGCGACATGCGCCACCTGCTCGGGCGTGGACATGGCCAGGATCTGGCCGCCGCCCTCACCGCCCTCCGGTCCGAGGTCGATGATCCAGTCGGCGGTCTTGATGACATCCAGGTTGTGCTCGATCACGACGAGCGTGTGGCCGGCTTCGAGGAGCTTGCGAAATGCCGCCAGCAGCTTGGCGATGTCGTCGAAGTGCAAGCCGGTTGTGGGTTCGTCGAGGATGTAGAGCAAGCGCTCGCCGGCGTGCGACGACAGGTGCGCGGCAATCTTGATGCGCTGCGCTTCGCCGCCAGACAGCGTCGTCGCCGGCTGGCCGAGCCGGAGATAACCGAGGCCGATCTCGTCGAGCACCTGCAAGCGGCGCATCACCTTCGGCGTGCTGCTGAAGAACGTCAGCGCCTCTCGCACCGTGAGGTCGAGGACCTGGGTGATGTTCTTGCCGCGATAGCGGACGTCGAGCACCGAGGTCTTGAAGCGGCGGCCGTCGCACTGTTCACACGGGACGAAGACGTCGGCGAGAAACTGCATCTCGACGCGGACTTCGCCTTCACCCTGGCACGCTTCGCAGCGTCCGCCCGGGACATTGAAGGAGAAATGGCTGGCGGTGAGGCCCCGCGACTTGGCATCCTTGGTCGCCGCGAAGAGTTCGCGAATGGGATCGAACGCCTTGAGGTAGGTCACCGGATTCGAGCGCGGCGTGCGGCCAATCGGCGTCTGGTCCACCAGCACGACGTCGCTGACGTACTCGTGGCCTTCGAGGCGCGTGTGCGCGCCGACCTTGCGATCCCAGTCGCCCTTGGCGCGCTTGATCGCGGCGTAGAGCACGTCGTGGACCAGCGTGGACTTGCCGGACCCGCTCA
>JBDTMB010000639.1:0-3001 GCA_039934485.1 Vicinamibacterales bacterium
CTGCCGCCACGGCCGCGATGGACGTGGCGGTTGGTGAGCTCGAACGGGTGCTCGGTCCCGACCTCGTCAGCATGGACGGCAAGGGCGTCGAGGCGGTGGTGGGGGATTTACTGCGCGCGCGCGGCTGGCGCGTGGCGCTCGCCGAGTCGTGTACGGGCGGCCTGGCCACGTCGAGACTCACCGATGTGGCGGGGAGCTCCGATTACGTCGATCGGAGCGTCGTCGCCTACAGCAACGAGGCGAAGGTGGAACTGCTTGGCGTCGATCCCGAACTGATCGCCAAGCATGGCGCCGTCAGCGAGCCGGTCGCCGTGGCGATGGCCGCCGGCATCCGCGATCGCGCCCGCGTCGACGTGGGTGTGGGGATCACCGGCATTGCCGGCCCCGGCGGCGGCAGCGAGCAGAAACCCGTCGGCACCGTGTGCATTGCCGTGGCCGGCGCCGACACGCGGGTGAGGACGTCCCGTTTCCCCGGCGGTCGAGAGATGGTCAAGGCGCTCTCGGCCAATGCCGCGCTCGACATGTTGAGGCGAATGCTGCAAGAGCCGTGAGACTCTTTGTCGCAATCGATATCGGCGACGTGGTTCGCGCCGAGGTGGCGCGGGCCCGCGCGACGATCCAGGGGCGGCTGGAAGCGGTCGCGCATCCGCCGCGGGTGGCGTGGGTGGCGCCGGTGTCGCTGCACCTCACGTTGAGGTTTCTCGGCGAGGTGGCCGACACTGCGGTTCCCGCCTTGCGCGACTTGCTGGCCGATCCCTTCGAGTTGGCGCCGTTCGAGATCGAGTGGCGCGGTCTTGGCGCGTTCCCGCTTCCCAGGCACCCGAAGGCGTTGTGGATGGGCGTGGTCTCTGGTGCGGCCCTGCTGGGACGGCTCGAAGCCGAGGTCTCGAAACGCCTCGATGGCGCGATTGACGCAGAGCCCGGGCCGTTTCGGCCGCATCTCACGATTGGCCGGGTCAAGGCTCCGGGCGCGGGTATCGATTGGGTGGAGATGCTGGAGAGTGTCGATGTGCGCGGCGCCAGGTCGCTGGTCGATCACGTCACGCTCTATCAAAGCAAGCTGTCGGCAAAAGGCCCGCAATATACTGGACTGGTGAAGGCCCCGCTCCTCCGATGAATCTCCTGCTGCCGGCGCTGTTGGGGTACTTCATCGGATCGCTGCCGATCGGCTACCTCCTGACCCGGTCGGCCGGGGGCGTGGATCTGCGGCGGGTTGGCAGCGGGAATGTGGGCGCGACCAACGTGTATCGCACCGCGGGTCGATCGATGGCGGTGCTCGTGATGATCGCCGACATGGGCAAGGGCGCCATCAGCGTGTTGCTGGCCGGCCCGGGCGCGGCGGCGATGGCCGCGGGCGCGGCGGCGGTGGTGGGGCACATTTATCCGGTGTGGTTGGGATTTCGCGGCGGCAAGGGGGTGGCGACCGCGAGCGGCGTGCTCGCCGTGCTGCCGCCGCTGGCCGCGCTCGTCGCCACGCTGGCGTTTGTCGGCACCGTGTGGCGCACGCGCCTGGTGTCGCTCGGCTCGATTGTCGCCACCTTGGTGTTGCCGCTGTGCGAATGGCTGACGCCCGGCCCGCGCCTGGTGGACGTGGGCGCGACGGCGGTCGCGGCCCTGATCCTGTTTCGCCACCGCGGCAACATCGCGCGGCTTCGCGCGCACACCGAACGGGCGCTGGGCGCATGAGCCACATCATTGCGGTGCTCGGATCGGGGAGCTGGGGTTCCGCCCTGGCCGTGCACCTGGCGCAGGCGGGCCACGACCAAGTGCGGTTGTGGGCGCGCGACGCCGAGCTCGTCCACCAGATGGCGAGCACCAGAACCAATGCGGCGTACCTGCCGGGCATCGCGTTTCCACCCGCGGTGCGGCCGACCCACGACCTCGCCGATGCAGTGGACGGCGCGACGATCGTGGTGGCCGCCGTCCCCTCGCATGGGCTTCGCACCGTGGCGCGCGCGGCGGCGCCCTTCCTCGGCAGCGACGCGACCCTGGTCAGTGCGGCCAAGGGCCTCGAAGCCGGCTCGTTGCTGCGGATGTCCGAGGTGCTCCACGCCGAGATACCCGGCGCCGCGGCGGTGGTGGTGCTTTCGGGGCCAAGCTTTGCGATCGAGCTCGCGCGCGGGTTGCCGACCGCCGTGGTGGTGGCGGCCTCGTCCACTGACGCCGTGGAAATGGTGCAGGCGAATTTTCGATCGCCGGCGCTGCGGCTCTACGGGAGCAGCGACGTGGTCGGGGTGGAGACGGGCGGCGCCCTCAAGAACGTGATTGCAATTGCCGCGGGCGTGGTCGAGGGCCTGGGCATGGGCCACAACGCGCTGGCGGCCTTGATCACCCGCGGGCTGGCCGAACTCACGCGGCTGGCGGTGGGACTCGGGGCGCAACGCGACACGATGGCGGGCCTGGCCGGCCTCGGCGATCTCGTCCTCACCTGCACCGGCGATCTGAGCCGCAACCGGCAGGTCGGGATGGCGCTGGCGCGCGGCCAATCACTGGAGCAGATTCTCAGGAGCACGCGCATGGTGGCGGAAGGCGTGCGGACCACCGACGCCGCGCTCGCGCTTGGCGCGCGTCACGGCATCGAGCTGCCGATCGCCGCGCAGATGGCCGAGGTCCTCCAGGGCCGCACCGATCCGCAGAGCGCGATTCGCGAACTCATGGGGCGGCGACAGAAATTGGAACATGCATAGATGGGTCTCTTTGAGAAACTGAAGTCGGGTCTCGCGCGTACCGCGCAACAACTGGTCGACAGGTTTGATGACATCGTCCGTCTCGCCGACGCCCCGGATGCGCGCCAGCGCGACCTCGATGGCGACACCGCCGAGGCGCTCGAAGAGATTCTGATCATGGCCGACGTCGGCGTCGCGGCCTCGCGTGAAATCGTCGCGGCCGTGGGCCGTGGCGGGCGGCGAACCGAGAGCCTGCGCGATCTGGTCAAGCAGGAGATCGTGCGGATTCTTGAAAGCCCAGCGACGGCTAAAGCCGTCGCTCTCCAGCCGTCCGT
>JBDTMB010000640.1:0-2995 GCA_039934485.1 Vicinamibacterales bacterium
CAAGGGCGGCATCTACAACTTCGTCACCAAGCGCGGCATCTGCAAGGGCGATCGCGCCAAGATCACCTGGACGCAGGTCGAGACCGGCTCCGCGGTGACGTGGAAGTATCCGAGCTGCATCCTGCAGGGCAACGATTCAGTCGGCGAGTTCTACTCGGTCGCCGTCACCAACAACTTCCAGCAGGCCGACACCGGCACCAAGATGATCCACCTCGGCAAGAACACCCGCAGCACAATCGTGTCCAAGGGCATCTCGGCGGGGAAGGGCCAGAACACCTATCGCGGCGCCGTGAAGATCGGCAGGAACGCCGCCAACGCGCGTAACTACTCGCAGTGCGACTCGCTGCTGATCGGCGACCGTTGCGGCGCGCACACCTTCCCGTATCTCGAAATCAAGAACACCTCGGCGAAGGTGGAGCACGAGGCGTCGACGTCGAAGATCGGCGAGGACCAGATGTTTTACTGCGAGCAGCGCGGCATCACCAAGGAAGACGCGATCAACATGATCGTCAGCGGCTTCTGCAAGGATGTGTTCCGCGAGCTGCCGATGGAATTTGCGGTGGAAGCGCAAAAGCTTCTCGGGGTCTCTCTCGAAGGGTCGGTTGGTTAAGTCATGATGCTCGAAGTCAAGAACCTGAAAGTCCGCGTCGAAGACAAGGAAATCCTCCACGGCATCAACCTGTCCGTGAAGGCCGGCGAAGTGCACGCGATCATGGGCCCGAACGGGTCCGGCAAGAGCACCTTCGCCCGCGCGCTGTCGGGACATCCCGGCTACGAGGTCACCGACGGCCAGGTGATCTTCAACGGCAAGGACCTGCTCGAGATGGATCCGGACGAGCGCGCCCGCGAAGGCGTGTTCATGGCGTTCCAGTACCCGGTGGAAATCCCCGGCGTCAACAACGCCTACTTCCTCAAGGCGGCGCTCAACGCCAAGCGCAAGCACCACGGCCTCGAGGAGCTCGACGCCATGGACTTCATGGCGCTGGTCAAGGAGAAGTCGAAGGTCCTCGGCGTCGACCAGGACATGCTCAAGCGCTCGGTGAACGAGGGCTTCTCGGGCGGCGAGAAGAAGCGCAACGAGATCTTCCACATGGCCGTGCTCGAGCCGCTGCTCGCCGTGCTCGATGAAACCGACTCGGGCCTCGACATCGACGCCCTCCGCATCGTCTCGGAGGGCGTCAACGCGATGCGCAGCCCCGACCGCGCGTTCATCGTCGTCACCCACTACCAGCGGCTGCTCAACTACATCGTGCCCGACCACGTGCACGTGATGAGCGACGGCCTGCTGGTGCGTTCGGGCGGGCGCGAACTGGCGCTCGAGCTCGAAGAAAAGGGCTACGGCTGGCTGGAATCCCCGCGCGTGGGTTCGGGGCAGGCCGCTGTTGCGGGCGCGAGGAAGTGACGATGAGCCCGGTAGCAGAACGGCACGAAACATATCTCACGGCTTACGAAGGCTTCGCCAAGGGCCGCGGCGCGTCGGCGCCGGCGTGGCTGCAGGAGCGCCGGGCGAAGGCGTCCGCGGTGTTTGCGAACAGCGGGTTCCCGAACCCGCGGATGGAAGAATGGCGCTTCACCAACGTGGCGCCCCTGGCGGAGACCGAATTTGCGCTGGCCGACGGCGCGCCGCGCCAGGCGGCGATGCTGGTTGGCGAGGTCGCCATCCCCAAGTCGGTGCGGCTGGTGATCGTCAACGGCGAGTTCGTGGCGGCGCTGTCCGATCTGACCCACCTGCCGAAGGGCCTTCGCATCGCCAGCCTGCGCGACGGCGCGCGCGATGCCACCGACGGCCTGCAGGATCACCTCGCGGCGACGTTTGACATCGCGACGCACCCGTTCGCGGCGCTCAATACCGCGTTTCTCGACGACGGCATCGCGATCATGATTGCGCAGGGCGCGGCGATCGAGATCCCCATTCACGTTATCGCGATTACCGGCGGCGACACGCCCGTGGTCGCGCATCCGCGGCTGCTGGTCGTGGCGGGACCCGGCAGCCAGGCGCGCATCGCGCAGACGTTCATCGGCGCACCCGACACCGTCTATTTCACGAACTCGGTCACTGAGGTCGTGGTCGGGGAAGGCGCCCACGTCGAGTTCTATTCGGACCAGCGCGAATCGCAGCAGGCGTTTCACGTCGCCAACCTGCAGGCGCACGTCGCGGCGCGCGGGGTGTTTGCGTCGCACGCGTTTTCGACCGGCAGCCGCTTGATGCGGCACGACATCGGCATCGGCCTCAAGGGCGAAGGCGCTGACTGCACCATGAACGGCGTCTACCTCGTCGACGGCGATCGCCTGATGGACACCCATACCTCGCTCGACCACGCGGTGGCCCATTGCACCAGCCACGAGCTCTACAAGGGCATCCTCGCCGGCAAGGGCCGCGGCGTCTTCAACGGCCGCATCATCGTCCGCCAGGACGCGCAGAAGACCGATGCGAAGCAGACCAACCGCGCGTTGCTGCTGTCCGACGACGCGACCATCAACTCGAACCCGCAGCTCGAGATCTTCGCCGACGACGTGAAGTGCACGCATGGCGCGGCGGTGGGCCAGCTGGACGACGAGGCGATGTTCTACCTGCGCGCGCGCGGCCTGAACGAGCTCGAGGCGCGCGACATGCTGCTCCACGCGTTTGCGGGCGAGGTGATCCAGGGCCTGCAGATTCCCGAGCTGCGTGAGCAGATCGAGTCCACCCTCTTCGACGCGCTCGACCGCGACGTCGCACAGGCAGGCAAGTGATGACGACCGGCGTCCTGAAGCCCGCAGCCCGCAGTCCGCAGCCCGAAGTGGCCTTTGACCTCGCGAAGATTCGCGCCGAGTTTCCGATCCTGTCGGAGCGCATCCACGGCCGGCCGCTGGTCTATCTCGACAGCGCCAACACCAGCCAGAAGCCCGAGCCGGTGTTGAAGGCGATGGACGACTACTACCGCCACGCCAACGCCAACGTCCATCGCGCGACGCACCTGCTCAGCGAGCGGGCGACGGCGCTGTACGAGGGCGC
>JBDTMB010000641.1:0-2994 GCA_039934485.1 Vicinamibacterales bacterium
TCAGGTGGATCACTTTCCGAGCGGCGAATGGATCACTTTCCGCGCGGCGCGCCCACTCACTCGACGTCACCGTTGACGGCGTGGCCGGCGCCGCGCTCGGTGTGATGAGCCAGGGCGAACTCCACTCGCTCGCGCTGAGCCTCTTTCTGCCAAGAGCTACGTTGCCGGAGAGCCCGTTCCGGTTCTTGGTGATCGACGATCCCGTCCAGTCCATGGATCCCGCCCGCGTCGATGGATTAGCCCGCGCGCTCGAAGAGACAGCGCTCACCAGGCAAGTGATCGTGTTCACCCACGACGAACGCCTGCCCGAAGCTGTGCGACGGCTCGGCATCAAGAGCAAAGTCCTGATGGTCACCCGGCGTCCGAAATCCGTCGTCGAAGTGCGGACGTCGCTCGATCCCGTGCACGCCAACCTCGAGGACGCCAGGGCGCTTGCTCACACCGCCGATCTGCCAAATGCCGTGCTGCGCCGCATCGTCCCTGGCTATTGCCGCGCCGCACTCGAAGCCGCTTTCATCGAGGTGATCCGCCGCAAGCAACTGGCGGCAGGAAAGGCGCACGGTGAAGTGGAAGAGACGCTGGCCAAGGGCAACAAGCTGACCCCGCTGGCGGCGTTGGCGTTCTTCGATGATCCGGCGAAAGGCGGCGACGTGATGGCCCGCCTCAACAAGTACGGCGGTTGGGCCGGCGATGCCTTCAAGCAGTGCAACGAAGGCGCGCACAAGGAATTCGCTGGAGATCTGCAGCAACTGATCAGGGATACGCAGAGCCTGACCGAGAGAGTGATGGCGCTTACGCCGTGATGGCCCAGGCGGAAGTGTTGACGGCGGCACGTAACCTCATGGAGCGCACGGATCCGGCAACCGCGGGCCTCTGGCCACGCGCCACGGCACTGCTTGCGCGTCAGGCACTCGAAGCCACCCTTGATGATCTGTGGAGGGTGCGTGCAGCCGGAATGGAACAGTGCTCAACCCGGGCGCAGTTGTTGTGCCTGTCGTACTACCTCGGCGACGAGGTGTTGGCCGAACGCGTGTCCTACGCGTGGGCGGGGCTGAGTCGCGCGTGCCACCAGCATCCGTATGAGCTGTCGCCCACGTCGGAGGAGTTGATGGGATGGCTGCAGACGGCTGAACAGCTGGTCGGTCAGGTGAAAGCAATCACTGAGGGGCAACCGGCAGATTGACACCTCGCGCGGCCCTCGCTAGCATCGACTTTAGAAAGCAGGACACCAACATGAGTGACGCATGGATTGTCTCCGACCCTGAGATTTTGGCGGGAAAGCCCTGCGTTCGAGGGACGCGTCTCAGCGTAGAGTTCCTGCTTGAGCTCGCGGCGAGCGGTGCCAGTCAGGCCGACATACTGGCAAGTTACCCTCAGCTCAGCGCAGCGGCCCTTTCCGCCGCGTTCTCGTTCGCCGCCCAAACACTGAAACACGACCGAACCATCGATATCCCACAGCCCGCATGACCCTGTTCGCGTTCGCACTTTTGGCGGACGAGAACATACACCCCACGATCAAGACTTCGCGCGTTTGGCGATTCAGGGCCGGTCCATCTCCACTGGCGTGGTGTTCATACGCCCTGGGCATATTTCCGGAGATGTCGTGCTCGCGGCTCTCAAGGCCGCAGACGCTGCCGCTATCGAACTCAACCGACCGTTCATCGTGACCATCCAACACAAGGCAACGCGGATCCGAATTCGGGTCCGGCAACTTCCGAACGCCGACTAGAGCAGCCAGTCTGCCGCGGCGCACTCAATGGAGAGCAAGAGCGAACGCTCAGGCGGCGTTGCTCATCAACCTCGTGAAACGGTATCCAGATACTGTGGAGCGACTGGCCGCGATTTAACACGATTCGCGGGTAGCCTACGCCCGTGACGTCACCTGTCACAGCGCGAGCCCATCCTGTGGGCCTATGGCGCAGACCGATTCCTGGCTCGGCTCTCCCGTCACCCACCACCACGGCACACTGACGGAGATCGATCAGCACCTTCCCAGGTTCGCTCGTTCGCCCTTCCGCCTGACTCAACCCGGCCACGCGCGCGTTCGCGGGAACGACAACCTGCACATCGTCGCGCGGCAGCCGTTCAAGGACGACCCGGACTTCGTCCCGGTTGGCGTCGTCTCTTCCGATTACGCGCTGGTTCCGCACGACGCCGTGCTCGACATGGCCGTCGCGGCGCTCAAGAAGGCGGGCATCGCCTCGGACAACCTGACCGCCAGCGTGAAGATCACGGCGCTCGGCGAACGCATGTGTGGGCCGACACGCACGTGAGACGCGCATGGGGCTTCAAGGCCGCCACGCGAGCGCTCCACATCTTTCGCAGCGGACGCGATGTGGCCATGGCCGGCGCCTACAAGGGACGCTCGCCGTCGACGATGCCGGTGGAAGTCGCGGACCGCGTGCCTGGCGCGCCCGTGACAGGGAGCACGCTGTTTGATGTGAGCCAGACCCTGGCCTGGCTCGCGAAGGAGAGAACAGATGTGCAGGAGCAGACGATCTGGAGGGAGCAGATTCCCTCGCTAATCGGGCACGTTACACGGTAGTCCGCCTAGGGCTGCAGACCGCGCTCGCGCATGAACGCTTCGTAAGCAGCCCTCTGCTTTGCTGCTTGTGCCTTGAGTTCTGGAAGCCGACGGTAGAATTCTTCGCGCTGAAGTCGATGGTATTCCTCCAACGCCGCTTCTCTCGCATTTCGCTTCGCTTGAAGCGTCGTGAATTCCTCAAGGTCGATGTTTAGTGGCGCGCCGTACACCTCGGCCTCCAAAGCACAGAGGCGCTCCTGCAGTTGTTCAAGCAGAGCCCGATTCCGCCCGCACTCGCGGCACGTCGACTGGTCCATCACGACCGACGACACTAGCATCGTCGTGGCGGACTGCGATTGACCGAAGATCAATGCCGCGAGAAATAGGGCGGATGACGGCATCGAAGCCTGAGATTCGGATCTCGCCCAGGTTTATGGCGTGAGCACCGGCGAGCTCAACCAGGCGGTGAA
>JBDTMB010000642.1:0-2981 GCA_039934485.1 Vicinamibacterales bacterium
GGTATATATACATGCTCAGACAGTGGTTTTCGTCAGACGGCGGCTTGCCATGTACGTACAAGTATATATACCTCCTGTATTAGATAAAAGAGCTTATATTATCTCGATAAGTCCTTGGATAATAAGGGCTTGTACACGAAGAAATTGGATTCATGTCTATTCTTACAGGTATATATACCTGTAAATGTCTAAAATTGCGGTTCAAGCGGGCTCCTAGCCGCTTTTGAAGTAGCGTACGCACAGGATACAGATAGGTATATATACCTATCTGTATCTGATAGTCAGAGCCTCTTCTGGGGAATGGGTAGCTACGCCACCCGCCCTACGCTACCGCGTGCGGTAAATGGGGTAATTCCCGTCGGGGACGCCACTAGATGTACGAGTCCTTCAAGCATCCTGCCGACAGCGAACTTTCCCACTCCACGAATGCGGAGGTGTCCGCCGGATCGTGCAATATCAACGGGCTTATCAGCTTTCGCAGGACCATCCGGGCCACTTGGGGTTCGGCGCGTAGGTCCGCCCGCCACCCCTCAGACCGCTGCGTCAACGCCGCACGCAGCCGATCGATATTGGGGCGTGTGCGGGGGGTGCTTAACTGGGCGTCGAGCCGGGCGATCTCGTCTTCTTTCGTCGTGATCAGCGGCGCCACCGATTTCGGGGGTACGCCACTGGCAATCGACGCCACCAGTCGATCCACTTCGCCCCGGAGTCGGTCACGGTCAGCGGTCAGCAGGGCGATGTTCTCCGCGTCGCCCGTGTCCACCAGGGCGATCAATTCTTCGATGAAGCCCGCGTCGAGCACGTCACCGTCGATCATGTTCAGGATCGTGGTGTCCGTGCGGATCATCGGCAATGACAGGGCGTTCGTGCACGCACCCGGCTTGCGGCGACGGGTGGCACAGACATACGCCCCACCGTCTTTCCACGGGGATTTCACGGCTTCAAAGTGGCCGTGGGACGTCGGGCAGATCAACAACCCGCCACTGAGGAGGTATTTGCCGTGGACCTTGTCCGGGCTGACGAGCGACGAGAGGTACCGCGTCCGCCGGTTGACGCGACGGGTGTCCACGCGGGCACACAGCCCGGCCTCCACAATCCGCAAGTGCGGCGCGTCCCGCCGTATCCACGTCGCTTCCACCGTGTCGATCTGGCCCTTCTCGCGGGTGGTGTCCTTATAGACTTTCCGCAGTTCACGGCCGTAGGCTTTCGTCGCTTGCCGTACACCAATTCGCCGCGATAGATCGGCCGTTCCAAGACGGCGCGGATGGTGGAATGACTCCACCCGTTGGGGCGTCCGTGCTGACTGCGGGGTGACGGGGCCTTCGCCCGGTTCAACGCCGCCGCGATCGTGCGTGTCCCGTTTGGCGATCTTCACGTTGTCGTACCCGAACACGCGCCCGCCAGTGACGTGGCCCGCTTCCGCTTTTCGGCGCATGGCGGTGCTGGTGTGCTTGCGAATTTGATCGCGGTATTGTTGGGCGAATTCCGCTTACAGGGTGGTCGAGATGCGCCCTTCAAAACTATCGAGGTTCACGCGCACCCCGGTGCTGAAGTCCCACACATCGACGCTGATATCGGCCAAATTGTGGAGGGCCGTCATGGTGTGGTGGGCGTGCCGCCCGAAGCGGTCGAGATCGAAGAACACGATGCTGCCGAACGCGTCCGCTTTGGCGTCCGTCAACATCCGTTGAAATTCCACGCGATTGGCGAACAACGCGCCGGACACTCCGTCATCACAGTAAATGTGGGCCTCGTCGAGCGTCCACCCCTTCTCGGCGATAAATCGGCGGGCACCGTCGATCTGGCGGGTGATCGACTTCGCATCATCGGCGACGCCATGTTGCTCGGTACTCTTGCGTGCGTAAATGGCCGCGATCATGGGGTGTCCTTCTTTTTCTGTATCACCACCACGGTCTGTTCCGGCGTCGTGGGAATGGGGGGTGCCTCTTCCAGTCCTTCCGCCCAATTGGGATCTTCGGGTTCTAACGCGGCTGCCCGGAGTCGCACGCGGGCGGCTTCCATGTCTTGGCGTTGTTTCTCGGTCATCGCTTCACCTTCTTCTTCTTGTCCCAGCTTGCCGATTTGCATGTCGGACAAATCCGAACATCGACTTGCCGTGGTATCCAGCGGTGGCCGCAACGTAGACATTTAAGCGATGGTGCGACACGCACTTTTGCCATGCCACCATTATATCGTACTCGTCATATTAGGTATACGCGTAGGTAAACTATTGTCTCGTAGACCATCGCGAACCGATCGGCAGCCATCGCTGCCTTGATGACACCTCGAAAACATAGCCGAACAACGCCACGACCGACCGAATGTCGGTGTGCTCTTGTGTACAGACGCCCCTCACCGCGAGAGCTAGACTCAGGCGTCGCATCAGGCCGACATAGGAGATCGCAAGTGCGTGTGACTCGCTGTCTTCTGCCTGCACTACCACACAAGTATGCGGCATTGAATCGGGTGACCAATTGACAAGACTAGCCGTGACAGCATTGCTTCTTTTGTATATCGGATCGATGACCGTCGATGCTCAACGCACCGTCTTCGGCGCGTCACAGAGCAACCTGACTGACGCCGAACGAGATGCCCACTTGGCGGTCGTACGGAAGGCTTGGATTGAGGTAGACGACGCCAGCGATGCAAGGCCGACCGCCGCGTGCTTTGCGGAGCATCTCAATAAGACCACGCCGTTTACACTGGTCGATCGACGCGACTCGGCAGAGGTCATCCTAAGATTCTCAGCGCTGAGAGATCTCCCCAGCGATGTTGTTGCCGGCTTGATCGCAAGCCAGTGTCCTCGTTGCAATCCTAATGACGCTGCCACTTTTCAGGTACTCTTTCTGCGCGTCAGGCTACTGAGTGACAACGAGGAGATCTGGGCTGGCGAGGTCGTTCCCAATGCCAAATACAGTGGACCCGATGCCTCCTGCCAGTACGCCGACGCTCTGGCCAACGACCTACGCGGTGCCGTAAGG
>JBDTMB010000643.1:0-2980 GCA_039934485.1 Vicinamibacterales bacterium
TCGATCACCAACATCTACGACTACACCTACGCGCTGGAGTTGCTGAAGATCGGGCAGCCCGCGAAGGTCGTCTACACCCGCGGCGGCGACAGGAAAGAGACCACGCTGACGCCCGCAGCGCGGAAGTGACCGGCAATTTCGTCAGGGTCGGGCAGGTTGCGGACTTCCCGGCCGGGGGCAAGATGGTGGTGGTCGATGGCCGCCACGTGGCGTTGTTCCGGCTGGGCGACAATTTCCACGCGCTTGATAATATGTGCCTGCACCGGGGCGGCCCCATTTGCGAAGGCCCCATCGAGAACGGGGTGGTCACCTGCCCGTGGCACGGATGGTCTTACGTCATCAGGACCGGCATGATGGTGCAGGATCCGCGGGTAGGCCTGTCTCGCCACGACGTGCGCGTGGACGGCGGCGAAGTGTTGGTTCGGCTCACTGATTAATTGGAGGCTTTGATGTCACGACTGCTCGCGTCCGCGATTCTCATCGGCTTTATGATCTTCACCGCCGCACCGTCGGCGCAGAACGCCGTGTCCGGCGATTGGGACCTCGTCATCAACAGCCCCCAAGGCTCGTTGAACGCCACTGCCACGATGAAGCAGGACGGCGACAAGGTGACCGGCAAGTTGACCAGCCCGCAGGGGGAAGTCGAAATGGAGGGCACCATGAAGGGCACCACGCTGACGATGGCGTTCTCGGTGCAGAGCCCCAACGGCCCGCTCGATATCAAGGTCAACGCCGAAGTCACCGGCGCCGACATGAAAGGCGTCATGGACTTCGGGATGGGGACTGCCGAGTTTACGGGGAAGAAGAAGTGAGTTGACAGTTCAAAGTTGGCAGTTGAAAGTTGAAGTTGAAAGTTGAAGTTAAGTTTTAAGTTTAAAGTCGGCGCCCTCAGCTTCGCCTTTCGAGCTCGATCGCAGTTTCTTCTACGCCGCGGACGCGGCTGGCTGGAAGAAACTGCGATCTCCTCCTAAGTGGTGTGGGGCCAACTTGTTCGCGCCTCGGACTCGACGTCGAACAACCTGGTGGAGGCTGAGGATGCGTCGAGCGATGCTGACTTCCTGCACAAGATCCGGACGGCCCTTCGCTCGCCGCCATCTTCGCGACGATCAGCCTGAACGTCGAGCGGCGGCTCGCGGCCGAAGCCGCAAACCGCCGTAGGGTGAAGAACTTAAGACTTAAAACTTAACTGAAACTCTCAACTTCAACTTCAACTTTCAACTTTCAACTTTCAACTTTCAACTTACTTGTCTTCCCTGAACCCGGCTGGGATCGCCACTGCGTCTGCCGGCACGTCGGTCGTGAGCTTGAGCATCTCGAGCGTCGAGGTGAGGAACGTTGCCGTGGATTTCGGCGCCTCGTCCTTCTTCGCCATCTTCTTGCCCAGGCCGCCGAGCATGCCGCCGATGCTCTTCGGCGCCTCGCCGGAGCCGCCGCTCTTCTGTTCCTGCGCCACCTGATCGGCCGACTTCACCGCGTCCATCGTCGTCGTCGTGAGGATCGGCGTGCCGTCGATCTTGCCGCCTTCGGCCCGCATCTTCTCGAGGGCCGGCTTGATTTGCGGGTAGAGCGCCATCGCCGTGGCCATGTCCTGCGGTGAGGCGCCGGTGACCATCGGGCCGTAGAGCTTCTGCGCGTAGCGCAGGTCGAACTGCTGCAGCTCGGTCATCGCCGCCACCTTGGGCGCCAGCCACATGTCGGTGGTCATGGTCACGCCGCCCGACTGCTCGAGGGTCTTGCCCTTCTCGCGCACGGTGATCGTGACGATGCTCTGGTGGGTGTTGAAGCCGTTGATGGCCTTCTGCTCGCCGGTGTTCTTGACGGCGAAGTCCACTTCGTACTCCTTCGCGTTCGGATCCTTGGCCGCGGGCTTCTCGTCGCGCGGCTGTTCCTTCTTCGCCTCTTCGGCCGCCTTCTTGCGCGCGTCTTCCATGCGCTTGCGCAGCTCGGCGAAGGTCACCACGGTGTAGGTCTTCTTCTTCAAGTCGAGGTCGTAGATCTTTTCTTCCGAGAGGTCGATGATCTGGCCCGATTGATCGGTGATGGTGGCCTTGCGATCGCCCTTCACGGCCACCGACGAGGTGATGCCGTCGCGGGCGGCCTTGCCGCCGAAGATATTGACCACCTTGCCGATGGCACCGCCCAGTTGCACCTTGGTTTTCTGTTCGGCCCGGACATCGGCGTGGATGACGTGGACACCGGCGGCGAGGAACGCCGCGGTGAGCGCTGCGGTAAGACTGTGACGGATCATGACTGCTCTCCTGAGGGGGAACTAATAGCTTATCAACAGGCGCGCGGCGGCGTGAATCTCCGCCTCGCTGACGAGGAAGAATTCCTCGAGCGGCGGCGAATACGGCACCGGGGTATCGAGGGCGCCGAGGATACGAATCGGCGCGTCGAGCGCCTCGAACGCCTCTTCCTGGATGATCGCCGCCAGGCTTTCGCCGATGCCGCCGGTGCGCGAGTCCTCGTGCACGATCAGCACGCGATTGCAGTGGCGGGTGACCGCGAGGACGGCCGCCTTGTCGAGCGGCGACAGGCTCCGCAGGTCGAGGACCGACGCTTCGATGCCCTCGGCGGACAATTTCTCCGCCACCCGCATGCAGTGGTGGACGTAGGCGCCGTACGAAATCATCGCCAGGTCTGACCCGGCCCGCCGGAGCGCAGCCTTGCCGATTTGGATCGGGGCGAGCGACGCAGGGCTGCCCGCCGCGGGTAGTAACTGCTTCACGCGCGGATCGCGATAGAGGGCGATGTGCTCGTAGAACAGCACGGGGTCGGGATCGGCCACCGCCGCGGCCATCAGCGCGCGGGCATCTTCCGGCGTTGACGGCACGACGATCTTGAGGCCGGGCGTGCGGTAGAACCACGGTTCGGTGTTCTGGCTGTGGTACGGGCCGGCGTGGCGGAGGCCGCCCCAGGGCATGCGCACGACCATCGGCACGCTGCCGCCCCAGCGGTAGCGGATCTTCGCGGCGTTGTT
>JBDTMB010000644.1:0-2979 GCA_039934485.1 Vicinamibacterales bacterium
ACTTCACAGGCTACAGACTACAGGCTTCGGGCTTCAGCGGCTACAGGCTTCGGGGTGCTACTTCTGCGCCTGCTGTACCAAGTGGCCCATCTCGGGAATCAAGAGCCGGGTCATCGCCAGGCGGACGGCTCCCGCGGAGCCGGGGAGCGAGGCCACCACCACCGTGCCGATTGTGCCGGCGCAGGCGCGGCTCATCATCGCGGCGGAGCCGATCTCCTGGAAGCTCAACATGCGGAAGAGTTCGCCGAAGCCGGGAAGCCGTTTTTCGAGCAGCGCGTCGATTGCTTCGAAGGTGCTGTCGCGGCGCGTGATCCCGGTGCCGCCGGTGGTGATGATGACGTCCACGGCGCCGCTCGCCGCCTGCTGCTTCACTGCATCCGCCACCTGCGCCGGGTCGTCCTTGACGATGACCTTGCCGACCACGACGTGGCCGGCCTTCTCGAGGATGTCAACGACGGAGCGGCCGCCCGCATCGGTGTCGTCGGTGCGGGTGTCGCTGATCGTCAAGACAAACACGCGGACCGACGCCGGCCCCGCGGCCTTGTGCTCCTGGCTGCTCACAACCGGATTATAGTGGTGCGCATGCAGCGGATCATCGCCGTCTTTGCGGTGCTGGCGATTCTCACAACAACGCCGACGGCGCAGTCCCCGGCTCCGCTCGATCGCGACGCCACCCTCTGGGTCGAGGCCACGCTGAAGAAGCTGTCGCTCGACGAGCTCGTGGGGCAAATGGTCTTTGCCTCGATCAGCTCAACCTACCTGAGCACCGACACCAAGGAGTACGACGACCTGGTCCGGCTGGTCCACGAGGCGCACGTCGGCGGCATCCTCACGTTTGGCGGCACCGAGGCGGTGCCGCAGGTGATGCTCAATCCCACCTACGGGGCCGTGATCCTGGGTCAACCGCTGGAACTGGCGTCGCTCTTCAACCGGCTGCAGTCGATCTCCGCGCTGCCGCTCCTCACCGCCGCGGACTTTGAATGGGGCGCCGGCATGCGGTTAAACGGCGCCACGAAGTTTCCGCGCGCGATGGCGTTTGGCGCCGCCGGCGATCCGGCACTCGCGTACGAAGCCGGGAAGATCACCGCGCAGGAGAGTCGAGGCCTCGGCGTGCACGTGGACTTCGGCCCGGTGGCCGACGTCAACAACAACGCGCGCAATCCGGTGATCAACGTCCGTTCGTTTGGCGAAGACCCCGCCAGCGTGGGGACGATGGTGGCGAGCTGGGTGCGGGGCCTGCAGGACGGCGGGATGCTGGCGACGTTGAAACATTTTCCGGGACATGGCGACACCGACGTGGACTCGCACCTGGGCCTGCCGATCATCGCGCAACCGCGCGCGCGTCTCGACGCCATGGAACTGCCGCCCTTCAAGGCCGGAATCGCGGCGCACGCCAACGGCGTGATGGTGGCGCACATCGAGTTGCCGGCGATCGACAAGGACTCCGGCCCGGCCACCTTCAGCCCGATCGTGATCGGCGAGCTGCTGCGCAAGGACCTCGGCTTCAACGGCCTGGTCTACTCCGACTCGATGAAGATGGCGGCGATTGCCAGGATCGCGGGACCGGGCGAGGCGGCGGTGAAGGCGGTGCACGCGGGCATTGATGTGGTGCTCGATTCTCCCGACCCGCTGGCGGCGGTGCGGGCGATCAAGGCCGCCGTGGAGGCGGGGCAGATTCCGCGCGCGCGCATCGAAGCGTCGGTGCGGCGATTGCTTGAAGCCAAGGCGCGGCTCGGCCTGCATCGCACGCGGACCGTGAACCTCGAAGCGGTGCCGCTCGTCGTTGGCGGCCGCAAGAACGAGGCGGTGGCGCAGGCGGTGGCGGATCGCGCGATCACGCTGATCAAGGACGCGAGGTCCCAGGTGCCGCTGCGCGCGCCGCGCACGGCGAGCGTGCTGTACCTGTCGGTGCTCGACTACCCATCGGGCTGGCGCATCGGCGCGCCGAGCCGCACGCTGATTCCGGAGTTGCGGCAACGCTGGCCGGCGCTGGAGGCGGTTGAGGTGTCGGACCGCACCACGCCGAGCGAGCTCGACCTGGTGGAGACGATGGCGGCGAAGTACGACGTGGTGATCGCCGGCGTGTTCGTCCGCGCCGCGTCGGCGAGCGGCCGGCTTGACCTGGCGCCGGAGGTGGCCAAGCTCCTGGACAACCTCGCGCGCGCCAGCGAGCGGCGGTCGCAGCCGCTCCTGAGCGTGTTCTTCGGCAACCCTTACGCGGCGATGTCGTCACCGGATCTGCCGGCGATGCTGCTGACGTACGATTTTTCTGACGTTGCCGAGCGCGCCGCAGCCAAGGCGATTGCTGGAGAAATTCCAATCGGCGGAAAACTTCCCGTCGCGCTACCAGGATTATTTCCGTTAGGTCATGGACTGATACGGGGACAGTGAGTTATGATCGAAAGTCTGTCGCGCCCATAGCTCAGCTGGATAGAGCGTCCGGCTACGAACCGGGAGGTCGCATGTTCGAATCATGCTGGGCGCACCAATCCAACTTCGTTGGATTGGGCACGCCCAGCCGATTCTAGTTCAAGCCGCGCCGCGCCCTTCGGGCTTGGCGCGAACATGTTCGAATCATGCTGGGCGGACTTCAAGCAGCTCCAAGCTACGGCTAAAGCTCGCAACCCGCCTTAGTCGTCCGCTTGCTTGACACCAGCTGGGCTGGGGACCACGATCAGGCACACAGTTGAGTCCAGGCCTCTGCTTCAGCGGTTGGAGCGCATTGGTCGGCTTCCCACATGGAGGCCACATGGCCGGCTCCCCAGTCGATCGGGTCGTTCGGTATCTCGCCGTCGGAATCGTCGCCCTCGCCGCCGGTTGCGGCGGCGGGTCGTCGCCGTCGTCGCCCTCTCCGACACCCACCGCCACCACTTCACCAACGCCAACGCCGACACCAACCACTCCGCAAGTCCTCACCGACGCTCGGCTCACCGCCATCATCTCGCGTTCATCCGAGCTTGGGTTCAGCGCCATCAACGA
>JBDTMB010000645.1:0-2963 GCA_039934485.1 Vicinamibacterales bacterium
GAGCCGATCAACCTGGTGTTCAACTCGGCGTTGACCGCGAACAGTTCAGACACGCCTGACGTCACCAACTCGGGCAACCAGTGGGCGACCTTCCTACTGGGCGCTCTCGATGCGCAGACTTCGGCTCGCCTGGTGCCGCTGCAGGAGCCAGACCTTCTGAGCTATGCCGCTTACTACCAGGACGATTGGACGTTCAGCGACAAGCTCACCCTGAACGTTGGCCTGCGCTGGGAGTTCGAGCCTGGTGCGACCGATCCGCTGAACCGGATTTCACAACGTCTTGACCTCACGTCGCCGATCCCTGAGATGCAGGGCGCCGGTGCACCGGTCATGCCGGCCCAGGCGACCCAGCTGCTGGCATCGAAGAACTACTCGTACCTCTACAACGGCCAGTGGGTGTTCGCCAACGAAGGCAGTCCTTATGCGTGGAGCACCTCGAAGACGAACTTCATGCCGCGCCTCGGTGCTGCGTATCGCCTGGACGACAAGTCGGTTGCTCGTTTCGGCTACGCCCGTTTTTTGATGCCGATCAGCCAGGTCCGCGACACCCTCGGTGATTTCGTCAACCAGTACACCGGCTTCGCGCAGACCACGACGACGCTCGGATTGGCCAACGGCAACCCGCAACAGCGGCTGGCGAACCCCTACCCGGCGAACAACCCCGTCATCGAACCTTACGGCCAGGCCTATGGCCGCTATACCGGCCTCGGCGGCGCGGTGAGCCTCGACCAGAACCAACTGCGCCCGCAGATCAACGATCGCCTCAACTTCTCGTACCAGCGCGAAATCTGGTTCAAGACGATCTTCGAGGGCAGCTACTTCCTGAACTTCGGCACGCGCGTGCCGTACGACCTCAACCTGAACATGATGGACCCGGCCTACCGTTACGAGCAGAAGACGTTGATCAACACGCAGGTGGCCAACCCGTTCAGGAACTATCTGACGGTCGACAAGTTCCCGGGCCAGCAGCGCAACAGCGCGACGGTTCCGCTGAGCGCGCTGCTCGTCCCGTATCCGCAGTACGGCACCATCACGCAGACCAACACCAACGGCAAGAAGCTCAACACCCAGACCATCGAACTGCGTGGCCAGCGGCCGTTCAGGAAGGGCTTCAGCGTGCTGGTGGCATACGCCTATAACCGCGAGCGAATCCAGCAGTGGTTCGACGACATCGCCAACTACAAGGTGCTGAGGAGCGGCGGCGAGGACGGCTGGGAATGGCGTCCCACCGACACGCCGGTGAACCGCCTGACTTCGGCCTTCAGTTGGCAGCTGCCGGTGGGCAAGGGCCAGGCGGTGGGCACCGACTGGAACACCGCGCTCGACTCGGTGCTCGGCAACTGGCAGTACACGGCGGCGGGTCGCTTCTACTCGGGCCGCCCGGTGTTCTTCAACACCAGCTACGTGGTGAGCGGCAATCCGAAGCTGTCGTCGCCGACGAACGACAAGTGGTTCGATACCAGCAAGTTCGCCGTGCAGGATTCGTTCACGGCCCGCAGCAACCCGTACTACTACTCGGGGCTGAACGGCCCCTCGGCCTACTTCACCGACATGACGCTGACCAAGATGTTCAACCTCAATTCGACCAAGCGCATTGAGGCGCGCATCGAGGCCTACAACGTCCTGAACATGATCGTGTGGGATCAGCCCGAAGTGAACCTGTCGAGTGCGAACTTCGGCAAGGTAACGCGTAAGCGCGTCGACGGCCAAGGACGCGAAATCCAAATCGGCGTCCGGTTCGTGTTCTAGCCTGAAGGAGCCGGGCAGCCGTGTGGAACCATCACGTCGATCGACGCACTCTGCTGCGGCTCCTGGCGCTCTCCACGGGTGCGATCGCCGCCTCGCCGGCGATTGCACTCGGCCAGGACAATCAAGTCGTGGCCACGACGACCGCCGGCCGCATTCGCGGCCGCATCGTCGAGGGCATTCGCATCTTCAAGGGTGTGCGTTACGGGGCGGACACCGCGACGCGCCGGTTCCTGCCACCGATCGCGTCGCAACCGTGGACGGGCGTGCGCGATGCGTTCGAGTTCGGGCCGATGGCTCCACAGCCGTCCACCGGCGGGCGCCCGATCGGTGAAGACTGCCTCCATCTCAACGTCTGGACGCCCGGGCTTCGCGACGGTGCGAAGCGCGCCGTCATGGTGTGGTTTCACGGCGGTGCCTATTCGAGCGGCACGAGCAACGAGATCGAGACCGACGGCGCTCGCCTCAGCCGGCGGGGCGATGTGGTCGTGGTGACGGTCAATCACCGCCTTAACGCGTTCGGCTATCTCTATCTCGCGGAATACGGCGGCGCGGAGCTGGCCGACTCCGGTAATGCCGGGATGCTCGACCTGGTCCTGGCGCTGCAGTGGGTGCGCGACAACATCACCGAGTTTGGCGGCGATCCAGGCAACGTCACCATCTTCGGCCATTCAGGCGGCGGCGCGAAAAGCGCGGTGCTCATGGCGATGCCGCTCGCGCACGGGTTGTTCCATCGCGTTGCGACCCACAGTGGCCAGCAGATCACGGCCAGCCGCCAGGCCACGGCGTCGCGAAACGCCCGGGCGTTGATGACGGCGCTCAACCTGTCCCCCGAGAGGGTCAACGACCTGCGCACGCTGCCGATGGAGCAACTGATCAAGGTGAGTCGTGCGCCCGAGTACCTGGGGCCGGTGAAGGACGGCCGCTCGCTCCCGCGCGATCCGTTCGATCCGGATGCGCCGCCCCTATCGGCCGCCATCCCCATGATTCTTGGTAACACCCACGACGAGACGCGCGTGTTGATCGGCCGTGGTGATCCGTCCCTGTTCTCGCTCACGTGGGAATCCCTGCCGGCCAGGCTCGAAGCCAATTCGCCGTTCATGGGTCCGCTCGATCGCCGGGAGGTGATTGCCGCCTATCGCAAGTGGCATCCGGAGTATTCGCCCGTCGACGTCTTCTTCTCGGCGACCACCGACTCACGCTCGTGGCGAGGCCAG
>JBDTMB010000646.1:0-2961 GCA_039934485.1 Vicinamibacterales bacterium
CAAAAAGCGCCTCTTCCCGTGTGGGTTAAAGAGGCGCTTCGGTCGAGCGTCAAATGGCGTCGTAGTGGTTAGACGGACCGGTTAGCCTCTCCTGCTGGGCACCAATACCACCACGCGCGCACACCGCTCCCGGTACGGCCAAACGACCGATGCAGAGAGGCGGCGAGGACGGCTGTTGACCGCATGTGAACGTCGAAAGGCTAACAGACCTGCCAACAGGACGTCAACCAGCCGGGTGTTCCGGGCTTGCTAAGCCCGGTCGAACCTCGTATAACCGTGTAAGTCGGCTTGTTTCCGGCAATTGAATGTCAAGATACCTTTCGCTCCTCGTACTGGCGGTCGGCCTGCTGGCGGCCCTGCCTTCGGCCCAGACCCGCACCATGCCCGTGGACGAGGTGCGCCCAGGCATGGTGGGCGTCAGCCGGACCGTCTTTTCAGGTACGACCCTTGAGGACTTCAAGGTCCACATCCTGGGCGTGCTGAAGAACGTGATCGGGCCCAAGCGCAACCTCATCCTGGCGCGTCTCGAAGGCGGTCCGCTCGCCAAGACCGGCGTGATCGCGGGCATGAGCGGGAGCCCCGTTTACATCGACGGCCGCCTTCTTGGCGCCATCTCCTACTCCCTCGGGCAATTCTCCACCGAGCCCATTGCCGGCATCACGCCGATCGACGAGATGATCGATGCCACGGCCACGTCGGCCGTCGCGGCTCCCGGATCGCGTCCGGTGGCGATCTCCTGGCCCGCGACCTCGCGGCAACTGCTCGAGATCTGGTCGCGCGACCTGGGCCACGCGCCGGCGCTGGTCGATGACGCGGTACAGGCATTGGTGATGTCGGGCGCGTCGAGTGACCTCAGCCGGATGGGCGCGATGCTGCGCCCGATCTCGGTGCCGATGGTCGCGGCTGGATTCGACAGCGCCGTGCTCGATCCGTTTGCGTCGGCGTTCGCCTCCGGGGGATTTGTTCCGGTGTCGGGCTCATCGCAGTCGTCGCCGTCCCCAACGGCGCATTCGACGCGCCCGCTGGCCCCGGGAGACGCGGTGGGCATCGGCCTGCTGACGGGCGATTTCGAACTCGGGGCCACTGGAACCGTGACCCACGTCGATGGCGACCGGGTCTACGCCTTCGGCCACCCGCTCTACAATCTCGGGCCCACGCAGTTCCCGATGACGCGGGCGGACGTCGTGGCGGTGTTGCCGAGCCTGATGGCGTCGACGAAGATCGCGAGCCTCGGCGAAGTGGTGGGCACGTTGCAGCAGGATCGCGCCACCGCGGTCGCCGGCCGGCTGGGCGCCGGTCCGTCGATGATCCCGGTCTCGATCACGCTGAACTCGCGGGCGGGATCGAAGTCGTTTTCTTTCGCCGCCGTGCGCGATGTCACGTTCACGCCGCTGCTCGCCTATCTCGCCGTCGCCAACGTCCTGACGTCGTACGAGCGCGGCGCGGGCCCCGCCTCCTTCTCCATTCGCGGCACCGCGACCATCAAGTCGCAGGGCGACATTTCGTTTGAAGACATCTTCACCGGCGATCAACCGGCTGGCGGCGCGGCGGCGTATATCGCGGCGCCGTTCACCGCGTTGCTGAAGAACGCGTCCGAACCGGTGGACGTCGAGCGGATCTCGCTCACCATCGACGCCTCCGAGGAACAACGCACCGCCCGGATCGAACGCGTGTGGCTCGACACCACCCGCCCGCGCGCCGGCGGCGAGGCCACGGTCAACGTCGCGCTGCGGACCTCGCAGGGCGAGGAACTGCTCCGCAAGATTCCGATCCAGCTGCCCGCCAACGTGACCGGTCCGCTCCAGCTGACGGTGGCCGACGCGGCCCGCGCCGGCGCCGACGATCGACGAGACACGCGCGGCGCCGAGCCGCAGAAAGTGTCGGCGATGATCCGCACCTTCAATCGCGCGCGCCGCAACAACCGCATCTACGTCCGGCTCACCGCCTCTGAGCCTGGCGCGATTGTCAACGGCGAGCCCATGGCGGCGCTGCCGCCGTCGGTGCTGGCCGTCCTCGAGTCGGACCGCACCAGCGGAACCGTGAGCTCCCTTCGAAACGTCACGCGCGGCGAGTGGGAACTCGCCCTCGACGTCGCCGTCACGGGCTCGCGGCAATTGACCCTAACCCTCGACCAACCCTGATGAATCGTCGATTCCCTGCCGGAGCCGCGCTGGCCTGTGGCGTGCTCCTCGTCTCTTCCCTCGTGGTGTCGGCCGCTCCGGGTTTCTGGCAAGCCGCCACGCAGGCGGACTTCCTCCGCGGTGATGTCGATCAACTGTCCATCGACGAGCACGGCCGACTCACGCTCGGCCCATCGGTGACGCGCATTCACGACGCGGCCGCGCCGTTTGTGTGGTCGGCGCTGCCGATGCCCGACGGTTCGACGTATCTCGGCACCGGCAACGACGGCAAGGTGCTGCGTGTCGACCGGTCCGGCGCCGGCTCGGTCTTCTTCGACAGCGGCGAGATGGAAGTGCATGCCCTGGCGCCGGCACCCGGCGGCGGCGTCTTCGTCGGCACCTCGCCCGACGGGCGGATTTACCGCGTCGACGCCAAGGGGCAATCCACCACCTTCTTCGATCCGGAGGACAAGTACATCTGGGCCCTGGCCGTCGATCGACAGGGCAACCTGTTTGCGGCCACCGGCGACAAGGGCGTCGTCTACCGCATCACGCCCGATGGCAAGGGCGCCAAATTCTTTTCGACCAAGGCGATGCACGCCGTGTCGCTCGCCCTCGACGCGAACAACCAGCTGCTGGTGGGCACCGGCTCGCCCGGTCGTGTCTTCCGCGTGGATCCCGCGGGCAAGGGCTTCCTGCTGCTTGATACCCCCTACAGCGAGGTCCACGCACTGCAACTGGATCCCAAGGGCGTCATCTATGCCGCGGCGCAGAGCAGCAAGCCGTCCACAGGCGGCGACAGCACGCCGGATGTCATCACGGCACCGCCGGCGCCGTCGAT
>JBDTMB010000647.1:0-2960 GCA_039934485.1 Vicinamibacterales bacterium
GGTGTAGGCGTAGCAGCAGGCCGGCGCGTCGGATTTGCCGTGGCCGCGCAAGTCAATCGCGAGCAAATGCCGGTCTTTCAGGAAAGGCGCGATCAGTGACCAGCTGCGCGAATTGTCGGTGTATTCCGAGATCCTTCCTTTCAACACCTCGCTCGACGCCATCCGGGCGAAGCAACCGGTGGGGGTCATCCTGTCGGGCGGCCCCAGCAGTGTCGATGAGGAGGGCGCCCCGCATTGCGACCGCGGCGTTCTCGACCTCGGCGTGCCGACCCTGGGCATCTGCTACGGCATGCAGTTGATGACCGAGATGCTCGGCGGGCAACTCAGCCGCGCGGGGCACCGCGAGTTTGGTTACGCCCTCGTCAAGCGCAGCCCCGCGGCCACCAGGGTCCTCAACGGCATGCCCGACCACATCAAGGTGTGGGCCAGCCACGGCGACTTCGTCTCCGCGGCGCCGCCCGGGTTTACGGTCACCGCCACCAGCGACAATGCCCCGGTCGCCGGCATGGAGGCGCCCGACCGCGGTTACTACGCGCTGCTGTTCCATCCTGAAGTCGCCCACACCGAAGGCGGCAAGGACATCCTCCGCAATTTCGCGATGGACGTCTGCGGCTGCACCGGCGACTGGACGATTGCCTCGTTCATCGACGATGCGACGGCGCGCATCAAGGCGCTCGTCGGCAACGGCCGCGTCGTCTGCGGACTGTCGGGCGGCGTCGATTCGACGGTGGCGGCGTCGCTGATTCACCGCGCCATCGGCGACCGCCTGCAATGCATCTTCGTCGACAACGGCTTGCTCCGGCTGAACGAAGCGCAGCAGGTGGTCCTGCGCTACAAGAAGTTGCGCCTGCCGGTGCACCACGTCGACGCCACGGATCTGTTCCTCGACCGGCTGGCCGGTGTGACGGATCCGGAACGGAAGCGCAAGATCATCGGCTCGACCTTCATCGACGTGTTCGAGGAGAAGGCCCGCGCGCTCGGGGAATTCGATTTCCTCGCGCAGGGCACGCTCTATCCCGACGTCATCGAATCGGTCTCGGTGCGCGGCCCGTCGGCCACCATCAAGAGCCATCACAACGTCGGCGGCCTGCCGGACCGGATGCGGTTCAAGCTGGTGGAACCGCTCCGCGAGCTCTTCAAGGACGAGGTCCGCAAGGTCGGCCACGACCTGGGCATCGACAAGGAATTCCTCGTCCGGCAACCGTTCCCTGGGCCCGGCCTCGCCGTGCGCATCCTCGGCGACATCACCCGCGAGCGCATCACGCTGCTGCAGAAAGCCGACGCCATCGTCGCCGACGAAGTGCGCAAGGCGGGGTGGTACGAGCGCCTCTGGCAGAGTTTTGCGGTGCTGCTGCCCATTCACAGCGTCGGCGTGATGGGCGACGCCCGCACCTACGAAGCGACGGCCGCCATCCGCGCGGTGGAGAGCCTCGACGGCATGACCGCCGACTGGGCGCGGCTGCCGCACGACCTGCTCGCCGCGATCTCGTCGCGCATCGTCAACGAGGTGAAGGGCATCAACCGCGTCGTCTACGACATCAGCTCGAAGCCGCCGTCTACCATCGAGTGGGAATAGGCGATGGCGGAATTCGTTCACCTGCACCTGCATACCGAGTTCTCGCTGCTCGACGGCGCCTGCCGGATCGACGAGTTGCTGGACGAAGCGGCGCGCCTCAAGATGCCGGCGCTGGCGGTGACCGAGCACGGCAACATGTTTTCGGCGGTGGTCTTCCACGATGCCGCGCGCAAGCGCGGGATCAATCCGATCCTGGGCTGCGAAGTCTATGTCGCGCCGGGCGATCGGCGGGAGAAGAGCGGCACGCCGGGTGAGACCGCCAACCATCTCGTGCTGCTGGCCGAGAACGAGATCGGCTTCAAGAACCTGATCAAGCTGGTGTCCTCGGGCTACACCGAGGGCTTCTATTACAAGCCGCGCATCGACAAGGCGTTGCTCGCGCAACACGCCGAGGGCCTCATCGGCCTGAGCAGCTGCCTCAAGGGCGAGGTGGCGTCGGAGATCCGGGCGGAGCAGGCGAAGAAGGCGCTGGCCGCCGCGGCGCAGTATCGCGACATCCTCGGCCAGAACAACTTCTTCCTCGAGATGCAGTTCCAGGGCATCGACGAACAACGCATCGTCAACAACGGCCTGATTCCGATCGCGCGTGACCTGAACATGCCGCTCGTCGCGACCAACGACGTCCACTACCTGCGGCACGGCGATCACAAGCCGCACGACATCCTTTTGTGCATCGGCACCGGCAAGTCGGTCAACGACCAGAACCGGCTGCGTTACCACGGCGACCAGTTCTTCCTGAAGACCGCGGACCAGATGGCCGAGGTCTTCGGCGACTATCCGGACGCGATGAAGAACACGCTGCTCATCGCCGAGCGCTGCAACGTCAAGATCCCTGAGGGCGAGAACCACCTGCCCTCGTTCGTGGTGCCGGACGGCACCACGCTCAACGAGTACTTCGAAAAGGTCGTGCGCGAAGGGTATGCCGTGCGCGTTGAGCGCCTGCGCCAGCAGGCCGCCGCCGATTCGTTGCGGCATACCATCGCGGAGTACGACGAGCGGCTCGCCTACGAGATCGCGATGATCAAGAAGATGGAGTACCCCGGGTACTTCCTGATCGTCTGGGACTTCATCCGCTACGCGCGCGAGCAGGGCATCCCGGTCGGGCCCGGCCGGGGTTCGGCGGCGGGGAGCCTGGTGGCCTGGGCGCTGCGCATCACCGACGTCGATCCGCTGCACTACGACCTGATTTTCGAGCGTTTCCTCAATCCCGAGCGCGTCTCGCTGCCCGATATCGACGTCGACTTCTGCGAGCGGCGCCGCGGCGAGGTGATCGAATACGTCACCCGCAAGTACGGCCGCGAGAACGTCGCGCAGATCATCACGTTCGGGACGATGAAGGCGAAGGCGGTGATCAAGGACGTCGGCCGCGTGCTCGAGATGTCGT
>JBDTMB010000648.1:0-2955 GCA_039934485.1 Vicinamibacterales bacterium
AGATGGCGATGTCGCCGATGCGCCCGCCGTGGCTCTCAACGAATTTCTCGGACTGCACAAACATGCCGCCTGAGCCGCAGCACGGATCGTAGACGCGGCCCTTGTAGGGCTCCAGCATTTCGACCAGCACGCGCACGACGGAACGCGGCGTGTAAAACTCTCCGCCACGCTTTCCTTCAGAACCGGCGAAGCCGCCGAGGAAGTACTCGTAGACGCGGCCAAGCAGGTCACGCGCCTTGTCGCCCGGCTCGCCGGTGGCGATTCCGGACACAAGATCGATCAACTCACCAAGCATCACCTTGTCGAGCGCGGGGCGGTTGTAGTCTTTCGGCAAGACGCCCTTCAAGCCGGGATTGTGCGCCTCGATGGCACTCATAGCTTCGTCGATCAGCTTGCCGATGGTGGTTTGCTTGGCGTTTGACTGAAGGTGCGACCACCGCGCCTCCTTCGGCACCCAGAACACGTTTTCGGCGAGGTACTCGTCCGGGTCCTCGGCGGCCGTGGCATCTTCGGCGAGAAGCGCCGCGCGCTTCGCCTCGAACGCGTTCGAGATGTGTTTGAGGAAAATCAACCCAAGAGCGACGTGCTTGTAGTCGGAGGGCTCGAGATTCTTGCGTAGCTTGTCGGCGGCGAGGAAGAGCTGTGCCTCGAAGCCGAGGTTGGCGCCGCTACCGTTCTTGGCCGAAGGTTGGTTGTCCGGATTCTTCTTGGTTCGGGCCATTCTTGTCTGTTCCGTAGACGTTGTTTGCGTTTCAGTGGCGCCGACCAATCTGCGGTGTGGACGATCACCCGAGGCACTATGCCACGAGACGGCAGGCGTATCCAGATGTTCTGGCTGTTCTCTATTGTTACGGAAATAACGTCAATGGCGTCGCCGGCAGTGGTTACGTATCGAGCATGTCCCATTCGTCTCCCAGGGCCCACCGAAGAGCCGAGAGCTTCCCGTTGATCATGCCCCATTCGAAGTCATCCCACGGCCCGAGGTTCTTCTTGCCGTATTCACGCTCGACCCTTCGAGCCGCTTTGAGAGCTCCCTTCCACACGTCACGTTGAACCGTTTCCCGCTCGCCGGCCGGACGCGGATACGTCTCCTTTGCCACGACCTTGATTCGTCCTTCGCGGACACCGATGCGCAGACCCCAGTGCCGGTTGTACCAAACTTGATTGAAGAGCAAGTCCTCGGCCTTCAGAATCTCCGACAGGCCGCGCGGCTCCTGCGTCCATGACAACTCGAACATCACGTCGCTGACGAGTGATGGTTCGATGCGCCGAAGCAGTTCGGCAAGGTTGATGAAATAGAGCGACTTGATGCGCGAGAAGCAGCCAGCGAGATCGGGGTGAGGCAGCTTCTCATTGCCGTTCACGGTGCTGAAATCGTTCTTGTTGTGCGTGACGAACGCAAATCTCGTCCCCGCTGAGGTCTTGTCGCGAACACATTCTGCGTAGGTCTCGATAATGAGCGCGTCGGCCATCGAGTTCCTGCCACGATGGAACGGTGCTTGTTTCTCAATTGCGCGTTGCGCAGCTCGCAGCTTCGTATCATCAGTCGGGGCGATGCTCGGCGATGCGGCGAGCAGCTTCTCTATTTGATCCAGCGTACTCGCAACGGTTCCGCCTACGATTGGCATCTTGTGACTGACGTCGTCCAGATGGGAGAGGACGACCCGCATCTGCCTGTTGTCGCCGCCGATCTTGCCGACCGCATCTTTGACGACGTGAAAATGCGACGAAAGGCTCTTGGTACTGTCGGCGATGATTCGCCCCCGGTTGCGCCGAAACTCGTCGAGCACGATGCGCGGCACGATAAGGGTTACGAGCTTGCGCTTCACCATCTCTTCGACGACGCCAAGCAGTGGCGCTTGTCGCGGGTCCTTCGCCAGGTCCAGCCAGACACAGGTGTCGATAAGGATGTTGATCATGAAGCGCACTCTAAACTGAAACTCAGTATCGCAACACCGGGCAGGTGTAGGAGTTGATGGCGCGCCAGCGTGGCGCAGAGTCAACGGATTTGTACAGTGTGTTCCCTGCGGTGTAAAGGTGGTTTCTCGTTGTCGTCAGGGGTGCCGTTGCGCGCCCTGCGGCGCTGCAAGCGGCGTTGGAGACAGCGGCTGGCATGGCCGCCGAGAACCTGACTGCCTGGCGAAGGATGGTTCCATCCTCAGCGGCCGGGGCGGGAGCAGGTGTCCCGCTGTTCCCCGGCGCAAGAGAAGTGAAGACGATGGTGCGGGCGGAGGGAGTCGAACCCCCACGAGCCGATAAAGGCCCTACGGATTTTCGTACCGACTACGGCTTTCGCCGCCCTGGCGCAGCGCCGGGTTTGCGGTCTGGACTATCCCTTCACCGTTTCCCGGTAGGTTCCGGGGCTTAGGTGCTGCCCGTCTAGTCTCTACACCTTCCCGGCGGGCGCGTTCCGTCCGGGCTTGGCTCGGGATTGCCACCCCTGCCATCGCTGGGGCAGGTTCAGGGTTCCCCGAATTTGGGCAGTTCTGCATCGCCGGTTTCCCGGCGAGCACTCAAGTTTTCCTTAAGTCCGTTGCGTCTGCCATTCCGCCACGCCCGCGTGGCCGTGCATCTGATGCTGTCCATGATAGGACAAGCTGGACGAATTTTGCGCGTTACTCCTCGGGGTCCTCGGTCTCGCGCGATTTGGGGTTCCTGGCTGATTTTGGCTTCTTCTTTTTCGGTCTCATGACGTTGATCGCGGCGGCGTCGAGGTTGGTCTTGATGTGCGCCGCGTAGTACTTCTCGATCATCTCGACGCTGGTGCGGCAGTTCTTGGCGATCTGGTAAATGTCGGCGCCCTCCAGCAGGCGGAGACATATATATGTGTGCCGGAGGCTATAGGCGGTGCGCGGTCGGCCTTCGCGGTCCTGCCTGAGTTCTTCTTCCTCCAGAATGGTTTTGAAGAGTTCGCGTTGATACTTCGGAAAAACGAGGTCGGTCGGCTCCGGCTCG
>JBDTMB010000649.1:0-2947 GCA_039934485.1 Vicinamibacterales bacterium
GCCGACGGTGTTGCCGCCGACGTCGAACTGCGTGGGCGACACGCCGGGTACCAGCCTGGCGAGGCCGCGGATGCCACGCCCGTACGGCAGGTTTTCCATCTGCTGCTCCGTCCAATTGACGCCGACGGTCGTCGATTGCAGGTCGATGGTCGGCGTGGTGCTCATGACGGTGACGGTCTCGGAGACCGTGTCGAGCTGCATCGGGCCATTGATGGTCATCGTTCCGCCGGCCTGCACCGTGACGCCCTCGATGGCGAGCGTCCGGAAACCGGCCAGGTGGAAGGTCACCTGGTAAACACCGGGCTGGAGCTGGCCGAACCGGTAGGTGCCGAGCGTGTCGGTGACGGACTCGCGCGCGCCGCCGATCATCGCCGGGCTCGCGATGCTGACTTCGACGCCGGGGAGCAAGCCGCCGCTGCTATCGACGGCTCTGCCCGTGATGGTGCCGGTGGTGGCCTGGCCGAAGGCCGGGACCGTGCCAAACAACATCACTACCAAAACAAACTTCCAAAGGCGCTGGTTCATTGCTGTCTCCTGGGTTGCCGGGCCCACGTGCCCGGCGCGGCGAGGGTAGTGTAGCAACGGAAGACGGATAATTTGCACACCGGTTTCGGCTGAGCTCGCGGCCTGGGGGCACAAGCAACACGCCTACTGATTGAACAAGGTGCCGGCGGCGAGTTTTGCCACGATGGGAAAATAATCCCTCCACGGGCCGATGGGTCCCGGCGGCAGCGTAAGGCCCATCCAGGGCTCGCGCACGGCAAAGAGCAACAACCCAATCGCCGAGGCGCCCGCGAGCACCGCGACTGCTGCCGCCGCGGCTCGGGCCGCGGGCCGGCGGCCGGCCAGCACCGGCAGCAGCAGCGTCAGCATCGCCGGCGCCAGGTAGGTGGCGTGGCGGAACCCGACCGCGCCGCCGCCCAGGTTATTCGTGGTCAAGAGCGCCGCCGCGAGGCTCGTCACCACGCCGGCCAGGAGCACCAGCTGCACGCCGCGCGCCCGCTGCCACCAGCGCCAACCTGTCACGCCGACGATGATCCCGAGCAGGAGCACCGGCGCGAAGGTGAAGTAACCCTTGCCGGCAAAGAGCGCCTGCCACGCATACGGGATCGTTTGCTGAAGCGAGCCGTACTTCAACGATCCCGTCAGCTCCGGTTCGGTGAAGGCCGAGCCGGCGTACTCGAACAACTCGTGATGGAAACCGGCGGGAATCACATCGCCGGTAATTGGAATATTGATCGCCGCGTGCGCGAGTAGCGGTGCGGCGACGCCGGCGGCAAACGCGCGCCACGTTGCGGACGTCATGTCCCGCCGGATCAGCAGATACAGACCCACGAACGGCAGGAACGACACGACCGGCAGGATTTCGATCGCCGTGAGCAGGCCCAACACCGCGCCGAGGCCAAGGCACTTCGCTGGAGTGGTGCCGCGCCATTCGACTGACAACAACAGGTAGATGAGCACGGCCAGCAGCAACCCGGCGATACCGTGGTTGTTGGCGACCACCGCATAGGGCAGGAGCCACGTCCCCAACGGCAACACTGCTCCGTAGACATAACGGTCCGGCGCCGGCACTTGCGCCAGGCCGAGCAGGCTGATGAAGACGACGATCGTCAACGCCAGCGCCAGGCCGTTGGTCAGCCACACGAAGAGGAAGACGGTTAATTCCCTGGTGCGGTTGTTGAAGGCCAGGCCGGGCAGGTGCAACGCCGCGTAGATCGGCGCCTCGAGCGTCGACAGCAACGGCGGCTGATGCGAATAGAAGTGGCCGTTGCGGAACACCTTGTCGAGCGTGGTGATGAACCCGGAGTCGTCCAGCTGATAGGTGCCGCGCTGCACCAGCGACTCGACCGTGCCCAGCCGCGAAAACTCATGCGCACTCTCGGGCGTGGTCTTGGTGACCGGCGCCAGCAGCAGCCACACCGCACACAGCGTTGCCCAGCGCGGGCCGCGCGCAAGGGAGCGTGGCATCACCGATTGAGGCGGCCCAACTCCTCGGCCTCCCATTGATTCCAGGCGTCACGCGACACGACGTGGTAGTCGCCTCGCATCCGGTAGTGCCCGAGGCCGCACAACTGCGAACACGAGATCTCCCAATCGCCGGCCAGCGTCGGCGTGAACCACACCCGCGCCACCATGCCCGGCACCGCGTCCTGCTTGACGCGCATTTGCGGCAGCGTGAAGCTGTGCACGACGTCGCGGCTGGTGAGGTGGATCACGATCGGGCGATCGATCGGCAGGGTCAGGATGTTCAGCAAGCCGATGTCGTCCTTCGCCGGCCCGTCGGCGCGATCGATCCCCACGGGATTGGACGCACTGATCAACGAAGTGTCGGTCCGCCCGAACACGCCGTCGGGGCCCGGGTAGTGAATGTTCCACGCGTACTGCTCGGCCGTGATCCGGATCTCGAGCGGCGCCACACCGGCGGGAGGCGGCGACATCCGCGCATTCCAGGCGGGCAGCGCCTCCGTCGCCAGGATGACCGCGTCGCCGAGAATCACCGCGGCGATCGCGAGCGCCGGCCACGCCCCGCGCACGCCGTCCTGCCGCGCCTTCGGATTAGCCCCGGCGCGAAACCGAACCAACGCCCAGGCAAACAGCGCCAGCCACGCCACGAAGATCGCCAGCATGTGCCAGTGCACATGCAGGAGCACCGCATCGAGCGACGCGGCGTGGGCGGACCCGGCAACTGGCAGCCAGCGATCGATCATTCCGACCTATCCTGGGCAAACCTGAAGGTTTGCCCCCACCTTTCAAGTCGCCAGAGTCGCCAGGCAAAGCATGCGAACAGTGCGATGACGGTGGCGCTGACAAGAATCAGCACCAGCGCACCAGCGCGAATGCCGTCGGCGATCGTAGCGCTCTCAGGAGTTGTACAAATCGGACAAGCCATTACTTACCCCAGCACCCCGGCACCCAGCACCCAGCACCCGGCACCCAGCACCCA
>JBDTMB010000650.1:0-2938 GCA_039934485.1 Vicinamibacterales bacterium
GGTGGTGCGCAGTGTGCTGAGCAACGGCATTTCGGTCACGCTCACCAACCACACCGGCACGGTGTCGATTCCGAAGGTGATCGGCGGCGCCCCTGCGGACTACCGGGCACTCAAATACACAGGCCCCGATGAGGGCAGCGGCACGACGGCGGCGCCATGGGCAGGCTGGAAGAACCTCTCGGAGGTGACCTACCGCACCAACATCCGCACCGAGACCACGGGCGCCAAGCAGCTGAACCTGCCGCTGGTGTCCGCGGGCGCGCTCCCCATCGACCTGTTGAGGCGTCCCAAGGTGCTGTCGGCCGAGAACACGGCGAATCCTTTCTTGTATGGGCAGCGCTACTTCTCGCAGGCCAGCCTGCGGATCCTCCTCTCGGACCGTGCCAGCGATCTCTCCGACCTGCCGACGATCGACACCGCGGTTGCGCCATTTGACCTGACCAACCTGGCAGCCAGAGGATACGTGGTGGCGGCCGGGCGCCCGCCGGTGGCGCTGTCGCCGGGAGAGCAGGAAACCGGTGGTCTGTTTACCCGCGCGACAGGGGTTGGCGCCTCGATCACGATTCAGACGGCGACAAACGCCGGTTACACGGCCGGCGTCCTGAATTTAGTGCCTGCGTGGTTGAAGTGGAACAACCTGACCGCCGTGACGGCCGGAGGCGCGGCTCTTGCGGCGCCGGTCTGCACCGGTCTGGACCTTAACGCGGGGCTCTGGAGGCTCACGGGCTGCACGCACGTTATCTATGCCATCGGCGCGGTAGTCACTTTCAACAACCTCGATGGGACAACGTACACGGGGACGCTCAATGCCGCCTCGGCCGCGAATGCGAACATCATCTTCACGGCGGCGTCGTTCAGCACCACCGCGCAGAAGTTCGTGGCTACGCGGACATTCTTTGTGGGCGAGGACCCCGTCACCTGCACGAGTTTCAGCGCGACGCAGGTGCTGGGCTGCACCTGGCCGGCCGGATCGACGCTCAACAACAACGATCCGGTCTACACCGGCGCAACCACAACTGGCCCATTGAGTGCAGGAGCCCCTGCCGGCACGCCACTGGTGCACGGCTTTATCAAGATTGAGAAGCAGAACGCGGCTGGCGTGTGGAGCGACGTGACCATGGAGATCCTGAACCTCGGGTTTGCAGCGCCCAACCAGCAGGGCATCGCGTGCGCCGACCCGACGCCGGACGCCGTGCTCCGGTTCCAGCGCCTCCGCGACAACGGGATGACCGCCGCCGGCTCGTGCACCGGCGCCGCGGTCACTAATTACCAGGCCTCGCTCAACCCGACGGACTTCTGGCCCAACACCATCTTCGACCCGCGTGAAGCAAGTTCGCGGCTAAGGGCCGCGGGCGACCCCTTGCTTGCCGGCGGTGTCTTTTCGTATGTCGCGCTCGACGTCGACAACTTCCGGCGGTGGGTGGCCGGCACGATTCCCGCCGTCGGCAATACGGGCAACCTGGCCCTGAACAACAACGGCTACATTGTCTATTTCTCCGACCGCCGTGGCGACCACAAACAGGTTGGCGACACTGCCTGGCCTGGTGAAGACCTGACGACCAATCCGGAAACCGGCGAGTATGGGTTCGAAGACTCGATTAACCCGGGGGCGGCCGCGTGGGCGAAGAGCAACGCGCTCGAAGCAGGCGAAAATTTCAACGAGAACGTGACCATCGCGGGCGTCGGCATACTCGACAGCTACGGCGAGACACCGCACGTGCTTGTGGGCTACGCCACCGCCAACCTAAACCAGGGGTTTGACTCGGCCTCGCGTCCGTGGACGGGCATTCCGGAGCTCTACTCGGGGCGTGGGCGGCTGGCGCGCCCGGTGCTGTTCCGACGCGCGCTGAAGATCATCAATGGCGGCATGGTGGGCGTCGTCAACAACGTCCCAGCCGCTGGATTCACCGTCGCCGCGGAGAACCCGGTCTACATCCAGGGCAACTTCAACGCCACGACCGCCAGCGTGGTGGCTGAACCCAACTCGGCGACGGCGATCCTGGCGGACTCGATCACGCTGCTGTCGAATGCATTCAACGACGCGATGACCTTCCAGGATCCGAATGTTATGACCAACCGCAACGCCACCGACACCTCCTACCGCTTCGCGATGGTCACGGGCAAGGCGATACCGTTCCCAAAGCCGGCGTGGAGCACCGTCCAGGAGATGGGATCTGACGGCGGCGTGCACAACTTCATGAAGATGATGGAGGACTGGAGCGGCCGGACTCTGCGCTACCGCGGCTCGATGGTGTCCTTGTTCTTCAGCAGGCAGGCGATCGGCATCTACCGCGCCGACGCCAATATCTACGGGGCGCCCACGCGCGGTTATAACTTCGACACCGACTTCCTGACGCCGACGCTGCTGCCGCCGGGCACGCCGATGTTCCGGGACATCAACACGTTGAAGTTCCGGCAGATTCTTCGGCCCAACCAGTAACATTCATGTGGAGGGCGACGGCTTTAGCCGTCGCCCAGTCTCCATGACCCTTGTTGAATTCCGAGCGCTCTTCTTTCGAATCCCGAAGACCACCGAAGACCACTTGAATGGCCGCTGGAAATCCCACTTCGTTCGCCGGGTTGCGCGGTCGTCGAGCGACTCGGCGCGTCCTGCCTCACCTGCCCACGGTTCTTTCCGCGAACAGCCTGATGCAGGCCGCGCCCTGATGGTCGCTCGATGACGGGAAAGACTCACGAAGCGGCAAACGGGAAGCATACGGTGGACTCGGCCGCCCTGCCTCAGGCTGTTCGCTCCGAAAACCGCCGGATGAAGGAGCCGCCTCCGCTCGCGAACTCGCTGGCGAGCTACTGCGGAACCTCGCCGCAGCGGCCTTCGGCCGCGAAGGCGGGTCGCTGAAGGTTCCCCGGGTGCACGGCGGCAGCGGCCGTGTTTGTTTCACGCTTCGATTGGGGAATTGAGCCGAGGAACGGCCGCGAC
>JBDTMB010000651.1:0-2935 GCA_039934485.1 Vicinamibacterales bacterium
ACCCGGCACCCAGCACCCAGCACCCGGCACCCAGCACCCAGCACCCAGCACCCGGGTGCTATCTCCACGGCATCAGGTTTTCGATCCACGCGATGCGCGTGAGGTCGTTGTAGATCACCGTGACCATCAGCGTCATCAGCAGCACGAAGCCCGCGAAGAGCATCTTCTCTTTCACGGCCAGGCTGAAGTCGCGACGGACGATGGTCTCGATGCCCATGATGAAGATGTGCCCGCCATCGAGCACGGGGATCGGCAGCAGGTTGAGCAAGCCGAGGTTGAGGCTGATCGACGCCATCAATCCGAACAGCGCAATCCAGCCGGCCTGCGCGGATTCGCCGGAGAGCTGCGCGATGCCGACGGGGCCCATCAGCTGCTTGGGCGAGGCTTCGCCGGTGACCAGTTCCTTTAGCGTCCGCAGGATTTGTCCGGCGGTCTCCACGTTGCGCTGAACGCTCAGGCCGACCGCTTCGAGCGGGCTTGGCTTGAACGACTTGGTGGCCTCGGCGATGTGGATGCCGATGCGTCCGGCGTCGCCCTGCTTGACCGGCGTGACGGGAATGATCTGCTCGACGCCATCACGTCGAATGGTGACCTGGATCGGCACGTCCGCATTCTTCGAGATGGCTTCCGACACCTGGGCGCCAAAGACCATGCGCTTGCCGTCGACGGCGACGATCACGTCAGCGGCCTTGAACCCGGCCTTCTCCGCCGGTTCGCCGGGGACGAGCGACTGGACACTCGGGTAGACGTCTGGCAGCACACCGATGGTGCCCACCTCGAACCGCGCGTCGTTGCGGGTCCGCAGTTCGGTGAGGTCGGGGCGCACGGTGAGGTGCTCCTCGCGGCCGCCGCGCATCACCACGAGCTGCACTTCGCGCTCGGGCCGCGCGGCCACCGCCATGTCGAGGTGTTCCCAGGTGCGGACGTCCGCGGTACCCACCTTGACGATGGTGTCGCCCGGCAGCAGGCCGGCCTTCTCGGCGGGCGATCCCGCCTGCACCATGCCAATCGTCGCCGGCTGATCGAGGTAGGCGAGGACGTCGGCGCCCTGCATCAAGACCAGCGCCAGCAGGACGACCGCGAGCATCAGGTTCATGGCCGGTCCGGCCACGAGGATCTGCAGTCGTTGCCACTTGCTCTTGGCGAGGAACTCGTCGGACGCGCCGGTGGGCGTGTCCTCGGGGTTTTCACCAGCCATCTTCACGTAGCCGCCAAGCGGGATGATGCTGAGGCAATACTCGGTGTCGCCGCGCTGCACCTTCAGGATCTTGGGTCCGAAGCCGAGCGAGAACGTGATCACCCGCACGCCGTTCCATCGCGCGAGCAAGAAGTGGCCGAGCTCGTGAATGAACACGAGCACACCGAGGACAAATCCAAACGCCAGTAACGTCGTCACGCGCTTACCTCTTCACTTCTGATTTTAGCCTTGGCGATGGCAAACCCCCTACGCCAAGGCTACGGGGGTCCACCGAAGCGCTTCGCGCGAAGGTGGAAGCCATCGCCCTCCAGGAGCAGCGCGGCGGCCTGCGACCGGGCCCAGGCGTCGACGCGCCGGACGTCGGCCAGCGTCTCGGCCGGTTCGGGCGTATGGGCAGCCATGGCCTGTTCTATTAGACGAGGGATGCCGGTAAATCCCAGCGTCCCTTCAAGGAAAGACGCCACCGCGACCTCATTGGCCGCATTAAGGACAATCGGCAGGCTCCGTTCGGCCTCGAGCGCGCGATAGGCCAGCCGCAGGCACGGGAAGTCGTCCCAGGCCGGCTCGAGGAATTCGAGCGGGTTCATCCGCGTGAGATCGAGAAACGGCACCGGGGCGTCCCACCGGTCCGGGTAGGCAAAGGCGTACTGGATGGGCAGCCGCATGTCGGTGAGGCCCATCTGCGCGATGACCGATCCATCCTTCAACTCGACCATCGAATGCACCACCGATTGCGGGTGGACGACGACGGAGACTTGCGAGGCCGGGACGCCAAACAGCCAATGTGCCTCGATCACTTCGAGGCCCTTGTTCATCAGCGAGGCCGAGTCGATGGTGATCTTCGGACCCATACGCCAGGTGGGATGGCGCAAGGCATCCTCCGGGGTCACGTTGGCGAGCGCCGCGAGTGAGCGGCCGCGGAACGGGCCGCCCGAGGCGGTGAGGATGAGCCGCCGCACTTCGCCTGGCGCGCGCCCATGCAGGCATTGATGAATGGCGTTGTGTTCGCTGTCCACCGGCAGCACGGCCACGCCCTTGCGCCGGGCCGCGTCCATCACCAGGCCGCCCGCCATCACGAGCACTTCCTTGTTGGCGAGGGCGATGGTCTTGCCGGCCTCGATCGCCGCCAGCACGGCCTCGAGCGCCGCGGTGCCGGACGAGGCGCACAACACGATGTCGACGTCGGGATGCGTCGCGACGGCGATGAGTCCGTCGTTGCCGACACCGGAAGCTTCCGCGGGCGATCCGCCGAGCGCGGCGCGGAGCTTATCCATGGCGTCGCCGGTGGACATCGCGACGGCTTGCGGGCGGAATTCGATCACTTGCGCCGCCATGGCCGCGACGTTGCCGCCGGCGGCAAGCGCGACCACCTTCACGCGATCGGCGTGCGTGCGCGCGACGTCGAGTGCGCTGGTGCCGATCGATCCGGTGGAGCCGAGGATGGCGACGCGCGTCATGGTCATTGGATGGGCCACAAAGACACAGAGACACAGAGAAGACCATTTCTTGGAAATACCAAAGCCGCCAAGCAGCACTGGCGTTTCCAAAGAAAATCTTCTCTGTGTCTCTGTGTCTCTGTGGCTTTCATTAGATCGATCGCAGGAAAAAGTAGAACACCGGCGCGGCGAAGAGGAGCGCGTCGATGCGATCCAGGACGCCGCCGTGGCCGGGAATCAGGTGACTGCTGTCTTTCAAGTCCGCGGCGCGCTTGAGCATCGACTCGAACAGATCGCCGGC
>JBDTMB010000652.1:0-2933 GCA_039934485.1 Vicinamibacterales bacterium
GATCATCTTCAACCCGGATGACGTGGCGGAGAACATGCGCAAGTACGGCGGCTTCATTCCGGGCATCCGGCCGGGCAAGCGCACCGCCGAATACATCGACACGATCCTGGCGCGCATCACGCTGGTCGGCGCGCTCTACCTGGCGATGGTGGCGATCCTGCCCGAGTTCCTGCTGACCGGTTTCAAGGTCGCG
This sequence comes from Vicinamibacterales bacterium, assembly GCA_039934485.1. Lineage (GTDB taxonomy): Bacteria > Acidobacteriota > Vicinamibacteria > Vicinamibacterales > UBA2999 > 12-FULL-67-14b. The sequence continues at coordinate 194 of JBDTMB010000652.1, forward strand.
CCGATTCCGTTCATCGGCGAGCAGCTCGACGCGATCCTGCCGCAGTTCATCACCCAGGGCATGAACGTCCAGTTTTTCTTTGGCGGCACGTCGCTCCTGATCGTGGTGGGCGTGGCCATGGATACCGTGAACCAGGTCGAGTCGCAGCTCATCATGCGACACTACGACGGCTTCATGAAGAAGACACGGATTCGCGGACGGCGCGGGTAAGGTGGCACTCAACCTGGTGATGCTGGGCCCTCCGGGGGCCGGCAAGGGCACGCAGGCGGAGCGGTTTGCCCGCGAGCACGGCATTCCGAAGGTCTCCACGGGAGACATCCTGCGGGACGCGGTGCACAGCGGGAGCGACCTGGGCCAGGCGGTGAAGACGGTGATGGAGCGCGGCGCGCTGGTCGGCGACGAGCTGATCATCGGGATCGTTCGCGAGCGGCTGTCGCGGCCGGATGCGGTCAACGGGTTCGTGCTCGACGGGTTTCCGCGGACGGCGCCGCAGGCCGACGCGCTGGATCTGATTACGGCCGAGCGCGGGCCGGTGATTTGCGTCGAGATCCAGGTGCCCGACGAGGAGCTGGTGCGGCGGGTGCGGGCCCGGCGGGTGTGTGACGATTGCGGCGCCAACGCGGATGCGTTCGAGCACCAGTCGCACGAGTTGCCGCCGACCTGCCAGAACACCGAGCAGTGCCGCACGCGCGGGCCGCGCTGGGTGGTGCGGTCGGATGACTCGGAAACGATCGTGCGCGAGCGGTTGAAGATTTACTGGCGGGATACGCGGCCGATGATCGAGTACTACAGCTCGCGGCCGACCTATCGCGCCATCGACGGAAAACAGTCGCCGGAGCAGGTCCGGGAAGCGCTGGTCGCCGCGGTGGCGTCGGCCCTCGGACGCCAGCCACACGAGCTGACGGCGCTGGCGAAGAAGGTGGGGTCGTAGCCGTGATTGTCTGCCGGTCGGCATCGGAGATCGAGAGGCTCGCGCGGGTCAACGAACTCGTGGCGCGGGTGCTCGGCGAGCTGGCGGCGTCGGTGAGGCCGGGGATCACGACCGCGGACCTCGACGAGATCGCGGAGCGGCGGTTGAAGGAAGCCGGCGCGGCGCCGGCCTTCAAGGGGTATCACGGCTATCCGGCGACGATTTGCGCGTCGGTGAACGAGCAGGTGGTGCACGGCATCCCGTCGGGGAAGCCGCTGGTCGAGGGCGACATCGTCTCGATCGACATGGGCGCCAAGCTCGACGGGTTTTTCGGCGACTCGGCGGTGACGGTGCCGGTGGGCAGGGTGTCGCCGGAAGCGACGAAGTTGCTGAAGGTCACCAAGATGGCGCTCGATCGCGGGGTGGCCACGGTCCGGCCCGGCGGGCGGGTCTCGGACATCGGCGCGGCGGTCCAGAGCTTCGTCGAGGCGGAAGGTTTTTCGGTGGTGCGCGAGTTTGTGGGTCACGGAATCGGCACGGCGCTTCACGAAGAGCCGCAGATCCCGAATTACGGGACCCCGGGACGCGGACCACGGCTGGCGGAAGGCATGGTGCTCGCGATCGAGCCCATGGTCAACGCCGGCAAGGCGGCGGTGAAGGTGCTGGCGGATGGGTGGACGGCCGTGACCAAGGACAAGGGCCTCTCCGCGCACTTCGAGCACACGGTGGTGGTGACCGGCGACGGCTGCCGGATTCTCACGCTGCCGGAAGTGGCGGTCATCGACGTCGATGGAGCCGCCGCAGCCGCTCGTTGAAGGCGTGGTGCGGGAGTTGCTCCCGAGCCAGCTGGTGACGGTCGAGTTGGACGGTCGCCACATGGTGACCGCGCACCTGGCCAGTCCCGTCGGACGCAATTACGTCCGCGTGATTGTCGGGGATCGCGTAAGAGTCGCGTTAATGGCGAACGATCCGGCCAAGGGCCGGGTAGTGGAGAAGTTGCGATGAAAGTCAGAGCCTCGGTCAAGAAGATTTGCGACAAGTGCAAGGTTGTCCGCCGCCGTGGGGTGGTACGGGTGATCTGCACGAACCAGAAGCACAAGCAGCGGCAAGGATAGGACATGGCGCGTATTTCAGGTGTCGACCTCCCGAGAACCAAGCGGGTGGAAATTGGTCTCACGTATATCTTCGGCATCGGGCGTCACCGCTCGAATGTCATCCTCACCGCCGCCGGGGTCAGCCCCGACGTCCGCGTGAAGGACCTGACGGAAGACGACGTCCGCAAGATCACCCGGGTCCTGGAAGACCAGGGCGGGGTGGAGGGCGATCTCCGCAAGGAGATCTCGATGAACATCAAGCGGCTCATCGAGATCGGCAGCTATCGCGGCGGCCGTCATCGCCGCAACCTGCCGCTGCGTGGTCAGCGGACCAAGACCAACGCCCGTACCCGGAAGGGCCCGCGCAAGGGCGCCGTGGCCAAGAAGAAGACGGTTTAAAACATGGCGAAAGCAGAAAACCCGGCAGCACCCGGCACCGACGCAAAGGCGCCGACCAAGAAGAAGAAGACGTTCAAGAAGCGTGGCGAGAAGCGCATCGTCCACCACGGCTTCGTCCACGTCCAGGCGTCGTTCAACAACACGCTGATCACGATCACCGACGCCGACGGCGCGGTGGTGTCGTGGTCGAGCGCCGGCGCGATTGGCTTCAAGGGCTCGCGCAAGGGGACGCCGTTCGCGGCGACCCAGGCGGCGTTGAACGCCACCAACGCCGCCAAGGCGTTCGGCATGCGCTCGTGCGACGTGCTGGTCAAGGGCCCCGGCTCCGGCCGCGAGT
>JBDTMB010000653.1:0-2931 GCA_039934485.1 Vicinamibacterales bacterium
ATAACCAATAACCAATAACCAATAACCAATAACCAATAACCAATAACCAATAACAAACACATGGCCACACGACGGGAGCCTCGTGATCGCTGCTTCCCGAACCGATGGTCAACTCACGCGCTTGTTCCAGTTCTAACGGATAATCACCGCGTCCCATGAACTTCCGCGAACTCGACGCCTGCGTTCAGAGCCATCGTCGCGAGATGATCGCGTTCACGAGCGAGCTCGTGGGGATCGCCTCGGAGAACCCTCCCGGCCACGCGTATCCAGAGTGTGTGCGGCTGATCCAGTCGCGGCTGCGCGCGCTTGGCCTGCCCTGTGAGCTCGTGAGGTATCGCTCGACGAAGGGTGCGCCCGACCGTTCTGGAGCTGCGGTCGTGATGAGCAGCGTGGGCACGGGAAAGCGAACGCTGTATTTTTCAGGCCACTACGATGTCGTGCCGGTCACGCATCCGGGGCAGTGCGCGCCGGTGCTGAAAGGCAAGACGCTGTTCGGACGCGGTTCGGCCGACATGAAGAGCGGCCTGGCCTCGATGTTGTACGCCGCTGTGGCCCTCAAGCAGTTACGCGTGCCGCTCGACGGCCGCGTGGGTCTGGTGTTGGTGCCCGACGAGGAGACCGGCGGCCACCGTGGTTCAGGATTTCTCGCCGCGTCGAAACGACTCGGGAAGAACGGGATCGGCATGCTCACGCCGGAGCCCACGAGCGGGGTGGTGTGGAACGCGAACCGCGGCGCGATCACGATCCGCGTGACCGTCCACGGTCGTGAGGCCCATGTCGGGCTCCTGCATCAAGGGCGGAACGCCTTCGAGGACGCGATCCGCGTGGTCAATGGTCTTCAAGCGCTCGCGCGACGCGTGGGCCGGCGGCGCACGCAGTTCAAGGTGACGCCGGAGGCGGCCAGGCGATCGCTCATGCTGATCGGCGGACGCGTCGAAGCCGGCTCCAATTTCAACGTGGTCCCCGGCCGCTGCGTGTTCACGGTGGATCGCCGCATGAACCCCGACGAAGACTTCGAGGCCGAGCGCAGGACGCTCTTCGCGGTGTTCGATGCCGCGCGCAAGGACGGCGTGAAACTGGACGTCGAAGTGTTCCAGGAAGGACGACCGTCGGGATCGTCCGAGACCACACCGCTGGCGCGCGCGCTCAGCACGCACGTGCGCGACGTGACGGGGAAGGCGCCGAAGTTCGAGATGTGTCCCGGGCTCCTGGAGATTCGCTTCTACGCGGAGCAAGGCATGCCGGCGTACGCGTACGGTCCCGGCCTGCTGTCGATCTCGCATGGGCCGAAGGAATTCGTCCACACCGATCGCATCGTCGACTGCGCGGCGATTTACGCGCGAGTGGCAGCCACTGTGCTCGCCACTTGATCAACAGCGCGTGTCCGGCCGGCGTGTCTTCCAGCCACGTCGTCCAATGACGGGGCCGGCGGCATGTCACCGCCGGGCCTTCTTGCGGCGCGCTTCGAGAAATGAGATGTCCTCGGAGTCGCCGGAGACCGAGCGCTGCAGTTGGGCGGTCCGTTTAAGCCGCAACAGATCCATCTCCGACGCCACATCGAACACTTGCGAGCGAATCTTGATTCGCGTCGCCCCTTTTGCGAGCTCCGCTGCCGGTATCGGAAAGTCGAACAACAAGTCGACCCGGAGACCCGTCCTCGCGCTGAAGAAGTGCCCGCTGACTGGCTTGTCGAGCCGAAGGCGGATCGCCGCCACTTTGCGGTTGGAGATCGTCGATACCACGTCGCCAACCTCGTTGAGGCGGGACGCGAGCTCGAGGTCGCGGTCGTAAAACACGTGGAGCACAGACGCCAGTCGATTGCCCGGAGCTGCGACCACGAAGTCGAAGTCCCTGGTGACCCTCCGCGACCCGAGGATGACCAACGCCATTCCGCCGACGAGCACGGGCGCAAGGCGGAGGGACTGGAGTTCGCTCACGATGCCAGCAACCGTCTGGAGGTGGTCCGACGGGTCGGGCCGCTCAACCGCTGCCACGATCGATCCCTGGTAGTGGTCCCGCAAAGGTGGCGCGGCGTGTGACCGGGACCGCCCCGCGAAGCGCGTCGACCGCCGCCGCGTATCGGAGATTCTCGATGATTCGGCGTGCCGCCTGTAGCGACGCGAGCCGGGCCCGGCCGCCCATGGAGGCGATCCGCTTCTTCTCGTGGGCCGGCAGGCGCCTGGCACGCGCCTGTCCCCCCTTGCGCCCCAGGGCTTTGGCCATTTGTGACGCGTCCATGGTCCTGCTATTTTACTTAGCGGTAAGCATGACTGCAACCTTGGAGCTAAAACGAACCTGCTTCATTTTTTCGTTTTACGTAAGTCATTCCGCCGTTGCACTTACGCAAAGCGAAAAAATGAAGCAGGTTCGTTTACACTTCACCGCATGCGGACAGTCTCCCGCCGTCACTTTCTCACCACCGGCAGCGTCGCGCTCGGCACCCTGCCGCTGCTCCGATCGCCTGAAGTCTTCGCACAGACCGCCGGCGCGGCCTTTCGTCACGGCGTGGCGAGCGGCGACCCGATGCCCGATCGCGTCATCCTCTGGACGCGCGTGACGCCGCGGGCGGCGACGACGGGTCCGCTCACCGTGTCCTGGACCATGGCCCGCGATGCGAACTTCACGCGCATCGTCGCGCGCGGCGAAACGCAAACCGGCGCCGCCCGCGATTTCACGGTGAAGCTCGATGTGCCCGGCCTCGACGCCGCCACCACCTATTACTACCGTTTCGGGGCGCTTGGTGAACGGTCACCGATTGGCCGCACGAAGACCACGGCCCTCACCGGTCAGGCGCGCATGCGCGTGGCGGTGGTCACCTGCTCGAACCTGCCGTTCGGCTTCTTCAACGTCTACAACCGCGTCGCCGCCCGCGCCGACCTCGACGCGGTGCTGCACCTGGGCGACTACATCTACGAGTACGCCAACAACAAC
>JBDTMB010000654.1:0-2930 GCA_039934485.1 Vicinamibacterales bacterium
CACCTCCAGCACATGACCGGGCTGATGAGCCGCGCCTACATCGATCTGTACAAGGGCGATGGGCAAACCGCGCTCGACCGCATGGTGGCCAAGCACGGCTGGATCAAGTCAGGTTTCTTCAACACCATCCAGGTGCTGCGGGTCTTCATCAGCTCGTTGCAGGGCCGGGGCGCGCTGATGGCCGCGCGCGGCAGCGCCGATCGGACGGTGCTGCTCACGACGGTGCGGCGGTCGGCGAAGGAGATCGAGCGCGAGCGCGTCGCGTGGGCACAGCCCCTCGCGATGTTGCTTCGGGCGGGACTCGCCGAGCTCGAGGGCCGGCACCAGGACGCCGTGGACACGCTGGAAGCGGCCGCCAACGAGTGCGACCTGGTGCCGATGAATGGCTACGCGGCTGCCGCCCGTTGGCGCGCCGCCACGCTCGCCGCCGGCACGGGCCGCGCCGACGATCTCCGCCGGCGCGCCGAAGAGTGGATGCACCGCGAAGGCATTCGGAGTCCAGAGCGGATGACCGACATGCTTGCCTTTGGAGCGCCGTCATGATTCCCACCAGGTCCCGATGGGCCTATGCCTACGGTCACCTCGAGGTCACGATCGTCGTGCTGTCGCCGAGGATTCCCAACGCCGCGGCGCTATTGCCGCCCGGCCTGAAGCTCGGCAGGCAGGACCTCACCCAACCGGGCACGCACCCCGTGATGTTGATGTTTGGCCACCACTCTCACGTGCGGCAATGGTTCATGCCGCCCACCGCCGGCGGGTCGTATGACGAATGGATCGTAGCCACGCCGTTCCTGGAGCGCGAGACCGGTGACGCGGCGCCGTGGTCCTACATGTCGCGCCTCTACCTGAACCGCTGGTGGTACGTCCTGCTCGGCTGGATGTACGGCTACCCCAAGAAGCTCGCGCGAACCCTGGCGAGCGACGACCAGTCCACCTACATTGTCGAGACCTTTCCCGACGGCAAGCCGCGCGTCTCGATGACCTGCCAGGTCCTGGGACCATCGCTGCCCTTTGTGGCCCTTCCCAGGGCCGCCAAGCTCGCGCCGATCTTCCAGGAGCCGTTCGTGCAGCGCCTGGGTCCGCTGCCCTGGCTCGGATCGCGGATGTGGTTCGAGCTCGACTCCGCCATCGTGCAACCGGTGGCCGCGCACTTCACCCTGGCCGACGGCTGCGCGCCGGGCCTGAAGGCGATGTCGATGGACGTCGGCAGCATCCTCAACGGCGTTCCCGGCGCGTTTCATATGTCGTGCGACTGGATGTTGTCGCGCCCGTACCTCGCGTCCCACCTTCCGAAGGGACTGCGACTGCCCGTTCCGCCAGACGACGAAAGGCCGAAGCGATGAAGAAGCAACGCGTGGCGATCCTTGGGAGCGGTGTCGGCGCCATCACCGCGGCCTGGGCGCTGACGAACCTGCCCAATGCCCGGGATCGATTCGACATCACGCTCTATACGCTCGGGTGGCGTCTCGGCGGCAAGGGCGCCAGCGGCCGCAACGCCGACTTCGGCCAGCGCATTGAAGAGCACGGCCTGCACATCTGGATGGGCTTCTACGACAACGCGTTTCGCGCCATGCAGGAGTGTTACCGCGAGCTCAACCGCCCGCCGACGTGCCCCGTGCGCAGCTGGACCGACGCCTTCGTCCAGCACGACAACATGGTGCTCTACGAGTTCTCGAATGGACACTGGCGTGATTGGTTGATCAACGTGCCCCGCCTCCCCGGCACGCCTGGCGCGGCTCGCGAGCCCCACGAGATTCGCGACCTGTTCGAAGCCCTCCTGCGGTGGATGCACGACGTCATGACGGGCCCGATGCACGAGCCGGCCGTCGTCTCGCTGCTCGACAAGTGGCGCGACAGCGGCCGCCCGGGCTGGGTCAAGAGCGAACTGGCGGCCATCGAAGACTGGGTGCGCGGGCGCGGCGCACACGAGCCGAGTCACGTCGCCTGGTTGATGAACGACCTCCACGCCGCGGTGGACAAGGCCGCCAACCTCGCGGAGGATTCCGCCGAACACTTCGCGTCGCTGCTTGGCTGCCTCGAAAGTTTCCTCAAGAAGCTGGAACAGCTGGCGCACGACTTCATCGAGGCGCACGAGGACATCCGGCGCCTCTGGGTGCTGATGGATCTGGCCGTGGCGGTGGCGCGCGGCATGATCAAGGACGGTGTGTTGTGGCACGGCTTCGATCGCATCAGCGGCGTCGATTTCCGCCAGTGGATCCACAATCATGGCGCCTCGCAGGAAGCCAAGGCCTCGTCGGTCGTGCGCACGATGTACGACCTGTGTTTTGCCTACGAGGACGGCGAGCTCGATCGGCCCAACATGGACGCGGCCGTCTTCCTCCGCACCATCATGTTGATGGGCTTCACCTATCGCGGATCGTTCATGTACCGGCTGGCCGCCGGCATGGGCGACGTCGTGTTCGGCCCGTACTACGAGGCCCTCAAGACACGCGGCGTCAAGTTCGAGTTCTTCCAGCGCGTCACCAAGCTCGGCCTGTCGGACGACCGGCACACGGTGGCCACGATCAACATCGATCGGCAGGTCTCGCTCAAGGCCGGCGTCACCGACTATCAGCCTTTCGTCGACGTCAAGGGGCTGCCCTGTTGGCCAAGCACGCCGCAGTTTGATCAGATCGAGGGCGGCGAGGCACTCAAGGCCTCGGGCCAAAACCTCGAGTCGTCGTGGTGCACCTGGCCGGTTGCCGAATCGCGCGTCCTCGAGGTGGGCCGCGACTTCGACCAGGTGATTCTCGGTATCTCGCTCGGCGCGCTAAAGGGCATCTGCGGCGAGCTCATCGACGCCAGCCCCGCCTGGAAGAAAATGTGCGACCAGGTGCTGACGGTCGAGACGCAGGGCGTCCAACTGTGGCTGAAGGCATCGCTGGCCGACCTGGGGTGGACCGGGCCACCGACGGTCGCCGGCACTTACG
>JBDTMB010000655.1:0-2924 GCA_039934485.1 Vicinamibacterales bacterium
TGGCCGAACATGATGCTCGACACGCCGGTGAGGAACAGCATCGGCACGAACACCGCGATGTGCGTGAGGGTGGAGGCCAGAATCGCCGACCACACCTCTTCACTGCCGTCGATCGCGGCCGTCATGCGGTCCTTGCCCATCTCGAGGTGGCGATAGGTGTTTTCCAGCACGACGATGGCGGCGTCGACGATCATGCCGATGCCCAGCGCCAGCCCGCCGAAGGTCAGCGTGTTGAGCGTGTAGCCGCCGAAGTAGAGCAGGGCGAAGGTGCCGATCACCGAAATCGGGATCGACGTGCAGATGATCAGCGTCGACTTGAAGTCGCGCAGGAACAGGAAAATGATCAGGATGACCAGCAGGCCGCCGATCATCGCGTGCTCCTGCACGCTGCCAATCGCGCGCTCGATGAACTTCGACTGGTCGTCGAGCACGTTGAGCTTCAGGCCCTGGACTTCGAGGTTGATCTTGGCGATCTCGCCGCGCACGCCCTCGGCGATCTGGACGGTGTTGGTGCCCGACTGCTTGGTCACCTGCATGCGGATGCCGGGCGTGCCGTTGATGCGCATGAACGAGCGGCGGTCTTCGGTCGAGTCGCTGACCTCGGCGATGTCCTTGAGGTAGACCGGGACGTTGGCCTTCGACATCACCACCAGGTTGCGGATTTCATCCAGCTTGACGAACTGGCCGGGGCTGCGCAGCAGCAACGTGCGGTCGGCATCGTCGATTTCGCCGAGCGGGATGTTCTGGTTCTCGGTGCGGAGAATCTGGATGATGCGCTCCGGTGCGAGGTTGAGCGCCGTGATCTTCTCGCGCGACAGGTCGACGTGAATCTGCCGGCGCAGGCCGCCGTTGATCGTCACCGCGGCGACGCCGGCGACCCGCTCGAGGCGCGGCGACAGGTCGTTCTGCGCCAGTTCCCGGAGCGTCACCGGGTCGAAGTCGCCTTCGACGCCGATGCCCATGATTGGCATCGCGGTGGAATCGAACTTGAACACGGTGGGCGGGTCGGCGTCCTCCGGCAGGCGGCCGCGCACCCGGTCGAGACGGGTGCGCACTTCATCGGCCGCCTCGGCGAGGTCGGTGCCCCAGGCGAAGTTGAGGCGGACGTTGGCGTTGCCTTCCCCCGACGTCGAGTCGACGCGTTCGAGGCCGGCCACCGCGCTTACCGCCTGCTCGATCGGCCGCGTGATCAGCTCTTCCATCTCGAGCGGCCCGACGCCCGTGTAGTTGACGCGCACGGTGATGGTGGGCACCTGCGTGTCGGGCATCAGGTCCACCGGCAGGCGGCTGAGCGAAATGGTCCCGAGCAGGATGATCACGAAGCTGATCATGAACATCGTGACCGGACGTTCAATGGCAAGGCGTGGAATGCTCATAGCGGTTCTCGACGGTGCGAAAGAGATGCGTTAACTAATCCCCGAAGCCTGTAGTCCCCGTAGCCTGCAGCCTGTTTACTGCGGCCCCCGCGGACCCCCGGGTCCGCCTTGACCGCCCTGTCCGCGACCCGGTCCGCCGCGGCCCTGCCCGCCGGCGCCGCGTCCGCCCGTCCCGCCGCGTCCGCCGGCGGCGCCGCTCCCGGCGCTGGGGCCGTCCTGGCCGGCGATCACCAGCTGGTCGTTGTTCTTCACGGCCGTGGCGCCGGTGGTGACGATGCGGTCGCCGACCTGCAGGCCCGATTTGATCTCGATCAGGTCCGCGTCCTCGATGCCCAGCTCCACTTCCACGAACTTGGCGCGGTTGTCCTGGTTGGGCATCCACACCCCGCGCTTGCTGTTGAAGTCGACGATGGCGATCTTCGGGGCCACCACGACGCCGATGCGATCGTCGATGGTCAGGTTGATGCGCGCATACATGCCGGGCTTGAGCTTGTTCTCGGAGTTGGGAATCTCCACTTCCATCGGCGCCGTGCGCGTCGACGGATCGAGCACCGGCGAGACGCGGGCGATCTTGCCGAAGAATTTCTCGCCGGGATAGGCGTCGACTTCCACCACGGCCTTGTCGCCGACGTTGACCAGCCGCAGGTCCTTCTCGATGACGTTCGCCACCAGGCGCAGCCGCGAGATATCCACCACCGACGCGATCGGGATGTTCTGCGACACCATCGCGCCCGGGTCCATCGTCCGCTTCGAGACGAAGCCGTCGACGGGCGAAATGACGTTGGTGTTCTGCAGGTTGATCTTCAACTCGTCGAGGCGCGCCTCGGTCTGGCCCTGTTGGGCCTTGGAGAGATCGAGCTGCGCCAGCGCCGCCAGGTAGCGCGACTCCGCATCGTCGAGGGCCTGCTTGGCCAGCAACTGGCGGGCGTAGAGGTTCTTCGAGCGATCGAAGTTGACCGACGCCACCTGGAGATCCGCGTCGCGCTGGCGGATCGTGGCCTTGGAGACCTCGAGCGCCGACTCGGCCTGCTTGACCTGTTCGACGATTTCGTGGTCCTCGATCTTGGCGAGGACCTGGTTCTTGCGCACCCGGTCGCCCAGTTGCACGGTGACGCGCTCGAGGCGTCCGCCGGTCTTGGGAGCGACGTCAACGGTCTGGTCGGCGATGAGGTTGCCGACCACCGTCAGGTGCGCGGAGAGATCGCCTTTCTTCACGGCGGCCATTTCCACCGTCATCGGGACGCGCGGACCGCCACCGCCACCGAAGCCACCACCGCCGAATCCGCCGCCGCCCGGCGCGCCGGCTTGTCCGCCACGCGCGCCGCTGGCCCCGCCCGCGCCGCGGCCCTGCCCGGCGCCACCGGCCGCCTGGCCTGCCTGACCTGGTGCCGCTGCCTCCTCTCGCGCGAAGACGCCAAAATACGCTGCGGCGCCCGCGGCGACAACAACGACCAACCCGATCATCACAAATTTACGCATATAAATTCCGTCTGAATCCTGTCCTGCCGGGCGCCTATTGGCCGGTGCCGGTGGTCGAAAGCGACGCCA
>JBDTMB010000656.1:0-2915 GCA_039934485.1 Vicinamibacterales bacterium
TCCGCGGCGCCTACTGAATGACGAACGGCGCAGGGAAGGGCGACATGTCGAACGCGCGCTGCGGACCCGCCAGGAGGGGCAGGTCCCACCCGCTGCCCGCGGTCGGCTGGCACGTCTCCGGGTGTCCGAGCGGCGAGAGGCTCTGGAATGTCTGCACCTGTGCTGGATTCCCGGCGTAGTACGCCGTGGCATCGCCGGCGTTCACCAATTGCAGAAGCCGGAAGAACGGTGCCGGGTTGGTATCGAGCGGCACGAACGGCGCCGTGCCGCACGTGGCGTCGGCGTAGAGCGCGTAGAAGCTCATTGGCAGGACACCCTCGGGATTGACGGGCGCCACGAGCCACACGCCGTTGTCTTGTACAGCCACTTGCGAGGGCTGGCCGGCGCCGAACGATAGCAGCGTGCCAAACGCGTTGCCGTTGGAGGCGACCACAGTGAACGCGCCGGGCGCGCCGGTCGGGCCGGCGACGCCTTGGATGCCTTGCGGTCCCTGAATACCTTCCGGTCCCTCGATGCCCTGCAATCCCTGTGCACCCGTCGCGCCAGTCGCGCCAGTCGCGCCTGCCGTTCCCGCCGGACCCTGCGCCCCGGTCGGGCCCATTGCGCCCGTGGGGCCTGCCGGCCCGGTGGCGCCGGTGAGGCCCTGCGGCCCCATCGGTCCTGCCGGTCCGGCGGCGCCTGTGAGTCCTTGCGGGCCCATCGGTCCCATCGGTCCCGTCGGTCCGATCGGCCCCGCCGGTCCCTGCCCTTCGGCGCCTCCAATTCCGACCGTGACCACGAACTGTCGCATCTCGCCCCAGCCAAACGTGAGCGACATCCGGTAGGTGCCCGGCAGCAGCGCGGGCAGCTCGGCGCGAATCTCCTGACTCTTGATCGACACGATCTTGAGCGCCTTGCCGTTCAAGACGAGAACCATTCCAGAACGGAATCCGCTGCCGACAACGAGCAGCTGACCCGTCGCCGAATCCAGGCGGGTGCTGCTGACCGAGAACGAGTTGGCGGCAGCGGGGCTGGCGATGAGGATTTGTGCACAAATGACGAGAAGCGGCACAAGAACGCGGCAGGTGGATTTCATGGTTCGGGCTCCTACCCCAGCCATTGAGCAAAGTCACTGCCAAGAGTGAATGAGCACCTACAAGTCCGTTGATTGCACAGGTCCCTCTGGTAAGGCACGCACGCTTCATGTGGGTGCGTCGAGAGGGATTGTGAGCCGTTTTACAACACGGCTTACTGTTGTGGAATCCGAGTCCGCCAGAAATGATCGAGCGGGCGATGGCCGCGGCCGAGGGGGATGCCGGGGTTCATTGCGCCGGCGACGTACGCCTTCGCTTCCCGGATTGCGTCGGCGAGGGACATCCCCGTCGCCAGCAGCGCCGCGATCGCGGCCGCAAACGTGCAGCCGGTGCCGTGCGTGTTGCGGCCCTCGATGCGCGGGCCGACGAATTCCGTGAACGTGCCGTTCTCGAGGAGCAAGTCCACGATCTCCGGTCCCGGCAGGTGGCCGCCCTTGATCACCACCGCGGCCGGCTTGAACATGGCGATCCGCCGGGCGGCTTCGCGCATGTCGTCCCGGGACTGGATGGCCATCTTCGCCAGGACCTCCGCTTCGGGAATGTTGGGTGTGACGACGCGCGCGAGGCGCAGCAGCGTCCACCTGAGCGCGTGCACGGCCTCGTCATCGAGCAGGCGGTCGCCGCTCTTGGCCACCATCACCGGATCGACCACGAGGTTCGGCAAGTCGAGCGATTCCACCGACGCCGCCACCGCTTCGACGATTTGCGAGTTGGCGAGCATGCCGGTCTTGACCGCGTCGCAGCCGAAGTCCGCGGCGACGGCTTCGATTTGCTGTTCGACGAATTCGGCCGGCACGACGTGCACGCCCATCACGCCGAGCGTGTTCTGGGCAGTGAGGGCGGTGATGACCGAGGTGCCGTAGACACCGTGCGCGGCGAAAGTCTTCAAATCGGCCTGAATACCCGCGCCTGCACCGGAATCGGAGCCCGCAATTGTCAGGGTGGTAGGCATACCAGTAGAATCTCGACTCATGACATCACGCCCATTGGTTTCTCATGCATCCACGATTCTCGATCAGGTCAGCGTGCGCGCGGCCTCGGCGACGTCGTGGATGGGCGTCCAGGCGCTCTCCGTGCTTTTTGTCGCCGTGCTCACGGCTGCCGCGGCGCAGTTGAGTTTTCCGCTGCCGTTTACGCCCGTGCCGTTCACGATCCAGCCCATGATCGTGCTGATTGGCGCGGCGGCCCTCGGCGCGCGGCTGGGCGCGCTCAGCCAGATCCTTTATCTCATGCTTGGCATCGCCGGACTGCCGGTGTTTGCGTTCTCGCCGGAACTGCCGCAAGGCTTCGCGCGCCTGCTCGGACCGACGGGCGGTTACCTGATGGTCTATCCGCTGGCGGCGTTGGTGGCGGGTTGGCTCGCGGAACGCGGGTTGGATCGCCATTACGGCACGTCCATCCTCGCGATGACGGCCGGCCTGTCGGTGATCTTCGCCGGCGGCGTGCTGTGGCTCACCAACACCGTCGGCCTCAGCGCGGCGCTCGCGACGGGACTCTACCCGTTCGTGATTGTTGATGTGATCAAGGTCGTCGCCGCCGGACTGGTTCTCCCAAGCGCGTGGAAGTTTCTTGGCGGGCGAGGGCTTTAGCCTCATGGCGGGCGAGGGCTTTAGCCTCTTGGAGGGCGAGGGCTTTAGCCCTCGCCTCAGGCGGAGGCTAAAGCCTCCGCCCTCCATCATTTCCCGAAAATAAGAAAGTACTGATACTGCAGGAAGGGCTCCTGCTTGATCAGCAGGAGGCCTGCGCTCCTGGCGTCCTTCACCACCACATCGGGGCTGACGCGTTCATCTGGCTCGGGCCCGGGGCCGGTGCCGTTGAGGCGAAAGTCGACCACGCCGATGC
>JBDTMB010000657.1:0-2910 GCA_039934485.1 Vicinamibacterales bacterium
TCGATCCGCAGAGCCTGGGCATCAACACCGGCCCGCTCGACCCCGAGGACCTCGGCGTGCCGGGTGTCACGACGCCGTTCGGGCACATCGGCGGCGTCGGTGGCTATCCGATCACGACCAAGCCGACCACGACGACGCAGCTGTCGATGGCCTTGACGCAGACCCGTGGCCAGCACACCTTGAAGACCGGCGCGGCCTGGGACTACGCCTATAACCGCAGCGTCAGGAACCAGGCGCGCACCACGCTGACCGCCAACGGCAGCACCAGCCGGGACGTCGACGCGCTGGTCGGCCTCCTGCTGGCCCGGTTCGAAAACGCGGCGCGCTCATTCGGCCAGACCGAGCGGCACATGAGCCAGAGCTCGATCGGCGTGTTCATCAACGACGACTGGCGGGTGACGTCGCGGATGACACTCAGTGGGGGCTTGCGCTACGAAGTCTTCTCGCCGGTGAGCGAGAAGGACAACCTGGCGACGAACTTCTTCCCCGACAAGGGCCTCGTCCAGGTCGGCAACGGCATCGACAAGCTGTACAACGCCGACACCAACAACTTCGGGCCGCGTGCCGGCCTGGCGTGGGACGTGATGGGCGACGCGAAAACCAGCGTCCGCATGGGCTACGCCCTCACCTACGACTCGGCGCAGATTGGCGTCGTCCATCCGGGGCTGTTCTCGACGCCGACACTGGGCGTGTTCCGCGTCTCACTGGCACAGAGCCCGCGCGTGGCGCCGGACAATCCGCTGGCGACCTGCGTCAATCCGAACAACTCCGCGGCGGGCGGCGACTACATCTGTCTGCAGCCTGGCGTGCCCGTCTTCGGCTCATCGCCGACGGGGGCGCCGCCATTCAACATCTTCGCGATGCCGGCAGACTTCCAGTTGGGGCGCTATCACTACTTCCACACCACCGTGCAGCGCCAGATCGGCAACAACAACTCGGTGACGGTGTCGTATGTTGGATCGCGCGGTCAGGGCCTGGTCTGGCGCAAGGAGACCAACGCGCCGCCGCTCGGATCGCCGACGACGAGCCCTGACTTGCTGCGGCCCTACCGCTCGGCCTTCCCGGAATACCGCAGCATCGTCGAGTACACCAACGACGGCCAGTCCTGGTATGACAGCATGCAGCTGTCCTTCCGGCAGAACGCCTGGCACGGCGTCAACACGCAGTACAGCTACACCTGGTCGAATTGCACCGACTACAACTCGGGCAATCGTGACGCGGCCAACGCGCAGGCGGCCAACCCGTACAATCCGGCGGCCAACAAGGGTCCGTGCGACTTCGACATCCGCCACAATTTCAGTGCGGGCGGCAGCTACGAAATCCCAGGCGCCAGGCTGGGTGGCGGTCCGCTTCAGGTTGGCGCCGCGTTCTCAGCGCTCTCGGGGCGGCCGTTCACGCCTGGCCAGGGCACGACGGATCTGTCGGGCCAGGCCACCGGTGTGATGCGCGCCAACTGTCTCGCCGAGCCGATCTACAACTACGACCTCGACTATCTGTTCCCCAATCCCACCACGAGCCGCTCGGCGATCACCAACGCGGCGCAGGCGTTTGCCAACCCCGCTGCCGGTACGCTCGGCACGTGTGGACGCAACAGCGGTCGCCGGCCCGGATTCTCGGCGCTCGACCTGAACATCCTGAAGGAGTTCAAGCTGCGTGGCAACGCGCGGATTCAGGCGCGCTGGGAGATCTTCAACCTGACCAACCGTGTGAACCTCGGAACCTTCCTGAGCACGAGCACCCGCAGTGGCGTCTTCGGGCAGATTGGCTCGACGCCAGACGTCGATCGCGGCAACGCCGTCATCGGCTCCGGCGGCCCACGCGCGATGCAGTGGGCCGTGAAGGTGCTGTTCTAAGGAGTTGGCTTTCGTGCGACATGCGAACCATCCTCCTTGCGGCCTCGATCGCGGTTGCCGCAGGTCTTCTCCAGCCGGCCCACACGGCTCAGGGCCAGCCGGACATCCTCCTCATCACGCTCGACACCACTCGTGCCGATCGCATGGGCTTCCTTGGCTCGACGCGCGGGTTGACGCCGTCGATGGATGCACTCGCGAAGACCGCCACCGTGTTCGCGAGCGCCTACGCGCAGGCGCCGATCACGACGGTGTCTCACGCGACCATCCTGAGCGGCACCTATCCGCCGTTCCATGGCGTGGACGACTTCGGCGCGCCGTTGCCGGCAGCCGTGCCGTACCTGCCCGATCTGCTCAAGGCGAGCGGCTACCACACGGCCGCGTTCGTCGGTTCGCTGATCCTCGATCCGCGCAACGGCACCGCCCCGGGATTCGATCGCGGCTTCGACGTCTATGACGCCGGCTTCCGCCTTCGACGCCCGGGTGAGGATCGCTATGCCACCGTCGAGCGCCGCGGCGACGAAGTCACGCGACGGGCCACGGCGTGGATCGCCAACACGAAGAACCTGCTGGGGGGCACGGGCCGGCCGTTCTTCGTCTGGGTGCATCTCTTCGATCCGCACGATCCCTACGAGCCGCCGTCCGATCTGCAGGCGCGGTTCGCCAAGGAGCCGTACGACGGGGAGATTGCCTTCACCGATCGCCAGGTCGGCCGCCTCGTCGCCGCGGCGGGCCGCGACGCCACCATCGTCATTGCCGGCGACCACGGAGAATCGCTGGGCGATCACGGGGAGACGACGCACGGCGTCTTCCTGTACGACGCCACGTTGCGAGTGCCGCTGATCGTGAGGGCGCCGGCTGGACGCGGTGCGGGCATGCGGATCGCCACCCGCGTCCGCCTCGCGGACATCGCACCGACCATTCTCGAGGGCGCCGGAGTGAAGGCGCCGCCGGCGATGCAAGGCCGCTCGCTGCTCCCGCTGATGCGCGATGGCGCGAAGGCTGAGGATCTGCCGGTCTACGCGGAGAGCTCGTACCCGCGGCGGGCGTTTGGATGGAG
>JBDTMB010000658.1:0-2899 GCA_039934485.1 Vicinamibacterales bacterium
GCGCCGAGCAGCTGCTCGGCAAGGGCGACATGCTGTTCCTGCCGCCCGCCTCGTCGCGTCACGTCCGCCTGCACGGACCGTACATCTCCGAACAGGAATCGGCGCGCGTCGCCAGCTTCCTGCGCAAGCAGGGCAAGCCGGTCTACGACGAGACGATCACGGAAGAGGAGAAGAAGGCCGGTGAAGACGGCATGGTCTACGAGAAGGACGAATTGTACGACGAGGCCGCCCGCATCGTGGTCTCGGCCGGGCAGGTGTCAATCTCGTACCTGCAGCGGAAGATGCGCATCGGGTTCAGCCGCGCCGCCCGCCTCGTCGACATGATGGAGGCCGAGGGCATCGTCTCGCCCGCCACCGGCGGCAAGCCGCGCGAGGTGTTGGTGGGTCGCGAGTACTTCGAGGAAGTGGATGCCCAGCTTCGGTAGACCGCTGCGGGTCGTGACGCTGGCACTCGCCGCCTGGCTATCGCTGCCGGCGGACGCCTCGGCGCAAACGGCGAGGGAACGCTACGCAAGCGTCGTCTCGCGCGACAGCCAGTTGCGCCCGGCACTGGAACGCGCCGGGAAGGCGCCGCCGTCGGCCGAGTTGCTGTTGCAGGCCACGCAGGTGATCGCGTCGTACGAGGCGTTGGTGCGGCGCTACCCCACCAGCGGCTACGCTGATAACGCCCTGTGGCAGGCGGCGACGCTCGCCGACGCGGCGTACCAGACATTTTCGCGCCCGGCGGACCTGGAGAAATCACAGCGGTACTACAAGTGGCTCGTCGTCGAGTACCCGACGAGCCCATACGTGAAGCGCGCCAAATCCCAGATGGCCAGGCTCGAGGCGACCGCTCCGGCACCAGTTCCCGTTCCTCCTCTCGCGCCGCCCGTGGCGCCGCCGGCGACGCCCGCACGCGAAAGCGCGGTGTTGCATGCCGTCCAGCGGAGCGTGTTGCCCGACAGCGTTCGCGTGACGCTGGAACTCGATCGCGAGGTGGCGTATCACGAGGAGCGCCTCAACGGGCCGGCCCGCGTGTTCTTCGACCTCAAGAGCGTCCAACTGCCGCCGGCGCTGGTCGACAAGGTGTTCAGTTATCCGGAAGACGTGGTGAACAAGATTCGTGTCGGCCGTCATCCCGACAACACGGTCCGCGTGGTGATCGACCTCGAGAAGGTGTCGCGCTACAGCGTCTATTCGCTGTACAACCCGTTCCGCCTCGTGATCGATTGCGAACGGACGGTGGCCGCTCCGGCCCCGGCACCGGCAGTGAACCCGATGGTCCAGCAGCCGCCGGTCGTCCTGACCGACGCGGTGCCACTCCCGCCGGCGCCCCTGCCGCCGGTCTCACCGCCGTCCGCGCCGTTGGCCACGCCGCTGCCGCCCCTGCCGTCTGGTCCGTCACCGGCCGCCGCGATGGCCAACACCGCCGGCGGCTTCTCGATCGCCCGCCAGCTTGGCCTGGGCGTGTCGCGCATCGTCATCGATCCGGGCCACGGCGGCCACGATCCAGGCGCGCACGGCAAGGGACTGAACGAGTCGGACCTCACGCTCGATGTGGCGTTGCGCCTCGAGAAGCTGCTGCAGAAAGAAGCCGGACTCGAGGTGGTGTTGACGCGCCGCTCTGACGTGTACATTCCCCTGGAAGAACGCACCGCGATTGCTAATCGGCAGAACGCCGATTTGTTCCTGTCGATCCACGCCAACGCGAGCCGCAATGAGATGGCGCGCGGCGTGGAAACCTACTTCCTCAGTTTCGCCTCATCGCCGGATGCGGAAGCCGTGGCGGCGCGCGAAAACTCCGCGTCGGATCGCGAGATGCATCACCTGCCGGACATGATCAAGGCCATCGCGCTCAACAACAAGCTCGATGAGTCGCGCGACCTGGCGTCGATGGTCCAGGAGGCGATGGTGTCGTCGCTGAAGAAGAACAACAAGACGATTCGGGATCTGGGCGTGAAGAAGGCGCCGTTCGTGGTGCTCATCGGCGCGGGCATGCCGAGCGTGCTGGCGGAGATTTCGTTCGTGACCAACAAGCAGGAACTGCAACTGCTCAAGACCTCGGCCTACAAGCAGCGCATCGCGGACTCGCTGGCGGCCGCGGTGCTGCGCTACCGGCGGTCGCTCAAGGGCTCGACGGCGATCGCCTCACAAGATCGCTAACCTCGAAACAGGTTGTGCTGGCCACCGCGCGCCTCGATGATCGTGATCGGGCGACGCGAGCGATACCAGACGTAGAGCACGCCGGCCAACAAGCCGGCGATGACGGCGGCCCCCATGATCACGCCGGTCAACCCAAACGCGGCAATCGACACGTCGATCATGCTCAGCTGGGGTGAGGGCGGATCCTTGATGATGTGCACCATCATCGGCGTGAGCGGTTGTGGATCCTGCACGTACTGATTCTAACGCCCCGGCACCCTGTTAACGGTGCCCGACGTTGCGATGTGGCCCCGGCACCCCTAAAGGGGTGCCCTACGTGGGAATTCCGGCCCGCGCGACGTCGATGAGCGTCCGGATCATCGCGCCGGTGGCGCCTTTCGGCTGCCAGGGCTTGCTTTCCTCGGCCCAGGCGGTGCCGGCGATGTCGAGATGGGCCCAGGGCCCGTCGCCGGCAAATTCCTTCAGGAACATCGCCGCGGTGATCGAGCCGGCCGGACGCCCCGGACTATTCAGCAGGTCGGCGATTTCGCTCTTGAGCGGTTCCCCATAGTCCTCGAACATCGGCATCGGCCACAGCTTCTCGCCGGCCCGCGCCGCCGCGGCAAGGATGTGGTCGTTCCACGGCGGCGAAGTCCCGTATAACCCCGTCGTGATCTTGCCGAGCGCCACCACCACCGCGCCGGTGAGGGTGGCGACGTCGATCACATGCGTGGCGCCGACGTGCCTGGCGTACCAGAGGCCATCACCAAGAATCAGG
>JBDTMB010000659.1:0-2888 GCA_039934485.1 Vicinamibacterales bacterium
CACCAGCCAGGTCGCGTTCGCATTGATGTTGTTGATCGGCGCAGGTGTGCTGCTCGCCAGTTTCAACCGCGTGCTGGCGATCGATCCCGGTTTCCGTCCTGAAAACGTGCTGACAGGCACCGTGTCGTTGCCGACGGCCCGCTACGCGAATGACGACAGCATCCGGGCGACGACCGATCGGCTTCTCGAGCGGATCCGCGCGATTCCCGGCGTCCAGGCGGCCGGCCTGACCTCGACCCTGCCCCTGAGCGGCAACAACAGCGACAGCGTGATCTTCGCCGAGGGCTACCAGATGCAGCCGGGGGAATCGTTGATCTCGCCGAGCCAGGTCTCGGCCAGCGATGGCTACTTCGAGGCGATGGGCGTGAAAGTGCTTCAAGGCCGGCTCTTCACGCCGGACGACACGGCGGGCAAGCCGAGAGTGCTCGTCATCGACGACGCGCTCGCCCGGCGCTTCTGGCCCGATGGCAACGTGCTCGGCAAGCGGATGTATCAACCGGAGAGCGCCGAAGAGGTCGCCAAGAAGCCCACCGAGGACAAGATGTTGACCATCGTCGGCGTCATCGCGCCGATGCGCCTGCGCAGCCTCGTCGACAGCTCGGGCGCGCAGAAGACCGGCGCGTATTTCCTTCCGTACCGCCAGCGTCCCCTCAGCGGGATGGGCGTGGCGATTCGCACCTCGCAGGCGCCGGACAGCATCACCGGCAGCGTCCGCCGCGAGCTGGCGCAAATCGACCCGGAGCTGCCGTTCTACGGCGTGCGGACGATGGAGGACCGCGTCTCGTCGTCGCTGATCGATCGCCGGACGCCGACGCTGCTGGCCACGGGATTTGCGGTGGTCGCGCTGTTCCTGGCGGCCATCGGCATCTACGGGGTGCTCGCCTATCAGGTGTCGCAGCGCCGCCGCGAGATTGGCATTCGCATGGCGCTCGGCGCCGGCAGCGGCAACATCTTCGGCCTCGTCCTGCGCGAAGGCGGCTTCATCGTCCTCTTCGGCGCGGCGTTGGGCCTGGTGGGCGCATACCTGGTCCGGCAGACGCTGCAATCCCAGTTATACGAAGTCGGTGCGATGGATCCGCGCGTAATCGCCACCGTGGGTGCGGCGCTGGGGATTGTCGCGATGACGGCGTGCCTGTTACCGGCGAGGCGGGCGTCGAAGACCGATCCGATGATCGCGCTGACGGAACAATAGGGCCACAGCGAGGGCTAAAGCCCTCGCTCTCCATCAGCGAAGTTGGAGGGCGATGGCTTTAGCCGTCGCCTTGTCTGTTGGAGGGCGATGGCTTTAGCCGTCGCCTTGTCTAGATGTCGATCACGCCGAGACGCAGCCCTCGCTGCACCGCCTCGGTCCGCGTCGAGACCCCCAGCTTGCCGAAGATCGACGCGAGGTGAAACTTTACCGTGTGCTCGCTGATCGCCAGCGCGTGCGCGACCTCGCGATTGGGCAGCCCATCCGCCACCAGCGCCAGCACCTCGTGCTCGCGCACGGTCAGCGCTTCAACGAGCGGCTCCTGGGCGCGCCGGGGAGCGGGCACACTCATGACGGCGTCCGCGCGCTCGACGCGGTCGACGAGCTCGATGAGTGGATCAGCAGCCAGGCGAAGGCGAAGCGCATCCGCTTCTTCCGACGCCCGGCCGCTCAGGAAGACGCGCAGCCGTGGGGGCACACTGGGACCAGTTATCTCCTTGGACGCTCGCCCACCGTCACGGTTACATCCAGCACGGCGGCGCCGCGGATCACCGTCAAGGGCACGGCCTTGCCGACGCGGTCGCCGCGCAGGCGGATGACCAGTTCCTCGGGTTCCTGGACCATCTCGCCGTCGAACGCCACGATCACGTCGCCGATCAACAGGCCGCCGGCGTCAGCCGGGCTGTTGGCGGCGATATTGGTGACGAGCAGGCCGTCGGCCTGCGCGCGCCCTGCGCGCTGCCGTTCGGGCAGCGACACCGCGAGCGAACTCACGCCGAGGAAGCCCTGGCGGGTTCCGCCCTCGGTGGACGCCCGCGCGGCGGCGGCCCACGCCAACGTTGCGGGAATCACCACCGTCGTGCCGCGAATCTCATACGACGTGATCACGCCCAGCGCGTGGCCCGAGGCATCGACGAGTGCACCGCCGGTGAGCGCGCCGTGGGGCGGCTGCTGGATGCGAATCACGCGGTCCAGCGAACTGGCACGGCCGGTCCGGAGCGGACCGCCGACGACGCTGACGGGGCTGAGCGTGGCCATCACGCCGCCGCTCCAGGTGCGGCCGATGGCGATGCCGAGATGGCCCGGCTTCGGCTCGGCCGCCGGGGTGAGGGCTGGACGGCCGAGGCCTTCAACCCGTACCACGGTGAGTCCCGTGTTGGCGGCGCGCCCGAGCACCGCGCCGTCGAGGGCCTGGCCTTCGCCGACGCGGACGGTGACGCGATCGTCATCCGCGGCCGCGGCGGTGAGGATGAGATTGTCGGCAAAGACGACGCCGGCGGCCGGGCGCCGATGTCCGTGAACCTGGACCACCGAGGCGGCGGCTTGTTCGACCACCGCGGCGATCTGATCGGAGAAGTTGGCAAGAGCGTTGTTCATGAACCTAAATTAGCGGGACCGATGCGAGGTGCACATCAGCCGAACGACTAGGCGAGGCACCCTAAAGGGGTGCCCTACGGGTAGAATTTGATGAACGTGTCGAATTCCGAGCCCCTCAGCCTCCCCGAAGCGGCCGCCATGATCGGGGCGCTCCAAAAGGAACTGCACCGCGTCATCATCGGGCAGGACCGCGTCATCAACGAGATCCTGATCGCGTTTCTCGCCGGCGGGCATTGCCTGCTGCGCGGCGTGCCCGGGCTCGCCAAGACGCTGCTGATCAAGACGCTGGCGCAGGCGGTGCACCTCAAATTCAGCCGCATCC
>JBDTMB010000660.1:0-2883 GCA_039934485.1 Vicinamibacterales bacterium
GTCGTGCCCGGCGCGCGGGCCACCCGCACGAGCAGGATGGTCCACGCCGCCAGCAGCGGGACAAAGAGGGACTCGTTCAGGAGCTTCGCCGAGATCGGTCCCACCTTCGCGTAGGTGAAGATCGCGCCGGCGACGAGCGCCACGCGCCAGACGTCCTCGCGGCTCACTCGCACCGCGATCTCCATGATCGCCCACGCCAGCCATGCCACCAGGAGGCGCTGCACCAGGATCGGCCCGAACATGCCTTCGCCAAACACCGCGTGCAGGGCCGCGAGGAAATACGGATAGAAGGCCTGGTAATAGAACGGCTCGAGCAGGCCCGGCATCAGCAGCCCATCGAGCTGGATGTGCCGCGCGTAGGTTTCGTAGGTGAGCGTGTCGTCGCCGCCGACGAGGACCATCACGCGGCTGGCCCACGGCCACGCAAACCAGCAGGCTTCGGCGATCGCGACCAGCGCGAACATGCGGACCGCAGCCCGCCGCATCGACGCCTCGGTCGAGGCGGCGAGATAGTCGAGGCGAATCTCGATCAGGGCGAACACCACCAGCACGGCCAGCCACGCGAGGACACCCAGTCCGATCGCGCGGGCGACGAGATCGCGCACGCGCAGAGAGGTCCGTTGCCAGGGCGCCAGCCGCCGCTGCGCGATGCTGGCGGCGTCGAATGGGAAGCGCTGGTTGGCGATCAGTTGTCCCGCCGAGAAGCGGCGCGTGCCGGCCGGCGGCGCCGACAACCTGACGACCAACTGATGCCATCCGCGCAGCGGCTCCACCGAGGCCGCCGCCGTGATGTCCGTCGGTCCCATGGTGAGGACCTTGACGCCGTCGATCACCAGCTCTCCTGTGGCGCCCGGCGCGTCCATGTAGAGGCCGAGCACCTCGCCGTTGGTCTCGACCCACCAGAAGCCGGACCACTCGGTGGAGAAGGGCAATTGGCTGCGCCGCGGTTGGTTCGGGCCCTGGAAGTTGAACCGTCCGAGATCGTTGATCCAGGGGAGCGGGATCTCAAACTCCGCGGGAGTGAAGTCGATCCGGCGATCGACCCGCGTGAAGCCTTCACCCGACGCCGGTTGGCGGCTGGCGTACTCAGTGCTGCGCTCGAAGGGACCGTCGAATGCGGTGTTGGGATAGTAGCGCGCTCGTAAGCCCCGCTGATCGGGGAGCGCCACCGACGTCATGAGCAGCATCAGCAGCAGGAGGCCGGCGATCCACCAGCCGTGGAGCCGCCGGCCTTGCGCGAGAAGCCACGCGGCCGCCAGGATCGCGGCCGCGTCGGTGGGTGAGATCAACGAAGTCTCGCCGTGCGCCCTTTCAACGTTTCGGCGAGCGCCGTCAGCCGCGCCGCGTCGCGGCCGGTCTTGCCCCTGGCGTCCGCGGCGACCTGTCCCGCCACCGTGTCGAGGGCGTCGAGCGCGGCGGTCGCGTTCTTTTCCTTGCCGGTGCGGAGCTGATCGACCTTGGCCAGGCCGTCGCGCACGGCCCTGGCACGCGCCGGGTCGATCGCCTGGTTGCGATCGAGCTGATCGAGGTAGGCCTTGGCCACCACCGAGACGGCCGGCCAGGAAATCTTCGGCTGCTGCTGGGTGTTCATTTCCGTGGCGCGGACGAGGATCGCCGCGTCGATCTCGTTCTGCGTCAGGTACGGGCTGGGCTTCAACTTGAAGATGTCGAGGCCGCGCGAAATCTCCGACGCGTAGATGAACCCGTTGTACCAGTAGCTCGACCAGTAGCCGCCCGACACGAACTTGACCGGATCGATCGGGCCGCGATCGAAGAAGGCGATCTCCACCGGCGTCTTCGAGTCGGTGAAGTCGAACACCGACACGCCGCCCTGGTACCACGACTGCACCATGAGGTCGCGGCCGGGCACGGGAATCAGCGAGCCGTTGTGCGCCACGCAGTTCTCGAGATCGGTCTGCGCCGCCGGCATCTTGTAGTAGCCCTGGAACACCAGCTTGCGATCGACGATGTCGAAGATCGCATCGGCGCCCCAGTTGAGCAGGTCGGTGGCGCGGCAGCGCGGCCGGCCACCGCCGCCCCACTCGTCGGTGAAGACCACCTTGGTGCCGTCGTTGTTGAAGGTGGCCGAATGCCAGTAGGCAAAATTCTTGTCGGCGACGTAATCGAGCCGCACCGGGTTTTTCGGATCCTTGATATCCATCAGGATGCCGTTGCCCGAGCAGGCGCCGGCGGCGAGGCCGATCTCCGGATACACCGTGATGTCGTGGCACTGGTTGGTGGTGCTGGTCTTCTGCGTGCCGGGACCGTGATCGCCGCCGGCCCACAGGCCGGCCAGGCTGCCGGTGGACGCGTCCGCGAAGATGCGCGGGCGGTTGACGATCTTCGCGTTCTGCGGCGCGGCCAGCGGCACCTCGATCACGTCGATGCTGAAGAGCGCAGTGTTCGGGTTGTCTTTCGGATCGCCGTTGGAGCACTCCGTCAGCTCATCGCCAGGACGCACCTGTCCCGTGCCCGATCCGTAAATGTAGAGGTTGGCCTTGTCGGCGGAGGTGCCAACGATGGTGTGCGTGTGCGAGCCGCGGCAGGTCTGCACCGCCGCGACCTGTTTGGGATTGCGCAGGTCGGTGACGTCGAAGATGCGGACGCCGCGGAAGCGTTCGGCGCTGCTCGGCGCGACCACGCCCTGCGTACCGCAGTCGATGCGCCCGCGCGTCTGTTCCACCGAGAGGAACAGCAGGTGGCCGTAGATCGAGACGTCGCCTTGGCCGCCGGGACACACCACCGACGCGAGCAGGCGCGGCTTGTCGGCGCGCTCCACGTCGTAGGTGTTGAACCCGTGGTAGTTGCCGACGATCGCGTGCGTGCCCTGGAAGGCCAGGTCCGAATTGGTGAAACCGGATCCCGGCGGCGGCGGCGGTGGCG
>JBDTMB010000661.1:0-2879 GCA_039934485.1 Vicinamibacterales bacterium
CAGCGAGTAGAAGCCGAGGAAGTTGTAGGCGCTGGCGAGCGCCACATGGGCGAGCGCGAACTGCGGGTCCCGATCGATCGCGTGCTGGAAGTGGTCGATCGCCGCACGCCAGCCGCCCTCGAAGCACGATTTCCAGAGATGCTGGCCGCGCTTGAAGGCGTGGTACGCCTCCGGCTCCTGCGAATAGCGCCGGGCCGGCACCTGCGACCAGGTCGTGGCGAGGCCGTCACAGACGTCGCGGGCGATGTCGTCCTGAATCGTCAGCGCGTCGGCCAGGTCATGATCGAGCATCAGGGAGGGCCGCACGGCGCGCTCGTGGGCGGCGTCGATCAAGGTGGCCGTGGCCCGGACCCGCTCGCGGGTCCATTGCAGCGTGCCTTCGAGGACCATGGTGACGCCGAGGCGCCTGGCGATGTCGCGAACCGACTCGCCGGCGAGCGCGCGGGTCGACGTCCGTGGCGCGACCCACAGATCCGCCACACGACTCAAGCGGCTGCTGAGGTCCGCGGCAATGCCATCCCGTAGCGAGATCACCTCCGGCCCGGCCGCGCCGATGATCTCAAACGGCAGCACCGCCACCGATTTGGACTCGGTCCTGGATCCGGCGCCGGCCGCCGCCATGTCTCCTCGCAAGGCGCTGAGTTCGGCGCCCACCGTGGCCGCCGTCTGATAGCGGTCATCCGGACGCTTCGCGAGGAGCGTGTCGACGATCCGCTCGAGTTGCACCGGATGGTGCGGAGCCAGCTGCCGAATCGGCAGATGGGGCTGGACCTGGATGGCCGAGCGGAGCGCGTTCCTCGGCAGGATGTCGAACGGACGCGCGCCGGTGGCCATTTGATAGAGCACCGCACCGAAGGCAAACAGGTCGCAGCGGTAGTCCACCGGGGCGTCTCCCGCCAGTTGCTCCGGTGCCATATAGTGAATCGTTCCGGCCACGGCTCCGGCGCTGGTCAGGTCGTCGGTGGTCTGGCCATCCCCGGCGGATCGGGAAAAGTGTTTGGCCAGCCCGAAGTCCAGCAGCTTCACGAGCCCACGAGTGGTGAGGAAGATATTTCCCGGCGTGATGTCGCGATGAATGATGCCCTGGTCGTGCGCCGCGCCCAGCGCATCGGCGACCTGGCTGGCGATGTCGATGATCTCGGCCAGCTGCAGGGGCTCGCCGAGCAGCCGGGATTTCAGGCTGGCGCCGTCGAGGAGTTCCATCGCGATGAAGGCCGGTGCTTCGTCGTCGCTGACCTCGAGAACCGTGCAGATATTCGGGTGGTTCAGCGACGAGGCCAGCCGCGCCTCGCGCTTGAAGCGCCTGGCCGCGTCCAGGTCCTTCGACAATTCCTCCTTGAGCACCTTGATCGCCACCGAACGGGGAAGCCGGGTATCTTGCGCTTCATAGACCACGCCCATGCCGCCGGTGCCGATGGTGCGAATGATGTAGAAGTGAGAGACTTGTCGGCCAATCACAGTCCCGCATTGTCTCGCGTTCCTGCATCGCCCGTCGTCAAAAACGCCGAAAGGAGGTTCGAATCGTGAAGGCCCGACCACCTGCCGACCCGGCGTCCGATTCCACGCTGCATGTCCTGGAGCGCGCGCAGGGCGGCGATCCGCTGGCCGCGAAGATCCTGTTCGAACGGGCCTTGCCGTCGGTCCGGCGGTGGGCGCGCGGGCGGCTCCCGCGCTATGCGCGCGGCGACGGTGATACGGAGGATGTCGTCCAGGATGTGTTTCTAAGGACGCTCAAGCACATCAAGCGCTTCCAGCACCGAACAGTGGGGGGGTTGCAGGCTTATCTGAGGCAAGCGGTCGTCAACCGGATTCGTGACCTCATTCGCGGATCGCAGCGGCGCGGCACCCAGCTCGGCATCGATGCGGACCTGTGTGACGGGGCGCCGTCTCCCTTGGAGGCCGCCATCATGCGCGAGAAACTGGACCGGTTCCTGGACGCCCTGCAGCGGCTCCGGCCCGCCGACCGGCAGGTCATCGTCTGGCGCATCGAGCTTGGCTATACGGCAGAGGAGATCGCCGCCAAACTGGGCAAATCGAAGGCGGCGGCCGGGATGACCATCTCCCGGGCGCTGACGCGTCTTGCAAAGGAACTGGACCTCGATCCCAACCCCTCCGCATAGCCCCTGTTAGTAAATCGTGGCTCCGGCGTTTACCTCTATGCGGGTCTCGCCGCGGAGGTAGCCATGGACCGCCAATCGTGTTGTGCCGTTGTCGTCGTGATGGTGCTGGGGATGGGCGTGGGCTGTGGATCGTCCGCGATGCCGACATCGCCCAGTGGGACGGCGACGGCGTCACCGCCCCAGCCGACACAGATGCAATTGACTGGCTTTGTGGCCGACAGCGCGTTCCGGCCTCTCGCGGGCGCCCGGGTCGAGGTCGTCGACGGCCCGTCCTCCGGGGTGTCGGCGATCGCCGACGCGTCGGGCCAGTTCTCGTTAACCGGACTCTTCAACAGCGCCACCAGCTTCCGTGCGAGCCAGCGCGGACATGTGAGCGCGACGCAACCGTGGAGTTGCAGCGTCAGTGCATGTCCCGGATCCACGGGCGCCCGGCCCTGGCTCGGGTTCTATCTGACCCCAGACGCGCCGGCGGTGAACATCGCCGGTGACTACACGCTGACCTTCGTCGCCGACTCCACGTGTGCTGATCTCCCGGCCGAACTGCGCACCCGATCCTATGCGGCGACGATTGCGCCGGCCGCGCGGAGGAACACGCCGGCCGAGACGTCATTCGCCCTGACGGTCAGCGGTGCGACGTTCTTGCGCACGTTCGACTCGTTCGACATTGGTGTCGCTGGGGACTACGTCGGATTCTTTCTCGACGGTGGCCACGACCCGCCAGTGGTGGAGCAGGTCGCGAACAACTCGTACCTCGCCTTC
>JBDTMB010000662.1:0-2877 GCA_039934485.1 Vicinamibacterales bacterium
GGCTGCAGGTCGTCTTCGGTGTCGACGATGTCGCCGAAGGGGGTGTTGTGGACGGCGGTGGTGATCGCCTGCGCCTGTCCCACCGCCTTGCTGCCGATCGCGCGCGCGTGTTCCAGCGCCACCGGGTTGCGCTTCTGCGGCATGATGGTGCTGCCCTGGACGAAGCCGTCGCTCAGCCGGAGGTAGCCAAACTCCATCGTGCACCACAGCAGGAGGTCCTGCATCACCCGGCCCAGCCCGACGATCAACACGCTGGTCGCCGAGACGCTTTCGAGCAGGTAGTCCACGGTGGCGATGCTGCCGTAAGTGTTGCCGGTCGGAGCGTTGAAACCCAGCAGCTCGCTGGTGCGATGGCGATCGATGGGAAACCCGGTGCCGGTGATCGCGCAGGCGCCGAGCGGATTGCGGTTGGTGGAGTCGTAGGCCGCCATCAGGCGCGTGGTGTCGCGCTCCAATTGCTCGATTACCGCCAGCAGGTAGTGGGCCATGGTCGACGGCTGCGCCGGCTGGGTGTGGGTGTGGGCGGCGTAGATCGTGAACTTGTGCTTGTCGGCCAAACCGATCAGCGCGTCGCGCAGTTCGAGCGTCGCCGCCGCCAGCCGGGCGATGAACTCGCGCTGTGAGATGCGATACATCGTCATGTCGATGTCATTGCGGCTGCGCGCGGTGTGGAGCCGGCCGGCGACATCCTCGTCGCACGCGGCCCCGACGAGGCGCTCGATGTAGAAGAAGAGATCCTCGTAGGTGCCGTCGTAGAGGACTTCGCGGACCTGGTCGAGCGAGATGCCGTCAAGCGCCGCGCGCAGCGCGCGCGCGTCGGCGGCGGCAACGATGCCGCGTTCCGTCAACATCACCAGGTGCGCGTAGTTGATCGCCATCAGCGGCGACAAGAGCAGCTCCTTGGCGTCCTCGAAATTCTCGTTCAGGACGTTGGTGACGTATTCCGGGGCGAATCTCATGCTCGTCTGAGTATATGGGCTCAGGAAACCGCGTAGCGTTCCTTGAGGATGTCGAGGTGATGCTGCGCGTGGCCCGGCATGATCCACACGATGGCGCGGGCACTGACCAGCTTGTTGTTGGCCATGCCGGTGCGCGAGATCGCCGTTTCATTCAGGGACCAGGCCAGCGAGAGCGTGGCGCGGCGCACGTGGATCATTTCATCGACGACATCCCGCATCACGCGGCCCGCGTGCGGCGCGGCGGCGGCCCACGCGTTCTCGTCGAAGCCCGCCAGCGGGTTGGGGTCGGCGCGCGCGATGCGCAGGAGGCGATAGCTGAACACGCGCTCGGTGTCGGCCATGTGGCCCACCAGCTCCTTCACCGTCCACTTGCCTTCGGCGTAACGGTGGGTGCCGGTGGACTCGGGCAGATCCGCCAGGCGGCCGAACGCGGTGAGCTGCTCTTCGAGCAGCGCCAGCGGCCCGCTCGACGGGACCTTCCCGATGTAGCCGGCGTAGAAGGGGGCGAACTCGTCGTCTTTCGGCTTCAGGATCATCGTGAGACTGACCTTTCTTCGGTGGATTCAGAGACCAGCATCCGCGACAGCTGCTCCAGCGTGGCGACGCCGTACACGTCCGAGGCCAGCTGCGGCACGCGGACCACGTGATGCGAGGCAAAGCGGCGATCGATTTCGTCCAGGTAGACCTGCTCCTGCTGGTGGCGCGACTGCAGGAACGGATCGGGGCTGGTCTCGGGCAGCACGCGATTGACGACCAATCCGCCGATCGCCACCCCGGCTTCGTGCAGTTGCTCGATCGCGCGCGCGGTCTCTTCGATCGGCAGGCGCTCGGCGACGAGCACCAGGATAAAGGCCGTGGCCCGCGGGCTCAGCAGCTGCGCCCGGAACTCGCGGAGCCGCTCCAGCCGGTCGGCCAGCGAGATCATGATCGGGTCGGCGGCGTCGTCCTGATCGACGCCGAGCATCGCGCGGCGGGAGCGCGACAGCGCGCGAATCCAGGCCTCGAGCAATTCGGGCATGCGAATCAGCCGCAGCGTGTGCCCGGTGGGCGCGGTGTCGAAGATGATCAGGTCGAAGCGAGGATCTTCGCCGCGCACGAGCCCGCCGATGCGATCGAACAGCGCCATCTCCTCCGCGCCCGGCATGCTGGCCGCCAGGTCGATCTGGCGCCCGGCTTCTTTCAGGATGTGATGGCCAAACAGGCCCTTGATGTTTTCCTTGACCGTGGCGACGTAGCGCTGCGACTCGAAAGCGCCGTCGATCTCGAGGCCGCTCAGGTTCGGCAACAGCGGCACCGGTTCGGGACCGATCGGCCGCTCGAAGATGTCGGCGGTCGAGTGGGCCGGATCGGTGGAGACGAGCAGCACCCGGCGCCCGGCCTTGGCCGCCGCCAGCGCCATCGCCGACGCACACGTCGTCTTGCCGACGCCGCCCTTCCCGCCAAAGAAGAGGACGCGCTTGTCGATCAGCCCCCGCATCAACCGAGTTCGCATTTCTTATCTGTGTTTATCTGTGGCCCGGCCTAGCAGCAGGGCAAGGTGCCCAGCGGCGACCGGTCCATGCCCATGCGGCGATGCCACTGGTGGAACTGGTCGAGGATGTAGGGATACACGTCGAGGAGGTACAGGGTGGCCGGGTTCGGCAGCCCGACAATCTCCATGTAGCAGAGCAGGAGGAAGAGGTCGTTCAGCTCGGCGGCCTGGCGGCGCAACTCCCGCTCGTACTGGCCGAAGGCCGCGCCATGGAACACGTCGCGAAGGTTGTCTTTGAGCGACATGAACGGATCATAGCCGGGAGGCACTCCTTGTCGGGAGGGCAATTCTCGGTTGCCCGCCAGGAGGCACTTCTTGTCGGGACGGCACTGCTTGTCGGGAAGAGCCCTTTCCCGACAAACCCGTCCATCTCCCGACAAGAAACGC
>JBDTMB010000663.1:0-2876 GCA_039934485.1 Vicinamibacterales bacterium
AGTCGTAGGTGACGGCGCGCTTCAGCTTGTAGGCGAAGTCGCCGGCGAGAAACACGTGCGCGCTGTGGGTCTCGATATGACGGACCTCGTCGACGCCGGCGTAGTTCGCCGGATCGGCGAGATACGCCACGACCTCTTGTTGAACCGGCATTGTCGCTTCCTAGGCCGCAGATGGCGCTGATGTCACGAACACGTTCCTAGCGTATGTGATACTGGCCTCGTGATCCTGAGGCTTCTGCTTGCGATCGTCGTGGCGTTCTCGGCCGCGTGCGGCCCTTCACGCTTGGCGCCCGAACGCGCCATCGTCGTCCTCGTCTCGATCGACGGTTGGCGATGGGACTACATCGAGCGCTTTCAGCCGCCCGCGCTCACGCGGCTGGCCGGCGAGGGTGTGCGTGCGGAAGGGCTCATCCCGCAGTTTCCGTCGAAGACGTTCCCCAATCACTACACCATCGTCACCGGCCTTCGACTCGCGCATCACGGCATCGTCTCCAACAACATGGAGTCCCCTGATGTTCCTGGCCGTTTCGCGATGGGCAATCGTGAAGTCCTCGCCGATCCGCGGTGGTGGGGCGGCGAACCGATCTGGAACACCGTCGAGAAGCAAGGCCGGGTGGCCGCCGCGATGTTCTGGCCGGGATCCGAGACGCTGATCGGCGGTCGACGGGCGACCTACTGGAAGCCCTTCGACGACAAGTTGCCAAACGCGGATCGCGTGACGCAGGTTCTCGACTGGCTGAAGTTGCCGGAGGGCAAGCGCCCGTCGTTCCTCACCCTTTATTTCAGTGACGTCGATAGCGCCGGCCACAGTGGCGGACCGGATTCGGACGAGGTCCGCCAGGCGGCGCTCCGCGTCGATCAATCGATCGGCCAGCTGGTGGCCGGTGTCGAGGCGGCGGGGCTGGCCGACCGCGTGAACTACGTCGTGGTGAGCGACCACGGCATGGCGCAGATTCCTTCCGGCAACCTGATCGTGCTGGATGACTACGTCGATCCGAAAACCGTCACCGTGGTGGACTGGGCGCCGCTGCTGGGGCTGTCGGCGAAGAACGGTGACAACGAGGCCCTCTACCGCGCGCTCAAGGACAAGCATCCGGCGCTTGCGGTGTACCGGAACAAGGAGCTTCCCGCGAAATACCAACTGGCCGGCAATTCCCGCATGCCGGCGGTGATTGGCATCGCCAAGGAGGGCTGGTTCATCACCTCGCGTGGTGAAGAGGATCGTTGGGCGCGGCCTGGCCGTCACGCCCCTGGCGGCACCCACGGCTACGACGTGGAGAACAAGTCCATGCAGGGCCTCTTCATCGCCAACGGTCCGAGCTTCGCTCGCGGCAAGGTGGTTCCGCCGTTCGAGAACATTCATGTCTATGACCTCCTGTGCAGGGCCCTCGGCCTGATCCCTGCACCGAACGATGGCGATCCCGCCGTCACGGCCGCCATCTTCAGGTAAAACTCCTGCTTGACACTGTTTCGCGCCGCGCCCACAATCCCGCGCAGGCGGCGCAACCTGCCGCGTCACAAGGGAGGCGGCGATGCGTTTTGTACGTCTTGTAGTGTGTTCCTGGCTCGTGCTCGGCCTGTCCGCAACCGCGTTCGCACAACAGGCTCTCGTGAACGGCGTGGTGACCGACGACACCAAGGCCTCATTGCCTGGCGCGTCGATCACGGCCACCAACGTCGACACCGGCGTGCAAACCAGCGCCGTCAGCGACAGCCGCGGAGCGTATCGGCTGCAGTTGACGGCGGGCACCTATAAACTCCAGGTCGAGATGGCCGGTTTCACCACGACGATTCTTCCCAGCGTGGAATTCCTCGTCGGCCAGAACGCGACCTTGCCGTTCCAGCTCAAGCTGGCGCAGGTCAACGAGTCCCTCACGGTCACCGCCGAGTCGCCCTTCGTCGACGCCTCGTCGTCCCAGGTGGCCGGCAACGTCGATCGCCGCCAGATGGAAAGCCTGCCCATCCAGGGCCGCAATTGGATGGAGCTCTCGAAGATGGTGAAAGGCATCACCGCCAACGACGTGACCAACCGGCCGGGCGTCGATGCCGACGACATGTTCCAGCTCAACCTCGACGGCCAGCAGATCACGCAGAAGACGGCGGGTTCCGGTTTCGGCCAGCCGCGCTTCTCCCGGGAATCGATCGCCGAGTTCCAGATTGTGACGACGATGTTCGACATCACGCAGGGACGATCGGCGGGCATCGAAGTCCAGGCGATCTCCAAGTCGGGCACCAACAAGAACACCGGCAGCCTCTATGGCAACTTCCGCAGCGACAAGCTGAACGCCGCCGATCCGGTGGCGCACGTCGTGCTGCCGTATCAGAACCAGCAGGTCGGCGGCGCGTTTGGCGGCCCGGTGGTCAAGGATCGTCTTCACTACTTCGCGTCGTTTGAGTACGAGCGCGAGCCCGGAACGATCGTGACCAGCCCGAGCCAGTTGCCCGGGCAGACCTTCACCAATCCGTCGAAGACGACGCAGCACAGCATCCTGGCGCGCGCCGACGACCAGGTGTCGCCGAACCACCGTCTGTCGGCGCGCTATTCGACCTGGAACTGGGAGAACCCGTTCAACCTGGGCGCCGGCCAGCACCCGTCACAGGCGTCGATCCAGGACAAGTTGTCCAAGGATATCCTGGGCACGTGGACGGCCGTGTATGGCGGCGGTCACATGGTGCAGGAAGTCAAGGCTGGCTACGCGAGCTTCAACTGGGACAACCTGCCGCTCGAGTCGATGGTCGGCACGCCCGAATACAACTTTCCCGGGCTGACGATCGGCGCGCCCTACAACTATCCGCAGTACCACACCGGCGGTACTTACAGTGCGCGCTACGACCTCACGTGGGAGCGGGCGCTGACGGTCGCTCGGCGTCATGGC
>JBDTMB010000664.1:0-2857 GCA_039934485.1 Vicinamibacterales bacterium
GGCCCGATCGGCGGGCCCGACCCGAATCTCGGCGCGCTCGTGCTCCTGCTCGGGCGCGAGCTCATGGTCGGCAGCATCATCGGCCTAGGCGCCACGTTCCTGATGGCCGCTGTCGGGATGGGCGGGCAGATGGTCGGGTTTCAGATGGGCCTGACCTACGCCGGCGCCGTCGATCCCCAACGTCTCCACGGAAATCACCTCCATCTCGGTGATTGACGTCCCGGTGTCGGCGCAATCCGGCCCGCTCACATCCGCTCGCGGCGATGCCCGTGGCGGGCCCACCGGCGCCATCTATCGCGTGCAGCCCGATGGGTTGTGGGATGAACTGTGGACCTCTCGAGACGACGCGCCCTACGACGTGGCGATTGAGAACGACGGCGCGCTCCTCGTGGCCACCGGCCCCAAGGGCAAGCTGTTCCGGCTCTACGGCGAACCGGTGCGCACGGTGCTCGTCACGCGCGTCGCCGCGCAGCAGGCCACGGCGTTTGCGCGCGGCTTGGACCGCATGTACATCGCGACGGCGAATCCGGGATTGCTGATGGCGCTCTCCCCCGCCCGTGCCACGCGCGGCACCTTCGAGTCCGACGTGAAGGACGCGCGGCTGGTTTCGACCTGGGGCATGGTGGCGTGGCGGGCGTCGGTTCCGGCCGGCGCGCGGGTGGAACTCTTCACGCGATCGGGCAACACCAAGACGCCGGATGAAGCCTGGAGCGACTGGGCCGGCCCCTATGCCTCGGCCGACGGCTCACCGATCACCAGTCCGAAAGCCCGCTACCTGCAGTGGCGGGCGGTGCTCGCGGGGCAAGCCGAATCGCCGGTGCTGACCTCGGTGACGTCGGCCTACCTGCAACGCAACGTCAGGCCGCAGGTGTCGTCCATCACCGTGCATCCGCCGGGCATCGTCTTCCAGAAGCCTTTCTCGAGCGGCGAGGCCGAGATCGCCGGCCTCGAAGACGATTCCCCCGACAAGCGGGCGATGGCGTCCGGCGGCATGAACACCGGCCCGTCGCTGGGCCGGCGCGTCTACGAGAAGGGTCTGCAGACGTTTGCCTGGAAGGCCGACGATGACAATGGCGACGAGCTGACCTACGACGTGTTCTACCGCCGCGAGGGCGAGACGACGTGGCGGCCGCTCAAGGCCGGCCTGCACGACACGCTGCTCGTGTGGGACACCACGTCGGTGCCGAATGGCACCTACGTGCTCCGCGTGCTCGCGTCGGACGCGAAATCAAACCCCGCCGACACCGCGCTCGGCGGCGATCTCGAGAGCAGCAGCTTTGACATCGACAACGTCCCGCCCACGGTTTCGATTGGGACAATACGGCGCGACGGCGCGAGGTTTGTCGTCACCGCCGACGTCCGCGAC
Organism: Vicinamibacterales bacterium; assembly: GCA_039934485.1. Classification (GTDB taxonomy): domain Bacteria; phylum Acidobacteriota; class Vicinamibacteria; order Vicinamibacterales; family UBA2999; genus 12-FULL-67-14b. The sequence goes on from JBDTMB010000664.1 coordinate 1,367, forward strand.
ACCGACTCGGTGATGACGCGCGTGGAGTATTCAGTGGATGCGCAACGCTGGCAGTTGGCGTTTCCGCGCGATGGCATCCTCGATGGGCGCCAGGAATTGTTCGACATCCGCCTCGACGCAGACGCGGCCGGCCGCACGCTCGTCGTGCGCGCGACCGACGCGCTCGGCAACGTCGGCACCGGCCAGGCGGTGGTCAGGTAGGACAGGGATCAGGGATCGGGGATCGGGGATCAGGGATTAGGGCTCGCCGGTCACGGCTTGGGAATCAGTATTGATCCCTGATCCCTGATCTGGCCTAGCCGGCGCACGAGAGTGCGGGAATGAACTCAAGCGAGGGCTTGGTGGCCGGCTCCGCGGGCGCTTCCGGCACCGGCTTCGGCTCAATCGGCCCCGGCATCGGCGCCAGCGCGGGCGCCTGCCACGGACGTGGCAACGCCGTGTGCCGGGCCTTCACTGTGGTGCTGGTCACCAGCCACACCATGTTCACCGCTACCGTGTTGCCCCACCGGGCTTGCGCCGGCTCGAACTGTGCGCGTGAGGCCTCGTTCAGCATCGCCACCAGCACGTCGCGCTTGATCGGCAGCGACATATCGGCGCCCACCACTTCCAGGTTCTGGATGCGTCCCTCGCGCGAGACCACCGCGGCCAACGCAAATGCCGCGTCCTCTTCCGACATCTCGATCGCCGCGCCGGTGATCGCGCGCGGTTGCATCATGTCGGCATCGAGCCGCAGCGGATTGGCGTTGGAACCGGAACTGGCCAGGTAGGCGATGACCCCGGCAAGCGAGTCGGGCCGCTCCTGGTTGGCCGCATGCAGCACGCTGGCGGACCCGACGACGCAGATCAGCGTCGCCAGCGATGCGCCAAGGCCGGCGTAGACGAGATGCATGTCCTGGAACAGGTTGCGCAGCTGCGCGGTGATCGAGAACTGCGCCTCGACACCAAGCCGCTCGAGGACCCTGGCCGAGACGCCCAGGGCGCCGTCGGAACCTTCACGCGGCGTGACGGTGGCCGCCATCTCGCGTAATGAGGCGCTCAGTTCTTCCAGTTCCGAGGCCGCCAGCGAGCACGCCACGCATTCACCGAGGTGGCTTTGCACGGCGACCTGTTCGTCCAGCGGGAGTTCTCCGTCGTGATACGCCTCGAGGCGCTCGCGGACGTCGATGCACTGACGGACGTGCATCATGGACGCACCTCCTGCAGCTGCCGGCGCAGGGTCTGCCGCGCACGGGTGAGGCGCGACTTCACCGTGCCCACGGCGACACCCAATGAAAAAGCGATCTCGTCGTAGCTCAAGCCGTCAACTTCGCGAAGCACCACCACCGACCGCTGGTCGAACGGCAGCCCGTCGAGCGCGCCCCACAGCCGCTCGGCCAACTGCTTGCGCGCCAAGGCGCGGTCCGGCGACGCCTCGTCGCCAGGCTGCGGCAGGTCGCCGTGCGCGGCCACATGCTGATCCAGGGAGACCTGGTCGGCGCGGTGACGCCGCCG
>JBDTMB010000665.1:0-2853 GCA_039934485.1 Vicinamibacterales bacterium
CCCAGAACATACCGCAAACCGGGTGTCGACACCCGGCTTTTCTCGTCAGCCTGGCGGTGCGACAACATGCCGCAGGTGCAGCCGGCGGGCTGCGACAACATGCCGCAACGGGCCGGAAGCGCCGCGTCGTAAACTGATTGCATGGCCTCCTTCCGAGCCTGGAATGTCTCCCTGTTGGTTGCGTTACTGCTTGGGACGTTGCCGGCGGCGGCGAGTGGGTCCGATCCCAAGGCCGACGCTGCACGGATCTTTCAGGAACTCATGAGCCCGTTCTGTCCCGGCCTCACGCTGGCGGATTGCCCATCAGAACAGGCCTTTGTCCTTCGCGATGAGATCTCCGCCCGCTTGGCGGCCGGCGATCCGGCGGACGCCGTGGTGTCGGACCTGGTGGCGAAGTACGGTGTCTCGATCCTGGCGGACCCCTCGACGACGCCCGTCGGCGCGATCATCTGGGGCACGCCCATCCTGGTGGCCGCGCTCGCCGCCCTTGGCCTCGCGCTGTTCGTTCGGCGCGCGGTCAAGCGCCCACGGCTCGACGCCGACGAGCGGCAGGTCATCAGCCCGGAACTCGATCGGTTGCTCGACGAACAACTTCACGCCCTCGACTGACACACAACTGCTTAGCGGCCAGGCTGCACGACACGCAACCCATTGTCGCGGGCGGCGGCAGCGAGGCGGTCGTCGTAGGTGACGAACTCGAGCGACTCGTCGCCGATGCCGAGCGCGCTCGCCAGGTGGATGGCGTCCAGCGAGCGAACCACGTGAGGGCCTGCCTGCCCGGCGATCTCGCTGATCTCGGCATCGAGACCGATCAGGAAGAAGCCGCGCATGGCATCGTCTATCTCCGCCAGCGGCACGCGCGAGCGCCTGAGCGCGCGCACGACTTCTACGGAGGAGATGGCCGAGGTGGAGCACTGCATCGATGCGTCGAGGTAATCCACCAGCGCCAGCGAGCCGGCCTCGGCTTTGATCAACTTCACTATCGCCGACGAATCCAGGTAGACGCTCCGCGTCACACGATGTCCTCGCGCATCTCGCCGATGATGTCTTCAGCGGGACGCGGGTCGCCGTCGGGCCAGGTTCGTGGCAGCGGCAGATCCTTCAACGAACGCGTCGGCGCCGTCGCGCGTCCTTCGGCCACCATCTGCTCCAGTTGCGACAGCTTGGCGGCAGGCAGCGGCGAGAGCAGCGCCACGACGTGCCCGTGTTCGGTGACCCTGAGCGTCTCGCCGGTCTTGACGCGATCGAGATAGATCGACAGGTTCTGCCGCAGCTCGCGGACACCGACGTTGGGTCGCGGCTGGCGCCGCCGAACCGGGACGTATTTGCTGGCAGCCATCATGTAGCACAGTGTAGCAGACCAGCCATAACTTGATCAAGCCTAAGGCTTTATCAGGTAGAAATTTTCCTGTCTACCGTCGATCCAGTCCCACTTCCCGCCCGGCATCAGCGCCGCATCCTCCTCCAGCGCGAAGCGCACCGGCTGGTTCCCCCATTCGGGCACGTTGTGGGTCACGTTCAACTCGATCGAGTGCCACGTATTCGGCCGGAATACGTAGTCGCCGCGAACCGGGACGCCCTGTTGATAGTCCGTCATGCCGATCGGCGGCCCGGCGGCGTGGCCGTGATAGCCAATCGGGTGACAGTAGATCGACGGCACGAGCCCTTCCTTTTTTGCCTGTTCCAGCGCGTCGCCGAGCGCCTGGTTGCCGGTCCGCTCGAGCCGCGCGTACTGCATCGTCAATTCCTGGAGCCGGTTGCCGGCCTTGAGTCCCGCCTTCAACCCCGCGGGTGCGTCGGTTTCGCCGGGCTTCAACACATAGGCGTTGTGCTGCGTGTCGGTGGAGAGGCCGAGATAGACGATGCCGAAGTCGGTGTGAAGCATGTCGCCGGGCAGGATCACGCCTTGCGGGTTGGTCTTCTCGCCCTGCCGCCAGATCGTGATCGACGGGTGGAACCACTTGCCGAGCCCCATCTCCACGACGCGCTGCCGCATCCACCACGCCACGTCGTCGTTGGTCGTCTTGCCGGGCGTGATCACCTTGTTCGAGAAAGCTTCCTTGATCACCAGGTGCGCGACCTTCATCACGTGGCGATAGCCCTCGAGCTCCTCGGGGATCTTCACCTCGAGCCAGCCCACCGCGAGCATCTCCGCGGACTTGACCTTCGCGGCGTTCGCGGGGCCGAGCGCGTCGAGCAGGCGGCGCTTCTCGTTCGCGGTGATGCCGTCGGCGTGGTTCCAGGCGTCCGACTCGTTGATGCCGATCACTTTCGGCTGCTTCTCGTCGACGAGCTTGCGCAATCCCTCCCACTGCCCGTCGTTCGCGGTCGGATACATCGTGTAGATCTTGTCGTAGTCGAAGCGGCCGATGGAGTAGCGCTCCACGGGCTTGCCACCGCCGGGGTTGAAGAAGACGAGGATGGTTCGCCGCCGCGACGCGTAGTAGGTGAGCGGCGACATCGAGGCGAACACCGGGTCCTCGTTGTACTCGCGGGTCGGGATGATCCACATGTCGATCCCCTCGCGTGTCATCAACGGCCCGAGCACGGTGTCGAACCGCTTCTTGATCCACGGCGTGACGATGTCGTTCTGCTCGCGCTGCGTGAGCACGCGCACGGTGGGGTCGGGATACTTGTCCTGGAGAGCGACGGCTTCAGCCGTCGCCGGTGCGTGGAGGGCGATGGCTCCAGCCGTCGCCGGTGCGTGGAGGGCGATGGCTTTAGCCGTCGCCGGTGTGTGGAGGGCGATGGCTTTAGCCGTCGCTGGTGCGTGGAGGGCGATGGCTTTAGCCGTCGCCGGTGCGTGGAGGGCGATGGCTTTAGCCGTCGCTGGTGCGTGGAGGGCGATGGCTT
>JBDTMB010000666.1:0-2838 GCA_039934485.1 Vicinamibacterales bacterium
CCAACCTTCGCCCGCCCGGTCATGTTGGTGCGGGCGCGGCCGATGTAGCTTTCTTCCTCGCGGCTGATGCGCATCATCACCGGCGCGTTGGCCTTCTTGGAGAGCAGCGCCGGGATCGCCATCGACACCGCGCCGCCGCCCTTGCTGCCAAAGCCGCCGCCCGTGTATTCAGAGATCAAGACGAGGTTTTTGGGCTCGATGCCGACCCAGCGCGCCACGGCGTCCACTGTCCGAACCACGCTCTGGGTGGAGCAGTGCAGGTGGAGCTTGCCGTTCTGCCAGTAGGCCATCGCGCTGCGGGTTTCCAGCGGATGGTGGCCGGTGGATTGGACGACGAAGGTTTCGTCGAGGACGAGGTCGGCGTTCTTGAACTCCGCATCGAGGTCGCCGAACTGCCATTCCTCCATCGGCTTGCCCATCGGCATGCGGCCTTCGGCCGCTTCAGCGAATTCCGCCTCCGTCCACTTGAGGGCAGTGACCGACGCACGCGGCGGCTGTCCCGGCGCCGGGGGGGCCGGGGGCGCCCACACATTGCCTTCGGTGCGCGCGTTCGGGCTGCCCGGCCGCAGGCTTTCGAGCGGGTCGGTAGTGTGCGGAAGGGGTTCGAGGTCGAGGCGAATCAGTTCGATCGCATCGGCGGCGATCTCCTCGCTGACCGCGGCGACCGCCAGGATCGGCTCGCCGGCGTACAGCGGCTCGTTGGTCAGGCAGTGTTCGGCAGTCCCGCCCAACTGCGGCACATCCTCGGCAGTTAGGATCGCGCGCACGCCGGGCAGCGCCAGCGCGCGGCTCAGATCCTTGCTGATCACGCGCGCGTGCGGACGCTCGCTGCACATCAACTTGCAGAAGAGCATGCCGTCGGCGCGGAAGTCTTCGGCGTAGCGGGCGCGGCCGGTGACCTTGGCGACGATATCGGGCGTGATGTAGTTCGAGCCGACGAGTCGTTCTGCCATGACGCGGGCCTCCTGCCGAATCGGAAAGCAACGGGGCGATTATACTGGGCATCGTTGGTCATCAGACTTCTCACCGCGGTTTTTGGCGCGGCACTCCTGGCATTCACAATCCGACAGGTTGGCTGGAGTGCCGTGGTCACGGGCATCGCCAGCGTCGGCTGGGCGTTCCTGCTGGTGGTCGCGCTGGGCGCCGTCCGGATGGTGTTTCGGGCCCGGGCGTGGGTGGTCTGTGCCGAGCAGTCGGGGGGCGCGGGCCCGGAAGCAGCGCTCCCGTTTAGTGCCGCCTTCGGCGCGATGTTGGCCGCCGACGCGCTCGGCAATCTGACGCCGCTCGGCTTGCTGGCCAGCGAACCCGCCAAGGTGATGATGGCGCGGACGCGCGTTTCGACGGTGACCAGCATCGCCTCGGTCACGATCGAGAATGCCTTCTACACGCTGTCGGTGGCGACCGTCCTGCTCTCGGGGACCTGGCTGTTCTTTCAGCGTGCCAGTGTGCCGCCCACCCTCGAGTACTTTGCCGAGGCGATCGTCGCCGGCGCGGTGATCGGCGGCATCGCCTTTCTTTGGGCCGCGCGCACGCAGCCGGCGGTGCTGTCGAGGCTCGCGCCGATCATCACCAGGCTCGCCGGCAAAGCCGACGCGCCGGCCGCGGCCCTGCGCGAGGTGGAGGCGCGGATCTACGGTGTCCTGCAGTGGCCCGTGGCCCGCCTGGCGCGGGTGGGTATCTGGGAAGTGGCTTTCCATGTTGCCGCGGTCACCGAGGTGTTTGTGGTGCTGCGGCTGCTGCCGGGTGGTGCCGGCACGACGCTGGTGGACGCGTTTCTGATGGAGAGCGCCGGCCGGTTCGTCACCGTGGCGTTTAAGTTCATCCCATACCGCCTCGGCGTCGATGAGGCCGGTTCCGGCGCCGTCGCGCAAATGCTCGGCTACGGTCCCGTCACCGGCGTCACGCTCGCATTGATTCGGCGGATCAGGATCCTGTTCCTGAATGTCTTCGGGCTCATCCAACTCGCCAGATCCAGTTAACGTACGTCGACCACGGAGCGCACGGAGGCCACGGAGCAAGACCTGGAAGACCATTGCCGCTCAGCGGCATCATCCAATTGTTTCTCCGTGGCCTCCGTGGCCTCCGTGGTTCATGTGTCGTAGAAGTTTCTTCAACACTCAAGCTCGTTCGACGTCGCTAATTCTTCGATCCGCAGCCCGCCAATCCCAGGATTTTCTAGGAAATTCATTCGGCACGCGTCGTGCTCCTTTCCTGGGGCATGGATCACAATACCGCCATTACCGAAAGCATCATTGGCTGCGCCATTAGGGTGCACGAGAGCTTGGGCGCTGGCCTGCTCGAGAGCGCTTATCACACCGCGCTCTGCATCGAACTGGCCAAAGCTGGCATCAAGTTCGAGCGCGACCCGCTGATTCCACTGTCGTACGACGGGATACACGTGGGCAGCTATCGGCCCGACCTCGTCGTTGAAGGCCAAGCCGTGGTCGAGATCAAAAGCGTCTTGAGATTCGAACCGGTGTTCCGAGCTCAAATGCTGACCTATCTGAGAATCACGAACCTGCGCGTGGGTCTAATCCTCAACTTCAACAAGTGCAGGTTGAAAGATGGCATCACACGCGTCGTGCTGTAACGGACGCTAACCACGGAGACCACGGAGGCCACGGAGCAAGACCTGGAAGGCCATTGCCGCTCAGCGGGCGTTTTTCAAGAGTTTCTCCGTGTCCTCCGCATGCTCCGTGGTTTATGTACGTGTCGCAGCACTGGAACCCAGATTGAAGGACTGGCATCACCGGCCTCGTGCGGTGACGGACGCTAACCACGTTGACCACGGAGGCCACGGAGCAAGACCTGGAAGGCCATTGCCGCTCAGCGGGCGTT
>JBDTMB010000667.1:0-2834 GCA_039934485.1 Vicinamibacterales bacterium
GGTCTACGGCTCGCTGCAGTGCCCGTACTACGTGCACAAGGCGCTGGTGGTGTTGATGGGCCTGCCGCCGGATCGGGTCCGCGTCATCCAGGCCGAGACCGGTGGCGGCTTTGGCGGCAAGGAGGAATACCCCTCGATGCTCGCGTGCCACGCCGCCATCCTCGCGCGCAAGACCGGGCGTCCCGTCAAGATGATCTACGACCGCGTCGAAGATCTGCTGGCGACGACGAAGCGGCACCCGGCAATCATCCGGCACCGCACCGGTGTGACCAGGGACGGACGCCTGACCGCGATGGATGTGGACGTGGTCTTCGACGGCGGCGCCTATGCCACGCTGAGCGCGGTGGTGCTGTCGCGCGGCGTCATTCACGCCGCCGGCCCGTACCGGTGCAGCAACATCCGGATCCACGGCCGCGCGATGATGACCAATACACCTCCCAACGGCGCGTTCCGCGGTTTCGGCGCGCCGCAGACGCAGTTCGGCATCGAGGCGCACCTCGACCGCGTCGCCGAGGCGCTCGGCCTCGATCCGGTCCGTGTCCGCGAACTGAACGCGCTCAAGCCGGGCGACACCACTGCGACCGGCCAGAAGCTTGGCGCCGACGCCAGCGCGCTGCCGGTGTTGCGCGAGGCGGTGCGCCGCTCGGGCTTCAAGGTGAAACGTCGCCAGTGGAAAGGCACCTCGAAAGGCATCGGCTTGTCGTTGTTCTTCCACGGCTCCGGTTTCACCGGCGCCGGAGAAGTGAAGCTCGCCTCGAAGGCGTCGCTGGAACTCACCGCCACCGGCGCGCGCATACGCGTGGCCAGCACCGAAATCGGGCAGGGCACGCGGACCATGCATGCGCAGATCGTGGCGGATGCGTTGGGCCTGCCGTTTGGGTGTATTGACGTCAATGAAGTCGATACCGATGAAGTGCCCGACAGCGGCCCCACCGTGGCATCGCGCACGTGCATGGTGGTCGGGAAGCTCCTGGAACGCTGCGCCATCCAGATGCGCAGGCGGCTCGGCAAGCTGACGCCGGCGCAGTACTTCAGGCGCCACGGCGGCTTCATCGTCACCGAGCAATACACCCCGCCGCCCGGACTGGCCTGGGATGACCACGACTACCGCGGCGACGCCTACGGCAGTTACGGCTGGGGCTGCAACGTCGTCGAACTCGAGGTCGATCCGGACACGTGTGAGGTGAGGCCGCTCCTCGTCACGGCGGTGGCCGAGATCGGCAAGGCGATTCACCCGATGATGGCGGAAGGCCAGATCGAAGGCGGCACCGCCCAGGGGATCGGCTACGCGCTGATCGAAGAAGTGGTGATGCGCGATGGCCGCATGGCCAACTCGACGCTCACCAACTACATCATCCCGACCCCGCTGGACGCGGCGCCGATGGACGTGGCGATTCTCGAGCGGCCCTACAAGCACGGCCCCTATGGCGCCAAGGGCGTGGGCGAAATGCCGATCGACGGCCCCGCGCCGGCGGTGATCAACGCCCTCCGCCACTGCGGCTACGACATCCGCGAAATCCCCGCGACGCCCGAACGATTGATGGGCGTAAGGAAGAATGGCGTAAGGAAGAATGGCGTAAGGAAGAATGGAGGGCGAGGGCTTTAGCCCTCGCCCAGCCTGATGCACTGCACCATCAACGGCAAGAAACGCACCCTCGACGTGCACCCGATGAAGCGGCTGCTCGATGTGCTGCGCGAAGACTGTGCGCTGACGGGAACGAAGGAGGGCTGCGGCGAAGGCGAGTGCGGCGCCTGCACGGTGCTCGTCGACGGCGTGGCCGTGGATTCGTGCCTGGTCCCCGCCGCGCACGTCGAAGGTGCCCGCATCACGACGATTGAAGGCGTCGCGCAATCGAAATCCGGCCGCGCGCTGCAGGACGCCTTTGTCCGCCTCGGCGGCGCGCAGTGCGGCATCTGCACGCCCGGGATGATCCTGGCGGCAATGCCGATCAAGCCCGGCGCATCGGAGGACGAGATCAAGACGGCGCTGGCCGGCAACTTGTGCCGGTGCACGGGCTATCTGAGCATCTTCCGCTCGGTTCGGGCCGCAAGAAAGGCCACCACGAAGAACACCAATCCAACCAGGACCGGGCGGCGCGCGCGTGCCAACAGCCGTTAGCACCCTCACCCTGCACCGGCCGCGTTCGCTGAGGAGCGCGCTGGCGATGTTGCGCGACGATCCCTCGCTCACCCCGATCGCCGGCTGCACCGACGTGATGGTGGGCCTGCATTTCGCGACGCTGCCACAGCGGCAGTTCATCGACCTGTGGGGCCTTGATGAACTGCGCGGCATTCGCCTGGTGAAAGACACGCTGCGGATCGGCGCGCTCACCACCTACACGGCGCTCATCGCGTCGCCGCTCGTGCGCAAGCGGGTGCCGATGCTGGTGGCCGCGGCGAAGGAAGTGGGCGGCGCGCAGATCCAGAACCGCGGCACGCTCGGCGGCAACATCGCCAACGCGTCGCCGGCCGGCGACACGCTGCCGGTGCTGGCCGTCGCCAACGCCCGTGTGATTCTCCGCGGCGCCGGCGGCCAGCGCAGCGTGCCGTTCAACGACTACTACACCGGCTATCGCACCAGCGTGAAGGCGCCGCACGAGTTGATCACGGCCATCGAGATCCCCCCGATCGACGGGCGCCAGTGGTGGAGGAAAGTGGGCACGCGGCGGGCCCAGGCAATTTCAAAAGTGATGATGGCCGGCGTGCGCGGCGCCGACGTGCGTGTGGCCATTGGCTCGGTGGCCCCCACCGTGGTGCGCGCCACGGCGGCGTCGGCGGTGCTCTCGAACGGGGGCTCGATCGCCGACGCGCAAGCGGCGTTGCTCGAGGAAATC
>JBDTMB010000668.1:0-2829 GCA_039934485.1 Vicinamibacterales bacterium
AGGTCGCGCTCTGAGACCACGCGGAACGCTCCCACAGTCGCCAACGTGCGCACGACGGAGCCGTTCAGGCGATAGTCGCGATCGCGGTGTCGAACTGACTCTCTTTCTGGTCCGTTCGGGAGATTGAGATCACGCGAGAGGCCGTCGCGCAAATCGATGGAGCCTCGATTGTTCTCTCGCTCATGTGTGTCTAGATCGCACCCGTGGCGGCCAGCCCATTCGCGACCGGCGGTCTGGCGGTCGTCTTGATCGCGTGGTTCCAAGGGCTAGACCTTCTCCTTGCGGCGTCAAGACCGCCACGTCATTATTCAAGGCAAGGAGCAGGGCGTCGACTCGCATTCGTGCCGAGATGGGTTGTTTCGGGTGAAGAAGGGTGACGTGTCGGCCCCTTGGCACTCCCGAAGTCGCCGCGGGCTACAACAGGCCGCCGATTATACTGGTCAGCCTACGACAACTCTGTTGTTTGATTTGCAGCGAGCTACATTCGAATCATGGCAGACAACCGTCGTCGAGGACGGGAGCCCAGTCGAAGGAGTGCAGTCGTGACTTACGTAATCAACGTTGACCTGGAATCGAAGAACGTCCACGGCGGTGCGAACGATTGCCCGTCTCAGTTGCACGAAGCGTTGGGACCGCACTTTGATCTGACGGTTCATGCGCTTGAGTGCCCGGTCCGCGGTGCTCGAATGGTGAGTCGGCCGCCAACTCGGTACTGGGACGACAACCAGGGTCATGGGTATAGTGCAACTGACGTCGTGGAGAGGGTTCGTGGGCTCGCCGCACAGCATCCAGAGGCTCACCCACGTCGATGTCCACGGTGCAACGTTGAGAGCCACCTTCCGGATTGGGATTAGATTGGCCGCCGAGTATGGTCAAACTCACTTCTTGAGGGGCAGCCTACCAACGCCAATCCTGCGAACGTCCTCTAAGCCGCGGACGATCGACATCGACTTACGTCATTGGAACCATGCCCTGCACCCTGCTGATGATGGAGAACGTTGAGAGGTGAAGCTGTTTCCAAACGATCATGCGTCAAGGCGGCTCTGGAGTAAGGTCCACGCGGTCGAGCCATATCCGCCGGGCGTGTGCTCAGTTCCTGAGCAAATTGCTGGCACCAGCTTCTTCCCAGGCGGCACTGGCCTTTGGTGTGAGGCTGCGACGGAGGTGCCTCCGTTACCGATCGGCGGCGTGATGGTTCTCGGTCACGACTTCCACTCGCGTGCGGGCTATGAATGGGCCCAGCGAAACATCGCCGAGAATCTTAACTCTCCCACTTGGCGCCACCTTCTGAATCTGCTGCGGGCCGTGCCGATTTCCCCAGAGACGTGCTTCTTTACGAACGTCTACATGGGGTTACGGGACGGCGAGGCCACCACTGGGCGCTTTCCTGGCTCTCGCGATCCCGCGTTCGTCCAGCGCTGCCAAGCGTTCTTCATTCGCCAACTCCAAGTCCAACGTCCTCGCCTCATCTTGGCTCTTGGCGCATTCGTGCCGCCCTTTCTTGCGCCCCTCTCGCCTGAGTTGTCTGGCTGGGGAGAGTGCCATGGTTTCCGCGACCTGGATGAAGCCGGCCTTTCGACAATCGCGGCGGCATCGTTTTCGCAGGCCGATCACGCCTGCGCTCTGGTGGCCCTGACTCATCCTTGCCTCCGCCCTGCCAATGTTGGCCGGCGCAGTTGGCAGTCCCTTCGAGGGGATGCCGCAGAACTTCAAATGGTTCGCCACGCGTTGCACCTTGCGGGCTTGGACGTCACGGCCTAACCAACATTACAGCCGACTTCGGGTGGCAATCATCAGCCGCTGCGGCTCATGCGACGTCCGGGAGACAGACGGAGGAGATCTCACTGTGCGTATAGTCACCTGGAATCTGAAACACGACAACGGCTCGGCAACGTGGCCACGTCTTCAGGCTGCTCTGGGTGCGGATATCCTTCTTCTGCAAGAGTCTAGACGGCCGCCGGGCACTCTTTCACAGGGAGCTTGGGCGAATGTGCCACATCACGACCGTGGAAGCGCGGTTCTCGTTTCGAAGGGAGCCATTCGGTCCATCCCCATCGCAGGGTACGAAGGATGGGTTGTCGGAGGTGAATGGCTCGATGGAGGGCAGCATCACGAACGCCGTCTGTTGGCTTTCAGCGTTCACGCGCCAACAAGCAACCCCGCTCGACCCCGCCGTCCGTATGTCGAGGAGGTTGTAAGCATTCTTGCTGCCATTCGGGCGCAGTTGCCTCTTCAGGCTGACTTGATTATTGGAGGTGATTTCAACTTTCTCTCGCTCGGTCACCGCAAGGCGGGCGAGCAGCTCGAGACGACCGCGGCAGAGCAAGAGGCGCTGACCCATTTTGGAGATCTTGGGCTCGTATCGTGCTGGGGAGCCGCTCACCCCGGACGCTCATTGGCCCAAACGCTCCGGTGGTCAGGCGACAAGACCCCAGGGAAGTCGACTCCGTATCATTGCGATGGGATCTTTGTGCCGGCTCGATGGCAGCCCGGAATCATCTGCGAGGTTCTGACGTCGGCGTGCTTTGAGGTGAGCGACCACTATCCCGTGGCCGCTTGGATCTCGCGGTGACGCCGCTCAGGTGCCTAGACAAACGAATGGAGCCGTAGCGCGAATCGTCCGTGCCACGAACTCGCCAAGGCGCGCGGCGGACAGTCGGTTGGGTTAGCGCGCGAACGAGCGCAGGTCGGGCGAGAGTCTGATTCGGGTACGCGGTCTAGCTAAGTGCCGCACAGGTTTGCAGACAGCAATCTGGTCAAGCGGATCTGCCTGGTGGTTGCGCCGCTCGGAAAGTAGGCCAGTACGCCGCTCAGAAAGTGGGCCACCTG